>NZ_JBIVHS010000005.1:249839-510102 GCF_044749365.1 Kitasatospora sp. NPDC089509 | reverse complement strand
GGGAGTCCATGCGGAGCATCGGCGACCGACGACAACGCGGCGAGGTGCGTGCCCCGGCGTCGCGCGCCCGGCGGGAATTGTCAGACACGCCCTAAAGCGTGTCGGCCGGCGTGTCCGGCCGGCCATCCGGCAGTTCGAGCACGGCCAGCACCGGCAGGTGGTCGGTCGCGGCCCGCAGGTCGGCCCCGGCCACGCCGGGCAGGCCGTGCGGCACCCCGCAGCCGAGCACGGTGATCCCGGGCGTGGCGAAGACGGCGTCGATCCGCTGGTAGGGGTTCTCCGGTACGGAGGTGAACTCGCCGCCCCAGGGCGCGGTCGGGTACCCGTCCCACATCCGGGAGGCCAGCAGCTGCCAGCCCGGCCCGTCCGGGTGTTCGTTGAAGTCCCCTGCCACGATGCCCTGTTCGGCGATCGTGAGCTGGTCGAGCAGCAGCTCGAACTGCCCGTACCGCTCCTCGGGGTCGAGGCTGAGGTGGCAGCTGGTGACGCCGAACGGGGCGGTCCCGGGCAGCCGGAGCAGCGCGGTGGCGAAACCGCGGGCGTGCAGGCCGCGGGTCTTGGGCAGCAACCGGTCGTGCACGCCCAGCAGTTCCACCGCGCCGGGCCGGCCCAGCAGCAGCGGGCCCGCGGCGGTCCGACCGCCCCCGGACAGCACGACCGTCCCGGTGCTGCGGGCCAGCCAGGCCGCCTGGCCCTCGGGGCGCCAGTAGCGCGGGGACTCCTGCACGCAGACCAGGTCGGGCGCGCAGGCCCGGATCACCCGGGCGAGCGCGCGCCGATCGTCGCGCAGCGAGCGGATGTTGTAGCTGAGCAGGCGCAGTCGGCGCGGGCCGCCCGGCGGCGGTTCGATGGGCGCGACGGTCATCCGTGGTCCTCCCCTGTGCGGTGTCACCACGGAGGACGGTAGTTTCTGATGCGACGGTGGCGGCGCAGCCGGGATCGGTCGGGGCCCGGTCGCGCCGCCACCGGCGGGTCTCACACCCCTGCGCCGCAGTACCGGCGAAGGGGTCCCCCTGAGCCGCAATATCGGCGAAGGGGAAATCCCACTCAGGTGCGGGCGAGGTCCGCCGCGCCGACGATGCCGGCCGCGGAGCCCATCGAGGCGAGCACGACCTCGGCGCGCGGGCGGTGCACCCCGCCGGTCAGGTAGTGCTCGAAGGCCTTGGCCACCGGGTCGAGCAGCAGTCGGCCGGAGTCGGAGACGCCGCCGCCGAGGACGAAGACGCCCGGGTCGAACAGCGCGGCCAGGTCGGCCATGCCGCGGCCCAGCCAGTCGGCGAGCTCGGCGTAGCACTCCAGGGCGAGCGGGTCGCCCGCCTCGGCCGCCTCGGTGATGTGGATGCCGCGGATGGTCTCGGCGACGCCGTCGTTGAGGTCCAGCATCCGCCGGCCGCGCACCGGGTCGGCCGCCGCCTTCTCCCGGCCGTAGCGGCGCAGCGCCCGCCCGGAGCCGTACTGCTCCCAGCAGCCCTTGCCGCCGCAGCCGCACTGCAGGCCGTCCGGGACCATGTTGAGGTGGCCGATCTCGCCGGCCACGCCGAAGCGGCCGCGGTGCAGCCGTCCGTCGAGGACGATGCCGCCGCCGATGCCGGTGCCGACGGTGATCAGCACCATGTCCTGGTGGTCGGCGGCCGCGCCGAAGCGGAACTCGGCCCAGGCGGCGCAGTTGGCGTCGTTCTCGACCACCGTGGACAGGCCGGTGAGCTCCTCGATCCGCCCGCGCAGCGGCTCGTTCTCCCAGTCGATGTTGGGCGCGAAGATCACCGTGGAGCGGTTGCTGTCGACGAAGCCGGGGGCGCCGACGCCGACGGCGGTGACGCCGGGGTGCTGGTCCTTGAGTTCGCGGACGGCCTGCGCGATGGCGTCGACCGCCCACTGGGGGTCGGCCGGGGTGGGCACCCGGGTCCGAGCCAGGATCGCGCCCGCCTCGTCGACCACACCTGCCGCGATCTTGGTTCCGCCGACATCGACGCCGATGGTCAGAGCCATGTGTCCCTCAGCTATTCACTCGTTCCCGCTGGACGGAACGGTACCGCCCAACCCTGCCCCCGTACACAGCCTCGCATACATTATCCGAAGACAATTCCGGGAAAGCCGGGCCGCGACGCTTCAAAAGTCGTATCTAATCTCCATCTTCGTGACGTAAGAGAGCAACGCGGTCACGCTGCGAAAGTTACGGATTCACTGCTTGGCGGACGGCCCGTCAGCCTCGTCGGCGCCCTCCGCCCGGCCCGGTGCGTCGAGGTCGATCTTCTCCACCGGCGCCCCCTCCCCGGAGGTCCAGCGCTGCTCGTGCCCGGCCACCGCGACCCGGTAGGCGGCCAGCAGTTCGGCACCCGCAGCGGCCAGCCCGGAGCCGGCCGCGGCGAGGTGGGTGTAGACCTCCGGCTGCTGGGTGCGCAGCCGGTCGGCCAGGCCGGAGAGGGCGATCAGGGTGGTGGCGCTCGCCTCCTGGGCCTTCTCGCCGACGGCGTCGGCGAACCGGCGGACCTCGTCCACCAGCGGGCCCAGTTCCGCCCCGAACGGGTGCGACGACCCGCTCCCCTGCTCGCCGCCGGGCTCGGTACGGTCGTCGGTGCTGGTCATCGCGGGCGCCTCCTCAGCCGTGGCCGCACCCCGCGGCCCTTCGGCCCGACGCTACCCGACCGGCCGTACCGGGCCGAAAGGCCGGAAGGCCCGTCAGCCCTGCGGCCAGAGCGCCGGGTCGGGCGCGAACCGCACCGAGAGCACGCCCTCGTGCAGGCCGGCCCCGGCGACGGTGCAGCGGCGCAGCGCGGCGGGCAGCGGGAGCACCCGGCGGTGGGCGCCGAGGCCGATCACCAGGTCGTCGCCCCGGCGGACCAGGTCCAGTCCGGACCGGTCGGCGCCGGGCAGGTCGAGGTGCCAGACCAGCAGGCCTTCCTCGGCGAGCCGGTCCTCGACCGGCCAGGGCTGCGGTTCGAGCCGCTCGGGGCCGGGGCCGTCCCCGTACAGGCGCTCGGCGACGGCCTCCAGGGTGCCCTCGGCCAGGCCGGTGACCAGCACCGGGGCGTCGGTCTCGGCGGCGAGCCGGTCCAGTTCCTGCTGCCGGCGGCGGGCCAGCTCGGCCAGCCAGGGGTCGGGCGAGGCGACGGCGGCCGGGGGCAGCGCGCCGTGCACCACGACGGCGTCCGGCCGGTGCCCGTACAGCGCGAGCCCGGCCCGGACCCGGCGCAGTTGCTCGTACGGGTGGCCGTCGGCGGAGACCACCAGGCGCACGCTGGTGCCCGGGTCGCTGATCGCGGCGCGGGACTCGGCCAGCACCGCGGCGGCCTTGGTGCGCCCCTCGTACAGCCACTCGGCGGGCATCGGGACGCCGGCCAGCCCGGCCAGCAGCGGGCGCAGCGCCCGGGCGGCCTGGCGCTGCTCCGGGACCAGCCGGTCCAGGTAGCGGGTCAGCTGCTCGGGCAGGGCGAGGGTGGCGATCAGCTCGGCGGGGGCCGGGGCGAGCACCACCAGGACGTCGTGGTCGGCGGCGGGCAGGGCGCGCAGCAGGGCGAGCCGGGCGATGCCGGGGAGGGCGGTCAGCTCCTCGGGGTCGAGCTGTTCGGCGCCGAGCAGGTCGAGGGCGGGCTTGAGCCGGCCGGTGAGCTCGCCGACGGCGTAGCGGAAGGCGGCCTGCTCGTCGATCCGGGAGACCGTCAGGCCGGGCGCGTAACCGTACGGTTCGGGTTCCAGGCGGATGCCGAGCGCGGAGTCCAGGGCGCGGTGCGGGTCGTCGGCGGCCAGCAGCCAGGTGCGGTGGCCCTGCCCGGCGGCGTGCAGGGCGGTGGCGGCGGCCACGGCGGGCGCGCCCGCGTCGCCGCTGACCAGGATGGTGCGTGTCGCGGTCATGCCGTCAGCCCCCGTTCCGCCGTGTCAGCCCTCGACGCGCTTCTTCAGTCCGGCCAGCGCGCGGTCGATGATGACCTTCTCGGCCTTGCGCTTGATCATGCCGAGCATCGGGATCTTGACGTCCACGGCGAGCTGGTAGGTGACCTCGGTCCGACCGCCGGCCAGCGGGGCGAGGGTGTAGGAGCCGTCCAGCGAGCGGAGCATCTGGCTGCGGACGAGGGTCCAGCCGACCTCGCGGTCGCCGTCCCAGGTGTAGGCGAGGACGTGCTCGTCGCGGATGGCGCCGGCGTCGAGCAGCAGCCGGACCTTCGCGGCGCGGCCGTCCTCGCCGGTCTCCAGGACCTCGATCTCCTTGACCTCGCCGGTCCAGGCCGGGTAGGCGGCGAAGTCGGCGATCACGGCCATGACCGTGGCCGGGGTCGCGTCGATGGTGATGCTCGACCTGGTGTGCTCCGCCATGGAATGGCCCTCCGCGTCGTCCCTCTGGCTGCCGGTCCGGGTCGAGGCGCGCTCGGCCCGGTCCGCCCGGAGCAGGCTATCGCGACCGGCGATCGACTCGGCCGCGCGGGCACCGGGGCGGGCCGTCGGAGGCACCGGCCGCGGGCCGTCCGGGCCGGTCGGCCGAGCATGCTACCGGCCGGTCACCAACGGGCTGTCGTAGGGTGCCAGTCGAACGACCCGGTCACGGCCTGGTCCGACCCGGCCGGGTGTGACACTTCGAACACCGGGGCCGACCCCCCTGGTCGAAGCTGCCTACCGGGCAGTAACGTCCTGCCGTCCCGCAGCGTCGCGAACGAGGAGCAGTCTTGCTCGACTTCAGCCTTCCGGCCCTCTACCAGGTACCGAGCGGCGGTAACCTCGCCGACCCTGTGCACCGGAACGCCGAGGAGCACCCGGACGTCGCGGTGCTCAGCCGGAAGGTGGACGGCCGCTGGCAGGAGTTGACCTCGGTCCAGTTCCTCGCCGAGGTGCACGCCGCCGCGAAGGGCCTGATCGCCGCGGGCATCGGGCCCGGCGACCGGGTGGGCGTCATGTCCCGCACCCGGTACGAGTGGACGCTGCTGGACTTCGCGATCTGGACGGCCGGCGCGATCACCGTGCCGGTGTACGAGACCTCCTCCGCCGAGCAGGTCGAGTGGATCCTCGGCGACTCGGGCGCGGTCGCCGTCATCACCGAGACCACCCAGCACGTCCAGGTGCTCGGCGAGGTCCGCGACCGGCTGCCGGAGCTGAAGCACACCTGGCAGATCGAGGACGGCGCGCTGGCCGCGCTCGCCGAGGCCGGGCGGGACGTCCCGGACACGACGGTCCACGAGCGCCGCTCGATCGCCGGCCCCGACGACATCGCCACCATCGTCTACACCTCGGGCACCACCGGCCGCCCGAAGGGCTGTCAGCTGACCCACGGCAACTTCCTGGCCGAGTGCGGCAACGTGGTCGAGCGCCTCGCCCCGCTGTTCCGCACCGGCGAGAGCTCCGTACTGCTCTTCCTGCCGCTGGCCCACGTGCTCGCCCGGATCGCCGAGATCGCCCCGGTGATGGCCCCGATCAAGCTCGGCCACGTCTCCGACATCAGGGACGTCACCGCCGAGCTGGCCGCCTTCCGGCCGACCCTGATCCTGGGCGTGCCGAGAGTGTTCGAGAAGGTCTACAACACCGCCCGCGCCAAGGCCCAGGCCGACGGCAAGGGCAAGATCTTCGACAAGGCCGCCGACACCGCGATCGCCTACAGCCGGGCGCTGGACGCCGGCGGCGCGGGCCTGGTGCTGCGGCTCAAGCACGCCGTGTTCGACAAGCTGGTCTACAGCAAGCTGCGCGCCGCCCTCGGCGGCCGGGCCACCCACGCCATCTCCGGCGGCGCCCCGCTCGGCGAGCGGCTCGGCCACTTCTACCGGGGCATCGGCTTCACCGTCCTGGAGGGCTACGGCCTCACCGAGACCTGCGCGGCCACCGCCTTCAACCCGTGGGACAAGCCGAAGATCGGCACGGTCGGCCAGCCGGTCCCCGGCGCCTCGGTCCGGATCGCCGAGGACGGCGAGGTCTACTTCAAGGGCCCGCACGTCTTCACCGGCTACTGGAACAACCCGCAGGCCACCGCCGACACCCTCAAGGACGGCTGGATCGCCACCGGCGACCTGGGCGCGCTGGACTCCGACGGCTACCTGACCATCACCGGCCGCAAGAAGGAGATCATCGTCACCGCGGGCGGCAAGAACGTCGCCCCGGCCGTGATCGAGGACCGGATCCGGGCCCACGCCCTGGTCGGCGAGGTCATGGTGGTCGGCGACCGCAAGCCCTTCATCGCCTGCCTGGTCACCGTCGACCCGGACTTCTTCCCGAAGTGGAAGGAGCTCAACGGCAAGCCCGCCACCGCCACCGTCGCCGAGCTCGCCGACGACCCGGACCTGCTGGCCGCCCTGCAGTCCGCGGTGGACGACGGCAACGCGGCCGTCTCGCACGCCGAGGCGGTCAAGAAGTTCCGCCTGCTGGACACCGAGTTCTCCGAGGAGAGCGGCCACCTGACGCCCTCGCTGAAGCTCAAGCGCAACGTCGTGCTGAAGGACTTCGCCGCCGAGATCGAGGCGCTCTACAAGAAGTGACCGGAGCGTACGGCGAAGGGCCCCGGGATCCCCCGGGGCCCTTCGCCGTACACCGGCCCGCCGGCAGGCCTTAGCCCGCCAGCAGCGAGGTCAGCCGCCCGGCCAGCAGGTCCCAGCGCCAGGAGCGCTCCACCCAGCGCCGCCCGGCCTCGCCGAGCCGCCGCCGCAGCTCCTCGTCCCGGAGCAGCCGGACGATCCGCTCCGCGGCCGCCCCGGCCGAGCCGCCCGGCACCACGTACCCGGTCTCGCCCTCCAGCACCGCGTCCGGCGCCCCGCCGGAGTCCCCCGCGACCACCGGCAGGCCGGTCGCCGAGGCCTCCAGGTAGACGATCCCCAGCCCCTCCACATCGAGCCCGCCGCGCCTGGTCCGGCAGGGCATCGCGAAGACGTCCCCGGCCCCGTAGTGGGCGGGCAGCTCCTCCCAGGGCACCGAGCCGGTGAAGCGCACCGAGGCCCGGACGCCCTTGGCGTCGGCGAGCTTCTCCAGGTCCGCCCGGTACGGCCCGCCGCCGACGATCAGCAGCACCGCGTCCGGCACGTCCGCCAGGATCTGCGGCATCGCCTCGATCAGGGTGTCCTGGCCCTTGCGCGGCACCAGCCGGGAGACGCAGACCACCACCGGCCGGTCCGCCAGCCCCAGCCGGCGGCGCACCTCCGCGCCGCCGGAGCCGGGGTGGAAGGTCGTCTCGTCCACGCCCGGCGGCAGCTGCACCATCCGGGCCGCGGCCTGCGGCCCGACCGCGGCGGCGATCCGCGAGCGGGTGTACTCCCCCAGGTACGTCAGCACGTCGGTGCCCGCGCCGATCCGCCGCAGCAGCTGCCGGGAGCCGGGCAGCTGGGCCCAGGCGGCCTCGTGCCCGTGGGTCATGCCGAGCAGCCGCCCGGCCCCGGCCCGGCGCAGCGCGGGCGCCATCAGGCCGAGCGGGGCGGCCGCGCCGAACCAGACCGAGTCGCACCGCTCCGCCCGCAGGATCTCGGCGGCCCGCCGGGTCACCCGCGGTGTGGGAACCATCACCTTCGTCCGGTCCCGGATCACCGGGAACGGCTGCTCGGCGTCGAAGCGCCGCACCTCCGAGCCGTCCCGCCAGGTCGAGGCGTACACCACGATGCTCCCGGGGGGCTGACGGACCGCCATGTTGTGCACGAAGGCCTGGATGCCTCCCGGGCGGGGCGGGAAGTCATTGGTGACGATCAAGGTTCTGTGCATCAGGCCACGGCTCGCTCGGTCGGGGGGTGCTCGGTGTACCGCTGGGTGATCCGTACGATAGGTCAACACCATGACCCGCCGGGAACGGAACCGCGTACGGCAACCGTTTGACCCCCGGGTCAGTCCTAGTACCTAGGCCGCGGACGCGGCGGCCCGGGCGTCCGTCCGTACGACGCCTCCGGTGAGGACGTCGAGACGAACGAGGAGCGCAGTGGAGTTGGCCCCGGCCACCGAGTCCGGTTCTTCGCGCGGCCGCCTCGGCCGCCCGCTCGGGGCGCTCGCCGCCCTCGGGGCGACCTGGGTGGCCACCCGCACCCTGCTGGTGCTGCTGATGACCGGCGTGCTGAAGGCCCCCGGCGGCGACGTCACCGCCGACGTCTGGATGATCTACCACGCCTGGTACGGCGTGCTGCAGACCGGCACCTTCCCGTTCGACGACGTCACCTGGCAGTACCCGCCCGGCGCCGCGCTGGTGATCCTGCTGCCGGGCCTGCTGCCCTGGTCGTACCTGACCTCGTTCTGGGTGATCTGCGGGATCGCCGACGCCGCCGCGGCCGCGCTGCTGATCCGCACCGGGCTGCGCCGGGGCCGGACCCTGACCGGCGCCTGGCTGTGGGTGGTCGCCGTGCCGCTGCTCGGCCCGATGATCTACAACCGCTTCGACCTCCTGGTCACCGCGCTCACCCTGGCCGGCCTGCTCGCGCTGATCCGCCGCCCGGCGGTCGGCGGGCTGCTGCTGGGCCTGGGCGGCGTGGTCAAGATCTGGCCGCTGCTGGGCCTGATCGGCACGCCGTCCGGCCGCCGCACCCGCCGCGCCTGGACGCTGGCCGCGGCCACCGCCGTCTCGGTGGGCTTCCTGCTCGCGGCCGGCATGAACGGCGCCTTCGGCTTCCTGGCCTTCCAGGGCGCGCGCGGCATCGAGGTCGAGTCGGTCGGCGCGCTGCCGCTGCACATCGCCCGGATGGCCGGGGGCTGGAACGGCAAGGTCACCATGAACTACGGCTCCCCCGAGATGCTCGGGCCGTGGGTCGGCGTGATCAGCAAGGTGATGATGGCCGGCACCGTGCTGGGCTTCCTCTGGCTGCTGCTGTGGCGCTTCACCGCCCGCCGCCGCAACGCGGCCACCATGTACGACGCGGCGCTGTGCGCGCTGCTGATCTTCGTGGTGACCAGCCGGGTGATCAGCCCGCAGTACCTGGTCTGGCTGATCGGCGTGGCGGCGGTCTGCCTGACCGTGCGCGGCACCAGCCAGCGGCCGGTGGCGCTGCTGATCCTGCTCGCCTGCCCGCTCACCCTGCTGGAGTTCCCGACGCTGTTCACCCAGGTGCTCAACAGCGAACCGCTGGCGATCACCGTGCTGGGCCTGCGCAACCTGCTGCTGCTGACCGCCGCCGTGCTCTCCGGCATCCGGCTCTGGCGCTCCACCCGCGCCGCCGCCGCGCCGCTGCCGCCCACCGTGGTGCTCTCCGAGCCCCCGGCCCTGCCGCCCGCCTCCACCTACCCGGTGCGCCCGGGCATCGCCTACGAGCAGGACCTGCTGGACGGCATCGACCAACCGGCGGGCGCCCGGCCGGCGAACGGCCACTGAACCCGGCTCTGTGAGACCCTCTAACGAGAGCTAGCCCTTCAAAGTCGCCACGTCGGCCAGCCAGAGCCGGGTGAACTCCGCCAGTCCGACGCCCAGGACGGCACGCAGCAGCCGGTCGGTGCGCTGCTCCCGGTCCTCGCCCTGCCCGTCGGCCGCGCCGACCGCCCGGTAGAAGGCGACCAGCCGACCGGTGCCGTACCGGCGGGCGATCAGGTCGCAGGCCAGCCAGGACTGCTCGTAGGCCTGGGCGATGCCGGTGGCCCCCGCGGCGAAGTCCGCGTCGGCGGGCAGCGCGGTGGGCAGCTTCCCGGCGGCGACGTCCCCGGCCAGCTCGGGGGCGATCTGCCGGGGGGTGCGCCCGGAGTCGCGGTAGGCGGTCCAGTCGGCGACGCCCTCGGAGAGCCAGAGCGGGGTCCAGGCCCGGGTGTCGGCCCGGGTCGCGACATGGGTGGTCTCGTGGGTGACCACCACCTGCCGGCCGAAGTCGCTGAGCTTCCCGAACGCCTCGGGGTTGATCACCACCCGGTCCGCCGGGGTGTGCAGCGGCGCACCGGGGGCGGCCACTGTGACCGCCGCCAGGCCCGCCCAACCCGCCGGGTCGGCCTCCAACAGGCGGGCGAACTGCGGCTCGGTGGCGGGCAGTTCGAGCAGCAGCCGACCGGACCAGGCCTCGCCCCAGACCGCGCTGACGGCCGGCACCGCGCGGTCCCCCACCGGGACCAGGCCCGCCGGGTCGGGCCCCTCGGCGAGGCCGAGGACCAGGCACCGGGCGCCGGCGGCGGTCCGGACGGCGCCGAGGTCCCAGAGCGCCGGCGGCCCGCCGGTGCCCTCCTCGTGCACGACCCGCCAGCCGCCCTCGTCCCGGACCAGCTCGATCCGGCGCGGGTACACCACCGGGTACTCGTCGTACCCGGCGATCCGCACCACCAGCTCCGCGGCCACGGTCAGCCGGTCGGCGGCGACGGACGACGGCAGCACCAGGTTGCGGTACGACGCCTCGGCCCCGGTGAGCCCCGACCACTCGGGCAGCGAGCGCGCCCGGGCCGCCAGCAGCCCGGCCACCTCGGCGCGCCGGTCGGCGAGCTGCCGCGCCGGCGCCGCCGGGGCGGCCGGGGGCAGCGACAGCTGGGCGAACCCGCCGGCCGCCAGCAGCAGCGCACCGCGCCGGGACAGCGTGCGGCGGGCCGGTGCTATCGGTACCGGCTCCGGGGTCGCGCTCAGAGCCGGACCACCCCCGAGACCGGCATCGCGTTGACGCTCTCGTACCGGACCTTGGCCCCCGGGTACGGGGCGTGCACCATCACCCCGCCGCCGGCGTACATCCCGACGTGGTGCATGTCCCGGTAGAAGATCACCAGGTCTCCCGGTCGCGCTTCGGAGAGGCTGATCCGCTGCCCGGCGTACGCCTGGGCCTGCGAGGTCCGCGGCAGGGTCACTCCGGCCTGCCGCCAGCTGTAGTACATCAGACCGGAGCAGTCGAAGGCACGGGGCCCGGTGGATCCGTAGACGTACGGCGAACCGACCATCCGCACGGCGGCGGCCAGCGCGGCCGCCCCGCGCTCGGAGGCGGCCGGGGTGCTGCCGAGGTCCAGCCGGTCGGTGCCCCGGGTGGCGCGCTGCTCGGCCTCCCGGGCGTCCTGGGCGACCATCCGGACCCGCTCCGCCGCGCCCAGGCTGTTGAGCAGCTTCTGCGCCTTGGCCAGCCGCTGCTGGATCTGCTGCTTGTTCTCGCCCAGCGAGCGGCGGGCCTGGTCGAGTTCGGCGAGCTTGGCCGCGGTCTCGGTGCGGCGCTGGTCGAGCCGGCGCTGACGGGTGACCAGCTCGTGCAGCGTCTCCTGCTGCCGCTCGGCGGCCTGGCCGAGGGTGCGGGCCCGGGCGAGGTAGCCCTCCGGGTCGGTGGAGAGCATCAGCTGGGCGGTCTGGGTCATCCCGCCGCCCCGGTACTCGGCCCCGGCCACCGTGGCCAGGTCGCCGCGCAGCTCGTTGAGCTGCTCCTGACCCTCGGCGACCTCGCCCTGCAGCACGGTGGTCTCGCCGAGGAGCCGCTTCTGCGCCTCCTGGGCGGCGTTGTACTTCTCCGAGGCCTGCTCGGCCTCGTCGTACAGCTGCTCGACCTGCGCCTTGACGTCCTTGCGGTCGGGCGCGTCCGGCGCCCCGGGGGCGGCCTGGGCGCTGCCGGCGGTCGCCACGCCCAGGGCCGTGGTGGCGGCCGCGGTCAGTACCAGCGCACGTGCGAGCAGTTGGGAACGTCGGTGCACGGCCATGGCGGCAGCGGCTCCAGTCCTGCGGCGCGGCCCCGCGGCCGCGCCCCGATGGGCGGCCGTCGAGCGGGAGTCCGGTGGCAGAGGTTAGCGAGTCCGGGCAAGTGAGTCCAAACCCCTCCCGACCCGAATATTTGACCCCTATTCGGACATTCGACCGAGCCGCCGGAAAAGCCGCAGGCCCGGCCCTCCGTGGCGGAGGGCCGGGCCCGGGAAAGCCTGGCCGGCGTTCTGGCGGAGTCCGGATCAGACCCGAACGATGGAAGCCAGCGGCATGTTGGAGACGGCCTCGTAGCGGACCGAGGCGCCCGGCTTGGGAGCGTGCAGCACCTGGCCGTTACCGGCGTAGATGCCGACGTGGTGGGCGTCCCCGTAGAAGATCAGCATGTCGCCGGGCTGGGCCTGGGAGATGTCCGAGCCGATCCGGGTGCCGGCGCCGGCCTGCTCCTGCGAGGTGCGCGGCAGCGACACGCCGGCCTGGTTGAACGCCCAGACCATCAGGCCGGAGCAGTCGAAGGAGCCGGGGCCGGTGGCGCCCCAGACGTACGGGCTGCCGACCTTGGAGGCGGCGGCGGCCAGTGCGGCGGCACCGTGCGAGCTGCCCGGGGCGACCTTGACCGGCGCGGACGTCGAGCCCGAGCCGAGGTCGCTGCGGCTGTTGTCGCGCGAGGCGCGGTCCGGGGCCGACTGCTGGGCGGCCTTCGCGGCGGCGTCCGCCTTGGCCTTGGCGTCGGCGGCGGCCTTGTCCTCGGCCGCCTTGAGGGCCTGGCGCTCCTGCTCGGTCAGCGTGTTGAGCAGGTCCTGGGCCGCCTTCAGCTTGTTCTGGACCTCGTCCTTGGAGGCCTTCAGCTGGGTGGTGGTGGACTCCAGCTCGGCGAGCTTGCCCTGGGCCTCGGTGCGGTCCTGGTCCAGCTTGCGCTGCTGCTCCTGGAGCTGCTTCAGCTGGTTCTTCTGGGTGCTGCCGGCCTGATTGAGCGCACCGGCCTGGTTCAGGAAGTTGTCCGGGCTGGAGGAGAACATCAGCTGGACGGTCGGGGATATGCCCCCGTTGCGGTACTGCTCGCCCGCGATCTCCGCGAGGCCGCCCTGCAGGTCGGTCACCTGCGACTGCTGCCGGGCCACCTGGTCCTGCAGGCCGGAGACCTGCTTCTCCAGCTCCTGCTGCTTCTCCTGGGCGGCGTTGTACTTCTCGGTCGCCTGCTCGGCCTGCTCGTTGAGCTGGTCGACCTGCTCCTTGACCTGGTCCTTGGTCGGCTGCGGGTCGGCGTGCGCGCCGGACTGCGCGGAGAGGGCGACGGCCGCGGCGGCGACGCCGGTGAGGATCGAGACACGAGCGCGGCTGGCGGGCTTGGGACGACGATGGGACGCCACGAAGGCGGACTCCTTCTTCCTACGTCCGCCTACCGGGTGAGCTGACGGGTTCGGGCCGGAAGCATGCCCTACGACGCCTCACCGGCCACTAGCGCGGCCGACCTGGCGCCGATTCACCCCGGAGGAACGTGTGGTTCCCCGGCTCCGCTCCGCAGCGCCCCCGACTACTGGGCTCCCCTGTCGGGCAGTCGCTTCGACCTGCCCCGCTGTTTCGCGAACTCGGCGGTAACCACCGCCGCCACCCAGGCTGGGTGATCGACAGTGCGGTGGTTCGGAGCACGACCCTAGTAACTGAACCGTGATCCGTTCAAATCCTTGTCAGAAAAAAGACGGAAGATTACCCAGGTTCTTTTGTGAAAATGACTGATCGTGATCGCCACCGTACGCAAAGCTGATCAGGTCTCATCGCTCGACCGCTGAACGGGCCAACCCGAAGCGCCACCCCCGATCGGAGGGTGGCGCGGATCACAGGGTCGGAACGGGGCTCGCGGCGTGTCGTTCCGTCAGATCCGGCGGATGGTGTTGATCGACATCGCGTCGGCCTTCATCACCTTCACCACGTCACCGGTGTGCGGCGCGTGGACCACCATGCCGTTGCCGATGTACATCGCCACGTGGTGCATGTCCCCGCCGTAGATCACCAGGTCGCCCGGCTGGGCCGTGGCCAGCGTGACGGCGGTCCCGATGTGGCCCTGCTCCTGCGAGGTGCGCGGCAGCGAGACGCCGGCCTGGCCGTACGCCCAGACCATCAGACCGGAGCAGTCGAAGGTGCTCGACCCGGTGGCGCCCCACACGTACGGCGAGCCCTGCTTGCTCATCGCCTTCGCCACGGCCACCGCCGCGTAGCCGCTGGCCGGCGGCAGGTTGCTCAGGTCGACCCGGTCGCTGCCGCGCGAGGCGCGGTCGTCCTGCTGCTGCTGGGCCCGCAGCGCGGCCCGGTCGGCGGCGCTGAGCGAGTTCAGCAGGTCCTGGGCGGACTTCAGCTTGGTGTTGACGTCCGACTTGGCCTGGTTCAGGTCCTTGGTGGTGGAGTCCAGCGAGGCCAGCACGGCGGCCGCCTCGGCCTTCTCCTGGTCCAGCCGGCGCTGCTGGTCGAGCAGGCCCTTGAGCGCCTCGGTCTGGCTGGCGCTGGCCTGCTGGACGCTGGACGCCTTCTCCAGGTAGCCGGACGGGTCGGAGGAGAGCATCAGCTGGACGGAGGGGTCGATGCCGCCGGTGCGGTACTGCTCGCCCGCGACCTGGGCCAGGCCCACCTGCAGCTGGCTCATCTGGTCCTGGCTGCGGGCCACCTGGTCCTGCAGCTGGTCGGCCTGCTTGCGGAGCTGGTCGGCCCGCTCCTTGGCGCCGTTGTACTTCTCGGCCGCCTGCTCCTGCTCCTGCTGGAGCTGGTCGATCTGCGCCTTGACGTCCGACTTGTTCGGCTGCGGCGCGGCGTGCGCGGCCACCTGGGCGGAGAGGGCGACCGCGGTCGCAGCGGCCGCGGTGAGCACGGAGACCCGCGCGCGGCTCGGCTGCTTGGGACGGCGGTGGGAGGCCAAGGGACCGGCTCCTTCTTCCATCGGACTCACCTGATCAGGTGAGATTCCGGAAAATAGGTTTGACGCCAGACCCTAGTGAAGATCTATCCGTTTTGCCACTCCCCCGAAGGCGTGAACTCCGGTTCCCCCACGGGCTTCACCGGATCCGCACACCCCCGCGGTCACCGCACTGAGCTGCCGTCACGCCCTCCGGCCCCGGTCAGGGCCGGGCCAGCCGGTTCAGCAGCAGCACCGAGGCCACCGGGCGCGCGCCCGCCTTCCGCACGCCCTCCGCGATCTCCCGGTCGGTGGACACCACCACCACCGGACGGCCCTGGGGCTCGGCCCGGACCAGACGACGGATCAGCTCGTCCGCGGTCTCCCCGGTCCGGCTGAACCGTACCCGCACCCCGCGCGGCGGCGCCATGATGACCGGGACGTCCAGGTCCTGCCCGTCGAACACACAGGTGACCTCCGCCTGGGTGCGCTGGGCCAGCATCGCCAGTCCGCCCAGCAGCCGGATCCGCTGCTGCTCCAGCGGCAGCGTCGGGTACCCGGTCTTGGTCACGTTGTAGCCGTCCACCACCAGGTGCACCTGCGGGATCGCCAGGAGCTGGTCCAGCAGCGCCGGATCGTCGTCGGCCAGGCCGCGCCGGGCCACGTCGTGCGGCGAGGCCGCCCCCGGCACCACCGCCTCGACCAGGTCCGCCGGGCGGATCTGGGAGACCGGCAGCGCCAGCTCGCGCTGCAGGCCCTGCGCCGACTGCAGCACGGTGTCCAGCAGCAGCCGCAGCCGCATGTCCTCGACGCTGCGCCCCTCCCGGGCCGAGCGGCGGCCCTGCTCGACCGCGTTCTCCAGCTCGGACACCCGGTGCCGCAACCGCCGGGCCTCGCCCTCGGCCGCACTGCGCTCACCCGTGGCCTGCGCCTTCACGGCCTCCAGCTCCCCGGACACCCGCCGGGTCTCGGCCTGCGCCCGGCGGGTGTCGCTCTCCAGCGACCGCACCTTCTTGCGCAGCGACTCGGCCTCCCGCCGGACCCCCTCGGACTCCGCCCGCTGCCGGTCCAGGTCCGCCCGCGCGGCGGCCCGCACCTCGGCGAGCTCGGCCTGCAGCTTCTCCACCAGCCGAGTGGCCTCCGCCGCCGCGTCCTCGGCACCGGCCCGCTCGACCTCCTCACCCACCTCGGCGACCAGCCGGCTCCAGCCCGCCGAACGCACCAGGTAGGCGGCGGCCGCGACGTCCATCGGATCGGCGGCGCCGGGGACGCTGCCCGACTCCAGCGCCTTCACCAGGTCCGGCTGGCCCAGCCGCAGCCGCTCCGCTATCCGCACCCGGAAGGCCGGCTCGGACTCCAGCGCGGCCGCCAGCGCGGTGGCCGCGTACTTGGCCCGCCGCGCGGGGGTGAACTTCACGTACTGACGCAGGCTCTGCGGCAGCTCCCCGGGCGGCAGCCCGCCCAGCGCGTCCGAGGCCAGGCCGACCACGCGCCGGCGCACGCCCTCGGGCAGCGGCCGGTCCAGCTTCTCCACCGGGCGCTCGACGGCGCCACCGGCCGGGTCCGGGAGCGGGGTCTCGAACGGGGCCGCCCCGTCCTCCGACGCCGGTGCCTGCGCAGCGGGCTGAAGCCCCTGCGCGTCGGCGGGCTCCCTCGCTGCGTCCACCACGTCCTCGGCTCCGATCCTGGTCCAGCGGGTACGGCCGACGGCCGCCCCTGTCGTCACGCTCCGTGCGTCTTGTCTGTATTGTCCCGTGCGGTGGACGGCCGCGTCACGCGCCGCCCACCGCACCGGCCGGGATCAGCCCTGCTCGGCGGGGGCCTCCGCACCCTCGGCGCCCGGGCGGGCCACCAGCTCGACCTGGTCCACCGCGTTGCACCAGCGGCACCGCACCGACTCGACCGTCTCGCTGTGCACCTCGGTCTCCTCGACCTTGGAGTCGCCGGCCAGGTCGAAGTGGAGGAACTCGGTGACCCGCGCGGTGCGGGTCACGTCGAAGCGGGTGAGGTTGCCGCACAGCGTGCAGCGCCAGCGCGTCTCGGCGGTCAGGGCGGGGACGGTCATCGGGGGATCCTCTCGGCTGGTCCCTGGGCGGTCAGGCGCTCCCCCGGAGCCCCGGCATCGGCGGCGGGAGGCGGGATCGCCCGGCCCAAGCCTATTGCCTGGGGCAACCGTCACGACCACCGGTCAGTCGAACTTGATGGCTAGTCCACCTGCCGTAAACGGGCGTGTCATGTGCGGTGTCCGGAGGAATGCTTGGCCGCATGGCGCTCGCGGCCCCCGACCACACCGATGCGCGGGACGGCCGCCCGGCGGTTCCCGCCCCGGCCGTCACCTACGCCCTGATCGCGCTCAACACCCTGGTCTTCCTGCTCGGCCCGGCGGCCGGCCTGAACCCGCTGTACGGCACCGGCCAGGCCCGGATCTGCGCCGAGCAGCGCTACGAGCAGCGCTGGGGCGCCGTCCCCGCCGAACTGCTGACGGGCCACCCGCTCACCGCCGAGCAGCTGGCCGAGGCCCCCGCCCCGGTCCCCGGCTGCCCCGCCGCCCCGACCCCGGGCAAGCACCCGGCCGTGTCCGCCCTCACCGGCCTCTTCCTGCACGCCGGCTGGCTGCACCTGCTGGGCAACCTGCTCTTCTTCCACGTCTTCGGCCCCACCGTCGAACGGCGGGTCGGCCGGGCCAGGTTCCTCCTCTTCTACCTGGCGGCCGGCAGCCTGGCCTCGTACGGCTTCGCGCTCGCCGAGGCACACTCCCCCGACTCCACCCGGGTCCTGATCGGCGCCTCCGGGGCGATCTCCGCCGTGCTCGGCGCCTACCTGCGCTTCCACCCGCGGGCCAGGGTGACCACCCTGGTCCCACTGCTCCTCTTCCTCCCGCTGCGCTTCCCGGCCTGGCTGGTGCTCGGCCTCTGGTTCGCCCTGCAGTGGTGGTCGGTGCACTCGGCCGGGCCCGGAGTGGCCTACCTGGTGCACGTGATCGGCTTCTCGGCCGGCTTCCTGTACGCCTGCACCGTCGTCGGACACCCCCCGAGACGACCCGGCTGAGGCCCGATACGCTGACCGCACCCCATGAAGGAGCCCGCACCGTGATCACTGCCATCGTCCTGATCAAGACCAGCGTCGACCGCATCCCGGAGATCGCCGAGGCCATCGCCGCGATCGACGGCGTCAGCGAGGTGTACTCGGTGACCGGCGGCTACGACCTGGTGGCGATGGTCCGGGTACGCCGTCACGACGACCTCGCCGACGTCATCCCGGGCCGGCTCAACAAGGTCCCGGGCGTGGCACACACCGAGACCCAGATCGCCTTCCGCACCTACTCCCAGCACGACCTGGAAGCGGCCTTCGCGCTCGGCCTGGACGAGTAGGACGACGCGTGGGGCTCAGCCCTCGCGACGGGTGTCGACGACGCAACGGCCGCCCTCGTTGCGGTAGTTCCACGCCGCGCCGTCGGTGACCAGCTCGCGGACGGCGGTCAGGAAGCGCTCCACGTGCTCGTCCGGCGTGCCGGCCCCGAAGCTCACCCGGATCGCGTTCAGGCTGCGCTCCCCGGGCAGCGAGGACTCCGGCGCCCCGCACTCGGACGGCGCCACCTCCTCCTCCCCGAGCAGCGTCCGCACCAGCGGGTGCGCGCAGAACAGCCCGTCCCGCACCCCGATGCCGTACTCGGCCGACAGCGCGGCCGAGAAGTGCGAGCTGTTCCAGCCCCGGACCACGAAGGACAGCACGCCCACCCGGGCCGAGCCGGCGCCGAACAGGTTCAGCACCCGGACCTCCGGGATCTCCGCCAGCCCCGCCGTCAGCCGCTCGACCAGCTGCCGCTCCCGGGCCTCCAGCGCGTCGAAGCCGGCCTCGGTGAGCGCCCGACAGGCCGAGGCGATCGCGTAGGCGCCGATCACGTTCGGCGAACCGGCCTCGTGCCGGGCCGGGCCGGTGTGCCACTGCACCGCCACCGAGCCGTCCAGCTCCCGGGCCACCGTCCGGGTCGCCCCGCCGCCGGCCAGGTACGGCTCGGCCGCGTCCAGCCAGTCCGACCGACCGGCCAGCACCCCGGCCCCGAACGGCGCGTAGAGCTTGTGGCCGGAGAAGGCGATCCAGTCGACGTCCAGTTCGCGGACCGAGACCCGGTGGTGCGGGGCCAGCTGGGCCGCGTCCAGCACCACCCGGGCGCCGTGCCGGTGCGCGGTCGCGGTCAGCTCGGCGACCGGCCACAGCTCGCCGGTCACATTGGAGGCGCCGGTGACGCACAGCAGCTTCGGCCCCTCGGGCGCCGCGGCCAGCGCGCTCTCCAGCGCCGCCACCGCCTCGGCCCGCGAGCGCGGCGCCCGCAGGTAGTCGACCTCCAGCCCCGCGTGCGCCCAGGGCAGCAGCGAGGCGTGGTGCTCGGTCTCGAAGGCGAACACCCGGGTGCCGGCCGGCACCGCGCCGGCCAGCAGGTTGAGCGAGTCGGTGGTGGCCCGGGTGAAGACCACCTGGTCGTCGGCGCGCAGGTCGAGGAACTCGGCGACGGTCCGCCGGCTCTGCTCGAACAGGTCGGTGGACAGCTGCGACAGGTACCCGGCGCCGCGGTGCACGCTGCCGTAGTACGGCGCGTAGGCGGCGACGTCGTCCCAGACCCGCTGGAGCGCAGGCGCGCTGGCCGCGTAGTCGAGCGCCGCGTAACCGACCTTCTCGCCGCTGGCCAGCGGGACCTGGACGTCCTGGCCGAGGACGGCGAGCGGGGCGAGGGTTTCGACGGAGACGGACATGAGGATGCACTCCTTCTACGGGTCAGGGACCCCCGGGAGTGCTGCTCGTCGGGCGTCCGCGCTTGTCGCACGGACGGCTTCCGGCGACCCGGTCCTCACCCAGGGCACCCCGCCACGGACGGAGGGTTGCCGGACAGCCAGCTGGGGCTTGACGCTGTCACTCATGACCTGGCGAAGACTCTAGGTCGGGTACGTCGGACGGTCAAACAGTCATCCACCATCCGGACAGTGTTCTCGCCCGCTCGCCTCCGGGGCGCTCTGATCCGGTGCCGACGGTCGGCGCTCCCTCGCTCCTTCGTCGCTCCCTCGCTTCTCCCTTTCGGCACCGGCGCGCCCCTTCGGCTCGGGGCGGGGCACCGGGGGGCGGGGCGGGCGGAAGGGCCCGGGTCGGACGGGAAGGGCCCGGGGCGGCGGAACCGGCCCGGGCCCTCAACTGCCGCCTCAGATCCGGCTGGTGGCCTCCGACCAGCGCCGCAGCAGATCCTGCGCCCGGCCCGAGTCGATCGCCTCGGCCGCCCGCACCATGCCCGCCGCGAGCTGCTCCGTCAGCGGCGCGTCACCCAGGTCGAGCGCGACCAGTGCCGCCGCGGTGTTCAGCAGGACGGCGTCCCGCACCGGCCCGCGCTCCCCCGCCAGCAGTCGCCGGGCGACCTCCGCGTTGTACGCGGCGTCGGCCCCGCGCAGCGCCTCGATGCCGACCAGCTCGATGCCGACGTCCCGCGGGTCGAAGGTGGTCTCGGTGACCACCCCGTCGCGCACCACCCACACCTGCGAGGTGGTGGTGATGGTCAGTTCGTCCAGCCCGTCGTCGCCGCGGAACACCAGCGCGGTCGCCCCGCGCCGGGCCAGCACCCCGGCGATCAGCCCGGCGAGCCGGGTGTCGAAGCAGCCGACCGCGTGCGCGGTGACCTTGGCCGGGTTGGTCAGCGGACCGAGGATGTTGAAGGCGGTCGGCACCCCGAGGTCGCGTCGCGCGGTGGCGGCGTGCCGCATCGAGGGGTGGAACTTCGCCGCGAAGCAGAAGGTGAGCCCGACCTCCTCGGCCACCTGGGCCACCCGCCGGGGCGACAGGTCCAGCGCGACCCCGAGCTTCTCCAGCACGTCCGAGGAGCCGCTGGTGGAGGAGGCCGACCGGTTGCCGTGCTTGACCACCTTGGCCCCGGCCGCGGCCGCGACGATCGCCGACATGGTGGAGATGTTGACGGTCTTCGCCCGGTCGCCGCCGGTGCCGACGATGTCGACCGCCGGGCCGGGGATGTCCAGCGGCTCGGCGTGGTCGTACATCGCGTCGACCAGGCCGGAGATCTCCTCGACCGACTCGCCCTTGGCCCGCAGCGCCACCATGAACCCGGCCACCTGGACGGGGGACGCCTCGCCGCTCATGATCCGGTCCATCGCCCACGCGGTGGAGGAGCGGTCGAGGTCCTCCCCCTTCAACAACGCCGCCAGGAGGTCCGGCCAGGTGCGGACCACCTGCGCGGGGTCGGTACCACCGTTCGCAGGGTTCACGTTCACCATGGCTGACTCCAGCTGTTGTCGGTTCCCCGCTCCGGGGGACGTCCGTACGGATGGAGTCAGCCTATCGAGCGGCGGGGCGGCTACGGCCCCGACTTCTCTCCTACTGAGACGGCACCGCTCAACGGCTCGCCGGGGCCCGCTTGGCCAGCCGGGCCCGCAGCAGGACGGCGACCGCCTCGGCCAGCGCCACCGGGTCCACCGGGTGGGAGATCGCGGCATCGGCCCGGCTCCAGGCGGCCAGCCAGGAGTCCTGCGGCCGGCCGATCAGCACCAGCACCGGCGGGCAGCCGTAGATCTCGTCCTTGAGCTGGCGCCCGAGGCCCAGCCCGCCGGCCGGAACCGCCTCGCCGTCCAGCACGCAGAGGTCGATGCCGCCCTTCTCCAACGCCTTGAGCACCGCGGGGGTGGTCGCGCACTCCAGGTAGGACAGCTCCGGAAGATCCTCGGCGGGCCGACGGCCGAGGGCCGTCAGCACCTGCTCGCGGGTGTTGCGGTCGTCGCTGTAGACGAGGACGGTGAGCGTCTCGTCGGTCGTGTACGCCATGGACCCTGCTCCCTCAAGTGTGATCCGGACCACGTTCACCTGATCCGGATGCTACCCCCGTTTCCCCCGTCACCGGTCCCCCTCGCGCACGTTCCCCCTCAAGCCGACGCGCCCGCCGCTCACCCGCCCGGAGGACGGCCCGTCACCCCACCCCGCCCGGTCCACCCGGACGGCCCATCCGGGGTCCTCTCCCCTACAACCCGCGACTGCGCCGTCCGCGCAACGACGCACTGGGCAAGGGGGTGGCGGGCCCGACAGAGGAACCGTCAGAAAAGGGACACCCCACTGCTCAGCCCCCGTACGGCCCCCTCGCCGCCCTTCAAGCGGGCATACCGCACGCACCGGACACTCCGAGGGACACCCCCCGACGTGAAGACGGAATAAGGGACCGACATAATGTCCGTCGTGGCGACAGCAACAGCAACAGAAACCGGGCACGCGCACGGATCGGTCAATCGACCGAACATGGTCAGCGTCGGAACGATCGTCTGGCTCAGTTCCGAGCTGATGTTCTTCGCGGCGCTCTTCGCGATGTACTTCACGCTCCGCTCCGTCAAGGGAGCCGAGTTCTGGGCCGAGAAGGCGCACGCCCTCAACGTGACGTTCTCCTCGATCAACACCACGATCCTGGTGCTCTCCTCGCTCACCTGCCAGCTCGGCGTGTTCGCCGCCGAGCGCGGTGACGTGAAGAAGCTCCGCGCGTGGTTCGCCCTCACGTTCTTCATGGGCGCGATCTTCATCGGCGGTCAGGTCTACGAGTACACCGAGCTGGTCAAGAACGACGGCCTCTCGCTGTCCTCGGACCCGTACGGCACGGTGTTCTACCTGACCACCGGCTTCCACGGTCTGCACGTGACGGGCGGTCTGATCGCCTTCCTGCTGGTCCTCGGACGGACGTACGCAGCCAAGCGCTTCACTCACGAGCAGGCCACCGCCGCGATCGTCGTGTCCTACTACTGGCACTTCGTCGACGTCGTGTGGATCGGTCTGTTCGCGACCATCTACCTGATCAAGTAACCAGCTGATCAGGTCGCTGGCCACCGGCTGCGGCCCCCGCCCTCACCGGCGACGGGCCGCTTCTGCCGGTGCCGACGCTCCCACCGACCGACCGCGCGCGCAGCCTTGGACAGGCAGCCTCGTGCCGGCCAGACCGGCAGCCGGGTGCACCCACCAGTCGACCAGATCCTGACACCGGGGTTATTCCGTGAAAAAGCTCTCCGCACGACGGCGCCACCCATTGGCGGCGCTGGTCGTCCTACTTCTCGCCCTGGCGGCAACCGGGGGGCTGTACGGCATGTTCGCGCCCGCCGACAAGGCGCAGGCCGACGTCGCCGCGCAGTCGCTCGCGATCGATGAGGGCAAGAAGCTCTTCGCCGTCGGCTGCTCCTCCTGCCACGGCCTGAACGGCCAGGGCAGCAGTGACGGTCCGAGCCTGGTCGGCGTGGGCTCCGCCGCCGTCGACTTCCAGGTCGGTACCGGTCGCATGCCGGCCCAGCAGCCCGGTGCCCAGGTGCCGCGCAAGAAGGCCATCTACACCCAGGGCGAGATCGACCAGCTCGCCGCCTTCGTCCAGTCGCTCGGCCCCGGCCCGATCGCCCCGGACGCGAAGCAGTACTCCTCGACCAACCCTGACGACATCTCCAAGGGTGGGGAGCTGTTCCGCACCAACTGCGCCCAGTGCCACAACTTCGCCGGTCAGGGTGGTGCCCTGACCAAGGGCAAGTACGCCCCGTCGCTGGAGGGCGTGGACGCCAAGCACATCTACGAGGCCATGCAGACCGGCCCGCAGAACATGCCGTCGTTCCCGGACAGCACCATGCCCGAGGAGCAGAAGAAGCAGATCGTGGCCTTCGTCCGCCACACCACCAACGATGAGCCCAACCCCGGCGGTCTCACCCTGGGCAGCCTCGGTCCGGTGACCGAGGGTCTGTTCGGCTGGATCTTCGGCCTCGGCACGCTCATCGCGGTCGCGATCTGGGTCGCCGCCCACACCACCAAGGCCAAGAAGTCATGAGCCACGACATGTCAGAAGACAAGCTCCCGGAGCCGCACGGCTCCGCCGGCGAGGTGGCCGACCACGGCAACCCGTTCGCCGACCCGGGCCTGCCGGCCCACGAGCCCCGCCGCACCGACATCGACGAGCGGGCCGCCAAGCGCGCCGAGCGTCAGGTCTCGCTGATGTTCGTGGTCTCGATGCTCGCCACCATCGGCTTCATCGCCTCCTACGTGGCCATCGACCCGGACAAGATCGTCTACATCTTCCCGCTGGGTCACGTCAGCGCGCTGAACTTCGCACTGGGCCTGACCCTGGGCGTCGCGCTGTTCATGATCGGCGCGGGCGCGGTCCACTGGGCCCGCACCCTGATGTCGGACGTCGAGCTGCCCGCCGAGCGTCACCCGATCGAGGCTGACGACGACGTCCGCAACGACGTCATCGAGCAGTTCAAGACCGGTGCCGCCGAGTCCGGCTTCGGTCGTCGCAAGATGATCCGCAACACCCTCATCGGGTCGATGGCGCTGGTCCCGCTCTCCGGCGTGGTCCTGCTCCGCGACCTGGGCCCGCTGCCGGAGAAGAAGCTCAAGGAGACCGGCTGGAAGGAGGCCACCCCGGCCACCCCGCTGGCGCTCGTCAACATGAGCACCATGCAGCCGATGAAGCCCGAGGACCTCGTCATCGGCTCGCTGACCTTCGCCATGCCGGAGGGTCTCACCACCCACGACGAGGACTTCCAGCAGCGCATCGCCAAGGACGCCCTGATGCTGGTGCGCATCGCGCCGGACGACATCAAGGACGACAAGTCCAAGGAGCTGGGCTTCGAGGGGATCCTCGCCTACTCCAAGATCTGCACCCACGTCGGCTGCCCGATCAGCCTGTACGAGCAGCAGACCCACCACGCGCTCTGCCCCTGCCACCAGTCGACCTTCGACCTGGCGGACGGCGCGCGCGTCATCTTCGGCCCGGCCGGCCACCCGCTGCCGCAGCTGAAGATCACCACTGACGACAAGGGCCACCTGGTCGCCACCGGCGACTTCGCGGAGCCCGTCGGCCCGAGCTTCTGGGAGCGTGCTCGATGAGTAGCGCGAGCAGCACCAAGACCGGTGCCGCCAAGCCCTCCAGCACGCGCGCCAACCCCGCCAACAAGTGGGAGTCCGCGGCGGACTGGACGGACGGCCGGCTGGGGATCTACTCCCTCGCCAAGGCCAACCTGCGGAAGATCTTCCCGGACCACTGGTCCTTCATGCTGGGCGAGATCTGCCTCTACACGTTCGTCATCATCATCCTGACCGGTGTCTACCTGACGCTGTTCTTCAAGCCGTCGATGGCCGAGGTCGTCTACAACGGCTCGTACGTGCCGCTCAAGGGCATCGGGATGTCCGAGGCGTACGCCTCGACGGTGGACATCAGCTTCGAGATCCGCGGCGGTCTGCTGATCCGCCAGATCCACCACTGGGCCGCCCTGGTCTTCGTGGCCGCCATGCTCGTGCACATGATGCGCGTGTTCTTCACCGGCGCGTTCCGCAAGCCGCGTGAGATCAACTGGGTCTTCGGCTTCCTGCTGCTGGTCCTGGGCATGTTCGACGGCTTCTTCGGCTACTCGCTGCCCGACGACCTGCTGTCCGGCACCGGTATCCGCTTCATGGAAGGCGCGATCCTCGCGGTCCCGCTGGTCGGCACCTACATCCAGATGTTCCTGTTCGGGGGCGAGTTCCCCGGCCACGACATCGTGCCGCGGTTCTTCACCATCCACGTGCTGCTGATCCCGGGCATCATGCTCGGCCTGCTGGTGGCGCACCTGATCCTGGTCTTCTACCACAAGCACACCCAGTGGGCGGGCCCGGGCAAGACCGAGAAGAACGTCGTCGGCATGCCGCTGATGCCGGTCTACATGGCCAAGGCCGGTGGCTTCTTCTTCCTGGTCTTCGGCATCATCGCCGCCATCTCGGCGATCGCCACGATCAACCCGATCTGGGCCTACGGCCCGTACCGTCCGGACCAGGTGTCGACCGACGCCCAGCCCGACTGGTACATGGGCTTCTCCGAGGGTCTGATCCGCGTCATGCCGGGCTGGGAGATCAGCCTGTGGGGCCACACCCTGAACCTGGGTGTGTTCATCCCGCTGATGATCTTCCCGCTGGTCCTGGTCGCCATCGCGGTCTACCCGTTCATCGAGGGCTGGATCACCGGCGACAAGCGCGAGCACCACATCCTGGACCGCCCGCGCAACGCCCCGGTCCGCACGGCCCTGGGTGCGGCCTGGATCAGCCTGTACCTGGTGCTGCTGATCGGTGGTGGCAACGACCTGTTCGCCACGCACTTCCACCTGTCGCTCAACTCGATCACCTACTTCGTCCGCGTCGGCTTCTTCGCCGTCCCGGTCATCACCTTCATCATCACCAAGCGCTGGTGCCTCGGCCTCCAGCGCCGTGACAAGGAGAAGGTGCTGCACGGCCGCGAGACCGGTGTCATCAAGCGCCTGCCGCACGGTGAGTTCGTCGAGGTGCACGCCCAGCTGCCGTCGAAGGACCTGCACACCCTCACGGCGCACGAGCAGATCCAGCCGGTCGAGCTGCCGGCCCAGACGGACGAGAACGGCGTGGCCCGCAAGGCCGGCGCCCTCACCCGCACCCGGGCCAAGCTCTCCCGCGGCTTCTACGGCGAGGGCAGCCAGATCCCCAAGCCCACCGCCGAGGAGCACCACGAGATCACCAGCGGCCACGGCCACCACTGATCCCGTACGCACCGCGCGTCACCCCCGAGGGCCGCTGACCAGAGTTCACCTGGTCGGCGGCCCTCGGCCTTTGCCCGTCCACCAGCCCCGTACCCGCAGCGCCTCCAGGAGCCGTCCGTGCAGCTGTCCGTCGACCCCGCCGCCGCCACTCCCCCGTACGAGCAGATCCGCGCCCAGATCGCCGAGCAGGCCCGCTCCGGCGCGCTGCCGACCGGGCTGCGGCTGCCGACCGTACGGGCCCTCGCCGAGGAGCTGGGGCTGGCCGCCGGGACGGTCGCCCGGGCCTACAAGGAGCTGGAGGCGGACGGAGTGGTGGAGACCCACGGCCGGCGCGGCACCCTGATCGCCGCCACCGGGGACGCCGCCCACCGGCTGGCCGCCGAGGCCGCCGCCGAGTACGCGGCGCGGGCGCACCGGCTGGGGCTCTCCCGGCCGGACGCCCTGGCCGCCGTGGTCACCGCGCTGGACCTGGCCTATCCCGGGGCGTGACGCCCCATCCTGGCCCGGATCAGACCTCCGGGCGCATCATCCCTGCGGCGGGCGCCTGGGAGGGCGGGGCGGTGGTGCCGAGGGGCTGTCCGAGGGCGCTGTGCTTGACCCAGTCCGTCCAGGAGACGTTCCAGTCTCCGAAGCCGTTGCCGAAGGGTTCCATGGTGGCGCCGCGGCTGTTCACCACCGTCACCAGGTCCCCGATCCGGGTGTTGTCGTAGAACCACTTGGCGTTGTCGGTGCTCATGCCGGTACAGCCGTGGCTGACGTTCTCGACGCCCTGCGCACCGACCGACCAGGGCGCCGCGTGGACGTACTCGCCGCTCCAGGTCACCCGGGTGGCCCACAGCACGTCCAGGTCGTACGACTCCGAGCTCCCGGCCTTTATTCCGATGGTCTCGCCGTTCATCCGCACCGAGCGCTCCTGGCCGAGCACCACCTTGACGCCGTTGCGGGTGTCGAAGCCGGGCTTGCCGGTGGTCACCGGGATGGTCCGGACCACCTCGCCGTCACGCTTGAGGGTGAGCTGGTGGGCCGCCGCGTCGACGACCGACTCGACCCGCGCGCCGATCCGCATCCGGATCGAGGTGCGGTCGCCGCCGTAGAGGCCGTCGGAGATCCGGACGCCGGTGCCGTCGAAGGCCAGCGCCACGGCCGTCCCGGCCGGCCAGTAGTCCTCCGGGCGGAAGTGCAGGTTCTTGTCGTCCACCCAGTACCAGGCGCCGGTGACGGCCGGCTGGGAGCTCACGGTGAGCACCCGCTCGACCTCCTGGCGGGCCTGGGGGTCCTTCACCGCCTCGGAGAGCGTCACGGTGAGCGGCTGGCCCACCCCGTAGACGCCGCTGCTGGAGGTCTCCGGGCCGAGCTCGGCGGTGAGCAGGCGCTGGGCGGCCAGGGTGGTGAAGCCCTGGGTGGTGTCGCCGCGGCCGTTGCGGCCGTCGTCGGCGGCGATCCGGACGGCGTAGGCGGTGCCGGCCTTCAGCCGGCCGGTGGTCTGCCAACTGCGCTGGTCGTCGGCGAGCCGCCCGGCCACCACCCGGCCGTCCGGGCCGACCACGGTGACGTCCGTGAGCCGGCTTCCCGCCACGGCGGTCACGGTGACCGGCTTGGACGGGTCGACCTTGCCCTCGGCCGAGAGGTGGACGAGTGGACCCGCGTCGATCCGGTGCGGGCCGGCGGGATCGTCCTCGCCTGAGGAGCAGGCGGCCAAGGGGGCCAGCACTGCCAGGGCCAGCGAGATGCTGCCGATGCCTGCGATTCCGCGCCTGTCGGCCATGACCGCCTCCGAGGGGTCCGCACTATTCGCACGATTGCTCAGATCGTAGGAACCGCCCGGATCGAACGACATCCGAGCGACCTCCCGTTCACCCGGGCGAGTGAGCTCGTCACTCCCCGGACGCAGCAGGACCGGTCCCCCCGTACGGGAAGACCGGCCCTGGTGTCGGCAACGGAACCTGCCGAACCTACTGGTTCTGGTTCTCGCCCCGGTAGAACTCGAAGACCCATCCGAAGATGCCGATCAGGATGATCGGAGCGGCCCAGAACATCAGCCACCAGCCGAAGATCACGCCCAGGAAGGCGAGCGCGCCACCGAGCGCCAGCGACAGCGGCTGCCAGCTGTGCGGGGCGAAGAAGCCCAGCTCGCCGGCGTCGTCCGCGACCTCGGCCTCGGGGTTGTCACCCGCGCCGCTGTCCACCCGACGGGCGGTGAAGGCGAGGTAGTACCCGATGAAGGCGCACAGGCCGAAGGCCAGGAACAGCGCGGTGGTACCGGCTGCCTCCAGACCCGGGCCGTTGCTCGCGTGGCTGGTCCACAGGCCGTACGTGATGGCCATCGCCAGCACGAAGACCGCCAGACCGAGGAAGATCTTTCCCTGTTCCTTCATCAGGCGTCACCCTCCTGCTTGCCCTTGCCCAGCTTCGGGGCGTCGTACTTCGCCGGGGTCACACCGGCGAGGTGCTTGGCCGGCTCGCCGTGGTTCTCCAGGTAGTCCAGCGCGGCGATCTCCGGGTGGTGGAGGTCGAAGGCCGGGGATTCGGAGCGGATCCGGGGCAGGGTGAGGAAGTTGTGCCGCGGCGGCGGGCAGGAGGTCGCCCACTCCAGGGAGCGGCCGAAGCCCCACGGGTCGTCCTGCTCGACCTTCTCGCCGTACTTGGCGGTCTTCCAGACGTTGTAGAGGAACGGCAGGATCGACAGGCCGAGCACGAAGGAGCCGATGGTCGAGACGGTGTTCAGCGTGGTGAAGCCGTCCGAGGCCAGGTAGTCGGCGTAGCGGCGGGGCATGCCCTCCGCGCCGAGCCAGTGCTGCACCAGGAAGGTGGTGTGGAAGCCGAAGAACAGCGTCCAGAAGGTGATCTTGCCGAGGCGCTCGTCCAGCATCTTGCCGGTCATCTTCGGCCACCAGAAGTGGAAGCCGGCGAACATCGCGAAGACGACGGTACCGAAGACCACGTAGTGGAAGTGGGCGACGACGAAGTACGAGTCCGAGACGTGGAAGTCGATCGGCGGGGAGGCCAGCAGGACACCGGTCAGACCACCGAAGAGGAAGGTGACCAGGAAGCCGACCGTCCAGAGCATCGGGGTCTCGAAGCTCAGCGAGCCCTTCCACATGGTGCCGACCCAGTTGAAGAACTTCACACCGGTCGGGACCGCGATCAGGAAGGTCATGAAGGAGAAGAACGGCAGCAGCACCTGCCCGGTGACGTACATGTGGTGCGCCCACACCGTCACGGACAGACCGGCGATCGCGATGGTGGCCGCGATCAGGCCGGAGTAGCCGAACATCGGCTTGCGGCTGAAGACCGGGATGATCTCCGACACGATGCCGAAGAACGGCAGCGCGATGATGTACACCTCGGGGTGGCCGAAGAACCAGAACAGGTGCTGCCACAGCATCGCCCCGCCGTTGGCGGGATCGAATACGTGGGCCCCGAACTTGCGGTCCGCCTCCAGGGCGAACAGCGCGGCGGCGAGCACCGGGAAGGCCAGCAGGACCAGCACCGAGGTCAGCAGGACGTTCCAGACGAAGATCGACATCCGGAACATCGTCATGCCCGGAGCGCGCATGCAGATGATCGTGGTGATGAAGTTGACCGCACCGAGGATCGTGCCGAAGCCGGAGAAGGCCAGACCCATGATCCACATGTCGCCGCCGACGCCGGGCGAGTGCACCGCGTCCGACAGCGGGGAGTAGGCGAACCAGCCGAAGTCGGCGGCGCCGTTCGGGGTCAGGAAGCCGCCGACCGCGATCGACGAACCGAAGAGGTACAGCCAGTACGCGAACATGTTCAGACGCGGGAAGGCCACGTCCGGGGCACCGATCTGGAGCGGCATGATCCAGTTCGCGAAGCCCGCGAACAGCGGGGTCGCGAACATCAGCAGCATGATCGTGCCGTGCATCGTGAACGCCTGGTTGAACTGCTCGTTCGACAGGATCTGGGTCCCGGGACGAGCCAGCTCGGCGCGCATGACCAGGGCGAGGATGCCACCGATCAGGAAGAAGGCGAACGACGTACCGAGGTACATCGTGCCGATCGTCTTGTGGTCAGTGGTGGTCAACCACTTGATGATGGTCGAACCCGGCTTGCGGGTCCGCTGCGCCCCGACCGTGACGGCCTCGGCGCCCCCGCCGGCCGCGGCGGGCTCGTTGAGGATGGTCACTTCGCTTCACTTCCCATGGTGATGACGCCGGAGGGCACCGCGCCTTCCTGGCCCTTCGCACGGAGCTCGGCCAGGTGCTTGTCGTAGTCGGCGCGATCGACGACCTTGACGTTGAACAGCATGCGCGAGTGGTCGACGCCGCAGAGCTCGGCACACTTGCCCATGTAGTCGCCCTTGACGGTCGGGGTGACCTCGAACTTGTTCACCACGCCCGGAACGACGTCCATCTTCATCATGAAGTTGACGGGCCAGAAGTCGTGGATGACGTCACGAGAGGTCAGTCGGAACTGCACCGTCTCGTTGACCGGCAGCCAGAGCGTCGGAGCGTCCTTGGGCGTACCGACGTCGTACGCGGCGTCCTTGTTGGCCGGGTCGGGGGTCTCGGTGTTCTCGTAGTTGAACGCCCAGCTCCACTGGAAGCCCACCACGTTGACGTAGTGCTGCGGCTTGGCGGAGACGGAGATCAGCTTCGACTCGTCGCGGGCGACGAAGTAGAAGAGGACCGAGACGATGATGATGGGGACCGCGGTGTAGAGCGCCTCGATGGGCACGTTGTACCGGGTCTGCGGGGGGATCTCCACGCCGGTGCGCTTGCGCCGGTGGAAGATCACGCTCCAGATGATCAGACCCCACATCAGTACGCCGACCACCAGCGCCGCGATCCAGGAGCCCTGCCACATCTGGAGGACCATGGGTCCTTCCTTCGTGACCGGACTCGGGAGGCCAAGCCTGGGGAGGTCGTTGGCCGAGCAGCCGGTGGCGGTCGCGATGACGAGGCCCAGTGCCAGCGCCTGAGGCAGCTTCCGCCGCATCGTGCGCCGCGGCGAGCGGTCGGAGCCGTTGGGACTCACGTAGCGCCTTCCCGAAGTCTCGCCCGCCTTCGCGTCGCACCGGGAGGGGAGTGTGAGCCCCTCCGGCGACCCGTCCACGGGCACGGTTTGAATGCTTATGCGGGCCAAACCCTACTCCAGCCTTATGCGCTCCTGACGGGCAGCCCCCGGTAACGCGCCGCCCGGTCGCCCGATCAGGCCCGGCAGGGGCTGCGCCGCAGGTCATCGTAGGCATTCGAGGTCCTTACGCCCGATCGGGGGATGACCTCGAACATCGCGGGTGACGGCCCGTCGGGACCGGACGAAGCGGACATTCGGGATGATCGACTGACGACCGGTGAGCAATCCCGCCGCCGCCACCCCGTTCCCGGGTGTGTCGTTAAATGTGACCGTGTACTTCGACGTGGCCTCGACGGCCCCTCTGCACCCCGTCGCGCGGCAGGCCCTGACCGCCGCCCTGGACGAGGGCTGGGCCGATCCGGCCCGGCTGTACCGCTCCGGCCGACAGGCCCGGATGCTGCTGGACGCCGCCCGGGAGACGGTCGCCGCCGTCCTGGGCGCGCGGGCCGACGAGATCTCCTTCACCGCCAGCGGCACCCAGGCCGTCCAACTCGGCCTGCTGGGCGCCCTGTCCGGGAACCGGCGGCGCGGCGGGCACCTGGTGCACTCCGCGGTGGAGCACTCCAGCGTGCTGCACGTCGCGGAGCGCCACGAGGCCTCCGGCGGCGAGGTCTCGGTCGTCCCGGTCGACCGCGGCGGACGGGTCGACCCGGCGGCCTTCGGCGCCCTGCTCCGCCCGGACACCGCGCTGGCCGCCCTGCAGAGCGCCAACCACGAGGTGGGCACCGTCCAGCCGGTCGACGAGGTGGCCGCGCTGTGCGCCGGGGCCGGGGTGCCGCTGCTGGTCGACGCGGCGCAGAGCGCCGGGCGGGTGGACGTCCCGGCGGGCTGGTCGCTGCTGACCGCGAGCGCGCACAAGTGGGGCGGTCCGCCCGGGGTCGGGGTCCTCGCCGTGCGCAAGGGCGTCCGGTACGCCTCCCCGCTGCCGGCCGACGAACGCGAGGGCGGGCGGGTGCCCGGGTACGTCAACGTCCCGGCGATCGTGGCCGCGGCCGCCTCGCTGCGGGCCGTCCGGGCCGAGGCCGAGCGGGAGAACGCCCGGCTGCACGCGCTGGTGGAGCGGATCCGCGCCCGGGTGCCGCAGCTGGTGCCCGAGGTCGAGGTGGTCGGCGACCCGGTGCGGCGGCTGCCGCACCTCGTCACCTTCTCCTGCCTGTACGTGGACGGCGAGGTGCTGCTGACCGAGCTGGACCGGGCGGGCTTCGCGGTCTCCTCCGGCTCCTCCTGCACCTCCTCCACCCTGACGCCGAGCCATGTGCTGGCCGCGATGGGGGTGCTCACCGAGGGCAACGTCCGGGTCTCGCTGCCGTACGGGACGGCCGAGGCGGACGTGGAGCGCTTCCTCACCGTGCTGCCCGAGCTGGTCGCCGGGGTCCGGGCGCCGCTCGGGCTGGACCTGCCCGCGCCTGCGGCCGCGTCCGCACCGCTCCTGGTTCTCGATGCCTTGGGGAAGCGCTGTCCGCTGCCGGTGATCGAGCTGGCGAAGCGGATCGGCGAGGTGCCGGTGGGCGGCACGGTCGTCGTGCTGGCGGACGACGAGGCGGCCCGGCTGGACATCCCGGCCTGGTGCGGGATGCGCGACCAGGAGTACGCGGGCGAGGCCCCGGCCGCCGACTACGGCGGCGACCGGGGCTCGGCCTACCTCGTCCGGCGGACTACTTGACCAGGTGGGCGCTGATCTCGGCGGCGGCCTCGGCGCCGTAGGCGGCCTCGAAGCGCTTCAGGAAGGCGGTCGGGCGCAGCTCGTACTCCTGGGTGCCGACGGTCTCGATCACCAGGGTGGCGAGCATGCAGCCGAGCTGGGCCGAGCGCTCCAGGTCGAGCGCCCAGGACTGACCGGCCAGGAAGCCGGCCCGGAAGGCGTCGCCGACGCCGGTCGGGTCGACCTTGGCGTCCTCGGCCGGGCAGCCGACCACGATCGGGGCCTCGCCCTTGCGCTCGATCCGGACGCCCTTGCTGCCCAGGGTGGTGATCCGGGTGCCGACCCGGGTGAGCAGCTCCTCGGCGTCCCAGCCGGTCTTGGTCTCGATCAGCGCGGCCTCGTACTCGTTGGTGAACAGGAACGAGGCGCCGTCCACCAGCTCGCGGATGTCCTCGCCGTCCAGTCGGGCCAGCTGCTGGGAGGGGTCGGCGGCGAAGGCGTAACCGCGGGTGCGGCACTCCTGGGTGTGCCGGACCATGCCCTGCGGGTCGTCGGCGCCGATCAGCACGAGGTCGAGGCCGCCGACCCGGTCGGCGATCGGCTTGAGCTCGATGTTGCGGGCCTCGGCCATGGCGCCGGTGTAGAACGAGGCGATCTGGTTGTGGTCCTCGTCCGTGGTGCACATGAAGCGGGCGGTGTGCCGGGTCTCGGAGATGTGGACCGAGTCGCAGTCCACGTTGTTGCGCTCCAGCCAGCTGCGGTACTCGGCGAAGTCCGCGCCGGCGGCACCGACCAGGACCGGGCGGAGCCCGAGCACGCCCATGCCGAACGCGATGTTCGGGGCGACCCCGCCACGGCGGATGTCCAGGGCGTCGACCAGGAACGACAGCGACACGGTGTGCAGCTGCTCGGCGACGAGCTGGTCGGCGAACCGACCGGGGAACGTCATCAGGTGGTCGGTGGCGATCGAGCCGGCGACGGCGATACGCACGGGGGTCTCCTCAGGATGGCAACACGGGCCAGCGGGGGTGGATGAACCCACCCACGGTACCCGTCCGGGCGGGCGCGCCAGCAAGAGTCCCGCAAGCTGCTCGACGTCCCTCCGACCGTGGTGGCACCCGGCACCCTCGAACGTGTACTACCTCCGGGTAGCACTGGTGGGCTTCCGGGGCCCGGCCTAGGGTCGGCCTCAGGAGCCCTGCCGGACCCGGGCGGGGCCCGTCGTCAGCCGTGGCAGTGCGGCCGCGGCCCTGGATCGGAGCGATGCCCGATGATGCCCAACCACTCCCCGTCGGACGCCCGTCGGGCGGACGCGGACGGCGAGACCCTGGACGCCCTGGTCAGTTCCTCCCGGCGGCTGCGCCGGTTCTGGCCGGTGGTGACGGCCGGACCGGAGCCGGCCACCCCCGCGTCCGTCGGTGTCCGGGTCCCGTCCGGGGCGCAGCGGCTGGTCGCCGGGATGGCCGAGTACGGCATCTGAGCCGACCCGGACCGGCACGGAACCGGATCCGACCGGGGCACGTCACATCCGCGCGGAGCGGCCGAGGAGGCGGCGCCGCTGAGCCCTCGGGAGGATGTGCAGATGGATCTGGAGACGATGCCGCGCCGTGGACGGCGGGCGACGGCCCTGGCGGTGGCCGCGCTGGCGGCGGTGGTGACTCTGGCCGGGTGCAACGGGGACGGCAAGGGTTCCGCCGACTCGGCGGCGGCCACCGCGGGCGCCTCGGGTTCGACGAGCGCCTCCCCGTCGGCACCATCGGCCCCCGGCTCACCGTCCGAGGGGGCCGGCCCGGCGAGCCCGTCCGGCCAGGCGCCGCCGACCGGCTGGTCCCCGACCCCGGCCCAGCCCGCGCCGGGCCGGCCCTCGGGCGCGGCCACTCCCCCGGCCAACGGGATCGCCCCCGGCGAGCCGAACCCGGCGGGGACGGGCACGGCCAATCCCAATGTCCGCCCGCCGATCGGCTACCGGTTGGACGGCGGTACCAAGCTGACCGTGTACTTCTTCGGCGGGGTCTGCACCAAGTACGCGCTGAAGGCGGACGAGTCGCAGTCCGGCCAGGTGGACGTCGCGGTCGTGCCGGGCCCGCCCGCCGTCCAGCCGGGGCAGGTCTGCACCGCGCTGGCGAAGCGGCAGGCCGTCTCCGCCGACCTGCGCTCGCCGCTGGCCGGGCGGACGGTGGTGGACCGGACCAGCGGCCAGGAGGTGCCGCTGGAGGGCGACGCCCACATGGGCCCGGACCCGGTGACCCCGGACGGCCCCGCGCGCTAGCAGCGGGAGCGGCGGAGACGGCGGAGGCGTCGGAACGCGAAGAGGCGGCCCCGGGGAAGTCCCCGGAGCCGCCTCACCGTTCGAGGCCGGCCGTCAGGCCTAGCTGAACGAGTCGCCGCAGGCGCAGGAGCCGGTGGCGTTCGGGTTGTCGATCGTGAAGCCCTGCTTCTCGATGGTGTCGACGAAGTCGACGGTGGCGCCACCCAGGTACGGGGCGCTCATGCGGTCGGTGACCACCTTGACGCCGTTGAAGTCCTTGAGCACGTCGCCGTCGAGCGAGCGCTCGTCGAAGAACAGCTGGTAACGCAGGCCGGAGCAACCACCGGGCTGGACGGCGACGCGCAGCGCCAGGTCCTCGCGGCCTTCCTGCTCCAGCAGGGCCTTGACCTTGGCCGCGGCGGCATCGGTAAGGAGGATGCCACTCTCGACGGTGGTCTCGTCCTGGACGGTCATCTGCTTTCTCCCGGTCTTGACGACGGTCTGCCGCCAGTGCCAACCACGGACCGTCCGGTTTCATTTCCCGGTCGGCGATGGATTTCTGCGGCCTGCTCGACGCCTGGTTCTCCGTGGGCCGGGCGTGTCACCCGGGCCTCTACCTCCCCATGCTCGCACAACCGCGGCGGAGCGGGCACCGCCCGCGGTACGGATCCGGGCGAACGGGCCCCACGGCCGCCCCCCGGACGCCAGGATGGGCGGCATGATCCTTCGCCAGGTCAGGGACACCGCAGCGGACGCGGAGGTCGTCCAGGAGGTGTCCCTCGCCGCGTTCGCCGCACCGTCCGACGACCCCGCGCGGCCGCCCCGGCCGACGCCGCTGCAGCTGGCCCGGACCCGGCACCTGGCGCGCACCGACCCCGGGGGCTGCTGGCTGGCGGAGAGCGGCGGGCAGGCGGTCGGGGTGGTGCTGTCGATGCGTCGCGAGGGCCTGTGGATGCCGTCACTGTTCGCGGTCCGGCCGACCGCGCGGGACCGGGGCGTCGGCCGGCTGCTGTTCGAACGGGCCCTGGCGCACGCCGGGGGCTGCCTGCGCGGGATGGTCTGCGTCTCCGGCTCCCCGGCGGCGGCCCGCCGCTACCGGCTGGCCGGCTTCACCCTGCACCCGGCGATGCGGCTGACCGGCCGGGTGGACCGGGAGGGGCTGATCGACCCGGGCGACATCCCGGTGCACCGCGGCAACGCCACCCACCTGCACCTGCTGGACTCGGTGGACCGGCGGCTGCGCGGGTCCGCGCACGGCCCGGACCACGAACTGATGCTGGGGCACTTCGAGGAGCTGCTGGTCGCCGACGCGCTGGCCGGCAGCGGCTACTGCTACCGGGACGGCGGGGTGGTGCGGCTGCTGGCGGCCACCAGCAAGCGGATCGCGGCCCGGCTGCTGCGCGAGGCGCTGGCCCGGGTGCCGGACGGGGTCGAGGCGCGGGTGGAGTACCTGACCGCCGAGCAGGAGTGGGCGTTGGACGTCGGGCTGGAGGTCGGGCTGACCCCGGAGACGGCCGGCTTCGTCGGGGTGCGCGGGATGCGGCCGCCGGCGCCGTACCTGCCGAGCGGGGCGTTCCTGTAGGGCGTGCGGCCCCGGAGGTGCGTACGGCCCCGCCGGGTGGACCGGCGGGGCCGTGCGGACGGACGACGGGCCCGATCAGGCCATGGTGTCCAGGATCTCCCGGACCATCTCCATGGTGGTGCCCGGGTGCAGGAAGGCGAAGCGGGCGACCGTCTCGCCGTCCCAGCCGGTCGGGGTGACGAAGCCGATCTGGTCCGCGAGCAGCTGCTGCGACCAGCGGTAGTAGTCGTCGTTGGTCCAGCCGGTGCGCTTGAAGCAGACGGCGGAGAGCTGCGGGTCGAACAGCAGCTCCAGGTGCTCGGTGTCGCGGATCAGCTGGGCGGTGTCCCGGGCCAGCTGGAGACCGGTCTCGATGGCGTCGGTGTAGGCCTGGACGCCGTGCACGGCCAGCGAGAACCAGAGCGGCAGGCCGCGGGCGCGCCGGGTCAGGTGGTAGGCGTAGTCGGTGGGGTTCCACTCGTCGCCCTCGGTGTGCAGGACGTCCAGGTAGGAGGCGTCCTGGGTGTGCACGGCGCGGGCGAGCTGCGGGTTGCGGTAGATCAGCGCGGCGCAGTCGAAGGGGGCGAACAGCCACTTGTGCGGGTCGACCACGAAGGAGTCGGCGTGCTCGATGCCGTTGTAGCGCTCGCGCACCGACGGGGCGAACAGGCCCGCGCCGCCGTAGGCGCCGTCCACGTGGAACCACAGGTCCCGCTCGCGGGCGACCTCGGCCAGGCCGGCCAGGTCGTCGACGATGCCCTCGTTGGTGGTGCCGGCGGTGCCGACGACGGCGATCACCGTCTCGGGGTGAGGGTCGGCGGCCAGGGCGGCACGCAGCGCCTCGCCGGTGAAGCGGCGGTCCACGGTCGGGACCTTGAAGGCCTCGACGCCGATGATGTTGAAGGTGTTCTTGACCGAGGAGTGCACCTGGTCGGCGACGGCGATCCGCAGCCGGGCCTCCGGGCCGACGCCGAGCTTGCGGCGGGCGGTGTCGCGGGCGACCACCAGGGCGGACAGGTTGCCCGCCGAGCCGCCGGAGACGAAGCAGCCGCCGGCCGAGGCGGGCAGCCCGGCCCGGTCGGCTATCAGGCGCAGCACCTGGTTCTCGGCGGCGATGGCGCCGGCCGCCTCCAGCCAGGAGATGCCCTGCAGCGAGGCGCAGGAGACGACCATGTCGAACAGCAGCGCGGCCTTGGTCGGGGCGCACGGGATGAAGGACAGGTAGCGGGGGCTGTCGGCGGAGATGACCGCGCGGGACAGCTCGTGGTCGTACAGCTTGAGCACGTCGGCCGGGGCGTTGCCGTCCTGGTTGAGCAGGCCGGCCAGCTGGGTGCGCAGGTGCTCGCCGTCACCGGGGTGGTCGAGCGGGACGGGGTCGTACTGCAGCCGGTCCCGCATGTAGTCGAAAACCAGGTCGACCAGTTCGTTGTCGGGCCGGTGCATGCGGTCGGGTGCTGCGGACACGGCTGTCCCTCTCGGCTGTGGGTGTCGGGGGGCGGTCCGCTCGCGACAGGAGGACCTCACCGCACTGACCGGACGTGATCAGCGTAGGCAGCGGGGCGGCCTCGCCGCGCGTCGGAACGCGGCTGGTCAGGCAGGTTTCGGGCGTGTTCGGACGGGTCGGCGCAGGATTCCTGCGCCGACCTTGACGGGTCCGATACGGGGGCGGGGCGGGGGCGGGCCGGCGGTCAGCCGATCAGCTGGGAGAGGACCACCGAGGAGCGGCTGCGCTGGACGCCGGGCTCGCGCCGGATCCGCTCGATGACGGCCTCCAGGTGGCGCATGTCGGCGGCCCGCAGGTGCACCAGGGCGTCCGGGTCGCCGGTGACCGTCCAGGCGGCGATCACCTCGGGGAACTGTCTCAGGCTGGCGAGGATCTCCTCGGGGGCGGTGCGCTCCCGGCAGTAGACCTCGACGAAGGCCTCGGTCTGCCAGCCGAGCACGGCCGGGTCGAGCACCACGGTGAAGCCCCGCACCACGCCGCGCGCCCGGAGCCGGTCGATCCGGCGGCGCACGGCGGTGGCGGAGAGGTTCACCTGGAGGCCGATCTCGGCGTAGGAGGCGCGGCCGTCGCTGCCGAGGCGGGCGAGGAGCTGGCGGTCGGTCTCGTCGAGGTCCGCCCCGATCACCTCGTGCGCTCGGCTGCTGGTCATCGGTGCGGGGCTCCACGGGTCGTGCGGGGGGCGAGGGGGCGTCCCGGCGCGGCGGCGCTGGCACTGCCGCTCTTGCCGAAACGGTTCGCCACCCATTCTGGCGGATGACCTGAACCAGTTCATCGCCGACAGATGACGGCGAGAAGACCGTCTGCCCACCCGGCGCGCTCAGTCCACCAGGAGCACGATCTTGCCCCGGGTGCGTCCCTCGGCGCTGAGCGCCTGGGCGGAGGCCGCCTGCGCCAGCGGGAAGGTGGAGGCGACGGTGACGGTCAGCCGGCCCTCGTCGGCGAGCGCGGCCAGCTCCGCCAGTCCGGCCGCGTCCGGGCGGACCCAGACGTAGTGGCCCCCCAGCGCCTTGACCCCGAAGTCGGTGATCGAGGCGATCCGGGCCGGGTCGGCCACCAGCTCGGCCGAGACCTGGACGGCGCCGCGGCCGACCAGGTCCAGGGCCGCGTCCACCCCGTCCGGGGCGAGTGCGCGGACCCGCTCGGCCAGGCCCTCGCCGTACGCGACCGGCTCGGCGCCGAGGCCGCGCAGGTAGTCGTGGTTGCGCTCGCCCGCGGTGCCGATCACCCGGGCGCCGCGGGCCCGGGCGAGCTGGACGGCCAGGTGGCCGACCCCGCCGGCCGCGGCGTGCACCAGCAGGGTCTCCCCCGCCGCCAGCCCCAGCGCGTTCAGGCTCTGCAGCGCGGTGAGCCCGGCCAGCGGCAGGCCGCCGGACTGCGCCCAGTCCAGCGCGGCGGGCCGACGGGCCAGGGTGCGGACCGGGGCGGAGACCAGTTCGGCGTAGGTGCCGTGCTCCACCGCGTCCTTGCGGACGTAGCCGTACACCTCGTCGCCCGGGGCGAACTCGGTCACCCCGCCGCCGACCGCACGGACCACGCCCGCCACGTCCCAGCCCATGACCAGGGGGAAGTGCGCGTCCAGCAGGCCGTCCAGGGCGCCGTCCCGGACCTTCCAGTCCACCGGGTTCACCCCGGCCGCCCGGACCTGCACCAGCACGGAGTCGGGGCCGACCTTGGGGTCGGGCAGGTCGGTGTACTCGACCACCTCGGGGCCGCCGTAGCGGTTGATCGCGATTGCTTTCATGGGCTCAGAGATACCCGGAGGCTTCGAAATATCGATTCGGCCACGGCCGACCCCCCCGAATTGGCTATCCGGCCACGCCAGGGGCCCGATCCGCAGAGCGGTTCTCGTCACATCGACAGGATGGCCATCGTCACTCTGACGCTAACCGGTTAGAATAGATAGTGTCAGATAGACGAAAAGGCCCCACCGCTGGTTCGGCCGCACAGAAGGGCACCCGCCCGTGACCACCACCATCACCGAGACCCACGGCGTCGACCCCACTCCGACGCCGCTCGCTCTGCTGCTGCTCGGCCGGGAGGCCGACCCGAACAGCGAGCGCGGCGTCGAATGCCCCGGCGACCTCCCGGCGGCCTCCGACCCCGACCTCGTCGATCGCGCCCGGGCCGCCAAGGCCGCCCTCGGCGACCGCGTCTTCATCCTCGGCCACCACTACCAGCGCGACGAGGTGATCGAGTTCGCCGACGTCACCGGCGACTCCTTCAAGCTCGCCCGCGACGCCGCGGCCCGCCCCGAGGCCGAGTACATCGTCTTCTGCGGCGTGCACTTCATGGCCGAGTCCGCGGACATCCTCACCGGTGACGACCAGCAGGTCGTGCTGCCGGACCTCGCGGCCGGCTGCTCGATGGCCGACATGGCCACCGCCGAGCAGGTCGCCGAGTGCTGGGACGTGCTGACCGACGCCGGCATAGCCGACGTCACCGTCCCGGTCTCGTACATGAACTCCTCCGCCGACATCAAGGCCTTCACCGGCAAGCACGGCGGCACCATCTGCACCTCCTCCAACGCCCAGCGCGCCCTGGAGTGGGCGTTCGAGCAGGGCCAGAAGGTGCTTTTCCTGCCCGACCAGCACCTCGGCCGGAACACCGCCGTGCGGGACCTGGGCCTCTCGCTCGACGACTGCGTCCTGTACAACCCGCACAAGCCCAACGGCGGCCTGACCGCCGAGCAGCTGCGGGACGCCAAGATGATCCTCTGGCGCGGCCACTGCTCGGTGCACGGCCGGTTCAGCGTGGACTCGGTGAACGATGTCCGCGAGCGGATCCCCGGCGTGACCGTCCTGGTGCACCCCGAGTGCAAGTACGAGGTCGTCGCGGCCGCCGACATGGTGGGCTCGACCGAGTACATCATCAAGGCGCTGGACGCCGCCGAGCCCGGCTCCAAGTGGGCCATCGGCACCGAGCTGAACCTGGTCCGCCGCCTCGCCAAGGCGCACCCGGACAAGGAGATCGTCTTCCTGGACCGCACGGTCTGCTTCTGCTCGACCATGAACCGGATCGACCTGCCGCACCTGGTCTGGGCGCTGGAGTCGCTGGTCGAGGGCCGGGTGCCGAACGTGATCACCGTCGACGCGGAGACCGAGAAGTACGCCAAGGCCGCGCTGGACCGGATGCTGGCCCTGCCGTAGCCCGGAGCCGGAGAACGACGAAAGGGCGGGTCCCCTCCCACTGGAGGGGACCCGCCCTTTCGTCTGGCAGCGGCCGCGCGGCTACTCGTACTCGGGGAACCCCGGGATGACGCCCTCGCCCTCGGACAGCAGCAGGGCCCGGACCTCGTCGAGGGTCGCCTCGGCACTCGGCAGGATCAGCTCGGACGGCTCCAGCGAGTCGTCCGCCAGCCGGGTGCCGTACTGCTTCACGGCGCCCAGCAGCTTGCCGTAGGCCTGCCGGAAGCTGTCCTCATCGCCCGACTCCACAGCGGTGAGCAGCTCGTCGTCGAGCTGGTTGAGCAGGTTCAGGTGGTCCTCGCCCACCTCGTACTGCCCCTCACCCATGACCCTCATGATCATGCTGCGCTTCTCCTGGTTCGTGGGTGCGTTCAGCTCACTTGTTGTAGTTGATGCGCGGGGTGTCCTGCGGGTGGGCGTCCTGCGGCTGCTGAGCCGGCTTGCCCTGCTCGATCGCGGCCGGACCGGCGGCGGGGCCACCGGACAGCTCGGCCTTCATCCGGGCCAGCTCCAGCTCGACGTCGGAACCGCCGGCCACCCGCTCCAGCTCGGCCTCGATGTCGTCCTTGCGGCCGAGACCGCTGGCGTCGTCGAGCGCGCCGGAGGCCAGCAGCTCGTCGATCGCACCGGCCCGGGCCTGCATCTGCGCCGTCTTGTCCTCGGCACGCTGGATCGCCAGGCCGACGTCGCCCATCTCCTCCGAGATGCCGGAGAAGGACTCGGCGATGCGGGTCTGGGCCTGCGCCGCGGTGTAGGTGGCCTTGATGGTCTCCTTCTTGGTGCGGAAGGCGTCCACCTTGGCCTGGAGGCGCTGGGAGGCGAGGGTGAGCTTCTCCTCCTCAGCCTGCAGGGCCTGGTACTGCGTCTCCAGATCGTTGATCTGGGACTGCATGTTGGCCTTGCGGGTCAGCGCCTCGCGCGCAAGGTCCTCGCGGCCGAGGGACAGCGCCTTGCGGCCCTGGTCCTCGTACTTCGCGGACTGCTGCTGGAGCTGGGTCAGCTGGAGTTCCAGGCGCTTGCGCGAGGTCGCGACGTCCGCCACGCCACGCCGTACCTTCTGCAGCAGTTCGAGCTGCTTCTGGTACGAGTAGTCGAGCGTCTCACGCGGATCCTCCGCCCGGTCCAAGGCCTTGTTCGCCTTGGAGCGGAAGATCAGCCCCATACGCTTCATGATTCCGTCGCTCATGGGCCTCGGGTGCCCCCTTCTCCGGCCTGCGGTCTTAAATCTCGTTACCAGACACGACGAGTGTATGTGCAGCGAGCCCATCGCCGCAGTGCACCTGCCTGCAACAAGACTGCTACAGCGACCAGCGTCGGATCCTCATCCCCCGGGTGGATCCGCTTCTCATCCTCCCCATAGTCCATCCGATTGATCCCCTACGGGAAGAGCCCGGGCGACCCGGGTCGGGACACGACCGGACGGATCGATATGCGTTTGGGTCCGAGGGGACCCGTGGTCGCGGCCGCGCACCCCGTACGCTGGTGGTGTGTTCCGACGCCGTTCAGATGATGCCGCCGCCTCCGCCACCGTGCTGGAGGACGAGACGCCCCAGGTCCGCGACCCGCAGGCCAAGAAGGGCCGACCCACCCCCAAGCGCAGTGAGGCCGAGGCCAGCCGGCGCACCCGGGTGACCGTGCCCAAGGACCGCAAGGAGGCCTCCCGCCAGGCCCGCGACCGGATGCGGGTCGAGCGCGAGAAGCAGCGCCAGGCGCTGATCGACGGCGACGAGCGCCACCTGCCGGCCCGTGACAAGGGCCCGGTGCGCAAGTTCGCCCGCGACTACGTGGACTCCCGCTGGTCGCTCGCCGAGTTCTTCCTGCCGGCCGCCGTGGTCATCCTGGTGCTCAGCATCGTCAAGGTGCCGGCCCTGCAGCTGCTGTCCACGCTGCTGTTCCTGCTGTTCTTCGTCCTGGTCATCCTGGACTTCGTCCGCCTCGGCTTCGGCCTGCGCAAGCAGCTCGCCGAGCGCTTCGCCGGGCAGAACACCCGCGGCACCGTCGCCTACGGCGTCATGCGCACCCTGCAGATGCGCCGGCTGCGCCTGCCCAAGCCGCAGGTGCGGCGCGGAGAGAAGCCCTGACCGCCGAACCGGTGGACTCCGGCTGGGCCCCGCCGTCCTGGGAGGGGCCCGGCCTCTACGCACTTCCCGGACAGGGCAGCGGGCTCCCCGGTCAGGGGGGCGGCGGCCACGACCGGCTCGGCCAGGAGCGCAAGCTGCCCTCCCGCAGCGGCTCCTTCGCCGGCGGCACCGGCGCCTGGCTCGACCGGCTCGGCGGACTGCGCGACTTCGTCCGGCAGGAGCTGGTCTCCCGGCAGCTCGCCGAGCAGCTGGCCGGCCGCACCGGGCAGCGCGTCCTCGACATCGGCTGCGGGCAGGGCACCCAGGCCCTGCGGCTGGCCCGGGCGGGACACTACGTCACCGGGATCGACTCCGACCCGGTCGCGCTCGGCGTCGCCCAGGGGGCGCTCGCCGAGGAGCCGCCCGAGGTGCGCGGCCGGATGCAGCTGCTCAGCGGCGACAGCCACCAGTGCGGGCGCTGGTTCGGCCCGCGCAGCTTCGACGTGGTGCTCTGCCACGGCGTCCTGATGTACCTGCCCGACCCCGATCCGATGATCGCCTCGCTGGCCCGGCTGCTGGCGCCCGGCGGGCTGCTCTCGCTGCTGGTCCGCAACCGCGACGCGCTGGCGCTGCGGCCCGCCGCCGCCGGGGACTGGCGGGCCACCCTGCACGCCTTCGAGAGCGACCGGTACTACAACCGGCTCGGGCTGGCCGCCCGCGCCGACCGGCTCGCCGACCTGACCGTCACCCTCTCCGAGGTGTCGGTGCCGCTGCGGCACTGGTACGGCGTCCGGGTCTTCACCGACAACGCCCCCGACGACGCGGCCCCGCCGGTGGACGGGCGGCAGCTGGCCCAGCTGCTGGAGGCCGAGGACCGGGCCGCCCGCACCGACCCGTACCGGCAGGTCGCGGCGCTGCTGCACGTGTTCGGGGCGAAGTAGCGGTCACTCGCCCGCTCGTGCGGGGATCAGCCCCGCGGCGAGGTCAGCCCTCGTGCAGGCTCATCCCGTAGATCTTGGTGCCGTCCTCCAGCAGGACCGCGGTGTCCACGCCCTCCTCGGCGAGCTGCTTCCAGGTCTCCCCGATCCAGGTCTCGGCGTCCCCCTGGCCGGCGAACTCCTCCTGGGCCAGGCTCGGCGTCACCGCAGTGCCGTCCGTCTTCTCGTACCGCCACGTCCAGACCATGCCCGGCTCCTCCCACTGACGCTGCCTGCTGTGTGCTGCGCACCATAGCCTGCCCGGCCCGATCTTCCGTATGCCTGTCGGGCAGGATGGACGGCATGGCGACCCACCCCCCGCTCCCCCGCACGCTGCTGCTCGGCGGCGCGCGCTCCGGCAAGTCCACCCGCGCCGAGCAGCTGCTCGGCGCGCACCCCGACGTCCTGTACGTGGCCACCGGCGGGACCAGGGACGGCGACGCCGAGTGGGCCCAGCGGGTCGAGCTGCACCGGGTGCGCCGCCCGGCCGGCTGGCGCACCGCCGAGACCTGCGACCTGGAGGCCGTGCTGGCCGACGACGCGGACCGGGCGCCGGTGCTGATCGACTGTCTGGCGCTGTGGCTGACCGCCGTGATGGACGAGTGCGGGGCCTGGGACGACGCCACCTGGGCGGCCGGCGGCGAGGCCGCGGTGCAGCGCCGCTGCGAGGCACTGGCCGTGGCCTGGGCGAACACCTCGCGGACCGCCGTCGCGGTGAGCAACGAGGTCGGCATGGGCGTGGTGCCGGCCACCGCCGCCGGACGGCGGTTCCGGGACACCCTGGGCCGGCTCAACATGGCCGTGGCGGACGCCTCGGAGCGGGTGCAGCTGGTCGTCGCCGGACAGGTTCTGACGGTCAAGCCGAGCCCGCACACCTGCGGCGTGTAGCCTTCCGGACGATGGACACGACCGTGGATCTCGATACGTTCTCCTCGCTCGTCGAGCGCCCCGACGACAGCGCCCGGCGGGCCGCCGAGGAACGCTGGCAGGAAGCCGGGCGGCCGCGTGGCGGCCTCGGCAAGCTGGAGGAGCTGGGCAGCTGGCTGTCGTCCGTACAGGGGCGTTCCCCGGTGCGGCCGGTCTCGGCGCCCAAGGTGCTGCTGTTCGCCGCCGACCACGGCGTGGCCGCGCTCGGCGTCTCCCGGCTGCCCGCCGCCGGCGGCACCGCGGCCCGGGTGCGGGCCGTGCTCGACGGCAGCGCCCCGGTGGCCCGACTGGCCTCGCGCTACGGCGCCGAACTGCGGGTGGTCGACGTCGCGGTGGACGTCGACCCGGCGGACTTCCCGGACGAGGTGGTCGCCCACCGGATCCGGCGCGGTTCCGGCCGGATCGACGTCGAGGACGCGCTCACCCCGGAGGAGACCGTCCGGGCCTTCCGGGCCGGCATGGCGGTGGCCGACGAGGAGGCCGACTCCGGCACCGACCTGGTGCTGCTCGGCGACCTCGGGGTCGGCTCCACCACGGTGGCCGCCGTCCTGGTCGGCGCGCTGTGCGGGACGGACGCGGCGGCGGTGTGCGGGCGCGGCTCGGGCATCGACGACCGGGTCTGGATGGTCAAGTGCGCCACCGTCCGGGACTCGCTGCGGCGGGCCCGGCCGGTGCTCGGCGACCAGCTGGCGCTGCTCGGCGCCACCGGCGGGGCCGACTTCGCGGCGATCACCGGCTTCCTGCTCCAGGCCGCCGTCCGCCGACTGCCGGTGGTGCTGGACGGCGTGGTCTCCTCGGCCTGCGCGCTGGTCGCGCAGCGGATCGCCTTCCGGGCGCCGGAGTGGTGGCGGGCCGGGCAGTCCAGCGGTGAGCCGGCCCAGGCGAAGGCGTACGACCGGCTGACCCTGACGCCGCTGCAGGACCAGGGGATCACGGTGGGCGAGGGCGTCGGCGCGGTGCTCGCGCTGCCGCTGCTCCAGGCGGCGGGCGACGCGCTCGCGGACGAGGCACCGCGGCCGTTCGTGCCGTCGGCGCCGAAGGAGCAGCCGAAGCTGCCGTCGGCGGCCGATCTGTTGCGGCGGCTCTAGACCCGGTCCGGCCCGCGCGGTTCCCCGCGCCCCCGTCGGGGCGCGGGGATTCTGTTTGCCCGGGTGCGGCCCGGGCGGGCGCGGGGTTTCTGTCGGTGCGGTTCGGGTGTGCTGGAGGAGTGGGAGCGATGGCCGGCGGCGGCGAGCGGGCGACGTGGGGCGAGGGGCTGCGGTTCGCGTTCGGGACGCTGTCGGTGCTGCGGGTGCGGGTGGAGCGCTGGGACCGGGCGGCGGGGGGCCGGGCGATGACGGCGGCTCCGGTGGTCGGGGCGGTGCTGGGCGGGATCGCGGCCGTCGTCGGGGCCCTGGTGGCCTGGCGGGCGGGCGGATCGCTCGGTGCGGTGGCGGCGGTCGGGGTGCTGGCCGCGCTGACCAGGGGTCTGCACCTGGACGGCCTGGCGGACGTCGCCGACGGGCTGGGCAGCGGCAAGCCGGCCGAGGACGCGCTGCGGATCATGAAGCAGTCCGACATCGGCCCGTTCGGCGTCCTGACCCTGCTGCTGGTGCTGCTGGCCCAGGTCGCCGCGCTGGCCGGTCAGTTCGGGCACTCGACGACGCGCGGCGCGCTCGCGGTGCTCGCCTCGGCGGTGTCCGCGCGCTGCGCGCTCGCCTGGGGCTGTCGGCGGTCGGTGCCGGCCGCCCGCCCGGGTGGGCTCGGGGCGATGGTGGCGGGCACCGTCACACCCGCCGGGGCCGCGGCCGGGACGGCCCTCGCCGCGCTCGCCCTGGCCGCGGTCGGAGCGTTCGACGGCTGGTCAGCCCTTCGTCTCCCCTTGGCCGTTGTGCTCGGCCTCGGTTGCGCCCGGCTGCTGCTCGGGCGGTGTGTCGGCCGGTTCGGCGGGATCACCGGGGACGTGCTCGGCGCGATGGCGGAGACCGCCGCGACCGGGACGCTGATCGCCCTGGCGTTGCTCGGCTGACACCGGGCGGCGCGTGATACCAGCATGCGGACTACCATGCGTGAAGCACCGCAGCCCTGCACCGTCGCAGGTCCTGCCCGCCCGGCGCACCGAGGAGCCGGGTCCTCTGGTGTGCGCGGCCGCTCCGGCGGACGCGCGCGCCAGGGGGCCCGGACCCGCAGGGCCCGTCGGACGGACGGTCCTTGACGGCGGGCTGCGCCGGTTCGGCAGTCACGCCGCGACCGGCCGTGGACCCCGAAAGAACAGGACGCATTACGTGACTGCATTGTCTGTGAGCACCTCCTCCGCCGCCTCCCTGCGCGCGGACGCCCTGGTGGTCGGTGTCGCGAAGGGCCCCAAGGGCATTGTGCTGGCCCCCGGCGCCGAGGCCGTCAACGAGGCGTTCGAGGGCAAGCTGGCCGAGATCCTCGGCACCCTGGGCGCGACCGGCGCCGAGGGCGAGACCGCCAAGGTGGCCTCCCCCGCCGGCCTGAAGGCCGCGCTCGTGCTCGCGGTCGGCCTCGGCGAGGCCCCCGAGACCGGCTACGACCTGGAGACGCTGCGCCGCGCCGCCGGTGTCGCCGCCCGCACCCTGGCCGGCGTCAAGAAGGCCGCGCTGGCCCTGCCGGTCGAGTCCGCGGAGGAGGTCGAGGCGGTCGCGCTGGGCGGCCTGCTCGGCTCGTACTCCTACGGCACGTACAAGGCCAACGGCGCCGGCAAGGAGCCGGTCGGCGAGCTGGTCGTGCTGACCGCCCGCAAGGGCAGCAAGGACGCCAAGGCCGCCGTGGAGCGGGCCGCCGCGATCGGCGAGGAGATGAACCGCGCCCGCGACCTGGTCAACGCCGCGCCGAACGACCTGAACCCGAAGAGCTTCGCCGCGATCGCCCAGGCGGCCGGCAAGGAGCACGGCCTCAAGGTCGAGGTGCTGGACGAGAAGGCGCTGACCAAGGGCGGCTTCGGCGGCCTGCTGGGCGTCGGCACCGGCTCGGCCAACCCGCCGCGGCTGGTGAAGGTGGCCTACACCCACCCGAAGGCGAAGGCCTCGCTGGCGTTCATCGGCAAGGGCATCACCTACGACTCGGGCGGCATCTCGCTGAAGCCGGCCGGCCACAACGAGACCATGAAGTGCGACATGGCCGGCGCCGCCGCCGTGTTCGCCGCCGTGGTCGCCGCCAAGCGGCTCGGCCTGGTCGTCAACGTGACCGCCTGGCTGGCGCTGGCCGAGAACATGCCGTCCGGCACCGCCACCCGCCCGGGTGACGTGCTGCGCATGTACGGCGGCAAGACCGTCGAGGTCCTGAACACCGACGCCGAGGGCCGCCTGGTGCTGGCCGACGCGATCGTGAAGGCCGGCGAGGAGAACCCGGACGTCATCGTCGACGTGGCGACCCTGACCGGCGCCATGGTGCTGGCCCTGGGCACCCGCACCTTCGGCGTGATGGCCAACAACGACGAGCTGCGCGAGAACCTGCACACCCTCGCGGGCGAGGTCGGCGAGCAGTCCTGGCCGATGCCGCTGCCGGCCGAGCTGAAGAAGGGCATGACCGACTCGACCATCGCCGACCTGGCGAACATGGGCGAGCGGATGGGCGGCGGCCTGGTGGCCGGTCTGTTCCTGAAGGAGTTCGTGGCCGAGGGCATCGACTGGGCGCACCTGGACATCGCCGGCCCGGCGTTCCACGAGAGCGCCCCGTTCGGCTACACCCCGAAGGGCGGCACCGCGAGCGCGGTGCGCACCCTGGTCCGGTTCGCGGAGCAGACCGCGGCCAACGGCAAGGCCTGATCCTCCGGCCCTGAGCCCGTGACGGGGGCCCGGCGCGTGTGCGCCGGGCCCCCGTCGGCGTTCCCGGAGGGTTACCGGCGAGTAGACCCGAACACCCCACCGCACCCTTGTTCGCCACGGGCGAAACTTTGTTCCGCACTGCGGAAGAGGCGGCCCCGAACACCGCGGAAGACGCCCGTCCGGCGGCTGTCAACAGGGCCTTGAGCTGCAATGATGCCCTTCCGTCGGGGGTGTTCCCGCCCCGGTGACCACTCCGTGGACCACCCCTGGGGTGGACCCGGACATCAGCTACCGCGAACAAGTGCGAAGATGTATTTCCGGCACGACTGGGCGCCCCACAAAGGCTTCCGACCCACCGGACCGCGACCGGCCCGGCGACCCACCCCATTGCATGGAGGACGTGACGTGGCGAACGACGCCAGCACCGTTTTCGACGTAGTCATTCTCGGAGGCGGAAGCGGCGGTTACGCCGCGGCGCTCCGCGCCGCTCAGCTGGGTCTGAGCGTCGCCCTGGTCGAGAAGGGTGAGCTGGGCGGCACCTGCCTGCACCGCGGCTGCATCCCGACCAAGGCCCTGCTGCACGCCGCCGAGATCGCGGACGAGACGAAGGAGGCCGCCGAGTTCGGCGTGCTGGCCACCTTCCAGGGCATCGACATCAACGGCGTCCACAAGTACAAGGACGACGTCATCGCCGGCCTGTACAAGGGCCTCCAGGGCCTGGTGGCGTCCCGCAAGGTCACCTTCATCCAGGGCGCGGGCAAGCTCTCCTCGCAGACCTCGGTCGACGTGAACGGCCAGCGCATCGAAGGCCGCCACATCGTGCTGGCCACCGGTTCGGTGCCGCGCTCGATCCCGGGCCTGGAGATCGACGGCAACCGCGTGATCTCCTCCGACCACGCCCTGAAGCTCGACCGGATCCCGAAGTCGGTCGTCATCCTCGGTGGCGGCGTCATCGGCGTCGAGTTCGCCTCGGTCTGGAAGTCCTTCGGCGTCGAGGTCACCATCGTCGAGGCGCTGCCGCACCTGGTCCCGCTGGAGGACGAGAACTCCTCCAAGCTGCTGGAGCGCGCCTTCCGCAAGCGCGGCATCAAGTTCGAGCTGAAGGCCCGCTTCTCGGGCGTCGAGTACACCGAGTCCGGTGTCCGCGTCTCCACCGAGAACGGCAAGCAGATCGACGCCGACCTGCTGCTCGTCGCCATCGGCCGCGGCCCGGTCTCGGCCGGCCTCGGTTACGAGGAGAACGGCGTCGCGATGGACCGCGGCTACGTCCTGGTCGACGAGTACATGCGCACCAACGTGCCCACCATCTCGGCCGTCGGCGACCTCGCCCCGACCCTGCAGCTCGCCCACGTCGGCTTCGCCGAGGGCATCCTGGTCGCCGAGCGCCTGGCCGGCCTCAAGCCGATGCCGATCGACTACGACGGCGTCCCGCGGGTGACCTACTCCAACCCGGAGGTCGCCTCCGTCGGCATCTCCGAGGCCAAGGCCGTCGAGCTGTACGGCAAGGAGAAGGTCGTCACCCTGAAGTACAACCTGGCCGGCAACGGCAAGAGCAAGATCCTGAAGACCGCCGGCGAGATCAAGCTCGTCCAGGTCAAGGACGGCGCCGTGGTCGGCGTCCACATGGTCGGCGCCCGCATGGGCGAGCAGGTCGGCGAAGCCCAGCTGATCTACAACTGGGAGGCCCTGCCGGCCGAGGTCGCGCAGCTGATCCACGCGCACCCGACCCAGTCCGAGGCCCTGGGCGAGGCGCACCTGGCGCTGGCCGGCAAGCCGCTGCACGCGCACGACTGATCGCGCCCACCACCCCCCCTTTTCCGGTACTTCCCGTACTTCCCGTACGCAAGACTTGATAGGAGTCGCTGAAACCATGGCGGTCTCAGTAACACTGCCCGCGCTGGGCGAGAGCGTTTCCGAGGGCACCGTCACCCGTTGGCTGAAGGCCGAGGGTGAGCGTGTCGAGGTCGACGAGCCGCTGCTCGAGGTCTCGACCGACAAGGTCGACACCGAGATCCCGGCCCCGGCTTCCGGCATCCTCTCCTCGATCAAGGTCGGCGAGGACGAGACCGTCGAGGTCGGCGCCGAGCTGGCGATCATCGACGACGGCACCGGCGCCCCGGTCGCCGCCCCGGCCCCCGTGGTCGAGGCCGCTCCGGCTCCCGTTGCCGCCGCTCCGGCCCCGGTTGCCGCTCCGGCTCCGGTCGCTGCTCCGGCCCCCGTTGCCGCCCCGGCTGCTCCGGCCGCTCCGGCCGGCGACGCCACCCCGGTGCTGCTGCCCGCGCTGGGCGAGTCGGTCACCGAGGGCACCGTCACCCGCTGGCTGAAGGCCGAGGGTGAGACGGTCGAGATCGACGAGCCGCTGCTCGAGGTCTCCACCGACAAGGTCGACACCGAGATCCCGTCGCCGGTCGCCGGTGTCGTCGTCAAGATCCTGGTCGGCGAGGACGAGACCGCCGAGGTCGGCGCCCAGCTCGCGCTGATCGGTGCCCCGGGTGCGGCCGCCGCCGCTCCGGCCCCGGTTGCCGCTCCCGCTCCGGTCGCCGCCCCGGCCCCGGTTGCCCCGGTCGCCGCTCCGGCCCCCGTTGCCGCTCCGGCTCCGGTTGCCGCTCCCGCTCCGGTCGCTGCCCCGGCTCCGGTTGCCCCGGTCGCCGCTCCGGCCCCCGTTGCCGCTCCGGCTCCGGTTGCCGCTCCGGCCCCGGCCGCCGCCCCGGCCGCCCCGGTGGCCGACAGCGGTGACGCCTACGTCACCCCGCTGGTGCGCAAGCTCGCCGCCGAGCACGGCGTGGAGCTGACCTCCGTCGCCGGCACCGGCGTCGGCGGCCGCATCCGCAAGCAGGACGTCATCGCCGCCGCGGAGGCCGCCAAGGCCGCTCCGGCCCCGGTCGCCGCCGCCGCCCCGGCCGCTGCGCCGAAGGCCGCCGCCGCGCCGTCCGCCCTGCGCGGCCAGACGGTCAAGATGACCCGCATGCGCAAGGTCATCGGCGACAACATGATGAAGGCCCTGCACGAGCAGGCCCAGCTGACCAGCGTGGTCGAGGTGGACGTCACCAAGATCATGTCGCTGCGCGCCAAGGCCAAGGAGGGCTTCCTCGCCCGCGAGGGCGTCAAGCTCTCCCCGATGCCGTTCTTCGTGAAGGCCGCCGCCCAGGCCCTGAAGGTCCACGCGGTCGTCAACGCGCGGATCAACGACGCCGAGGGCACCATCACCTACTTCGACACCGAGAACATCGGTATCGCGGTGGACTCCGAGAAGGGTCTGATGACCCCGGTCATCAAGGGTGCGGGCGACCTCAACATCGCCGGCATCTCGAAGAAGACCGCCGAGCTGGCCGCCAAGGTCCGCGACAGCAAGATCACCCCGGACGAGCTGTCCGGTGCGACCTTCACCATCAGCAACACCGGCTCGCGCGGTGCGCTGTTCGACACCGTGATCGTGCCGCCGAACCAGGCCGCCATCCTGGGCATCGGCGCCACCGTCAAGCGCCCGGTCGTCATCGAGGCCGACGGCGGCACCGCCATCGGCATCCGTGACATGACCTACCTCTCGCTCTCCTACGACCACCGCCTGGTGGACGGCGCCGACGCCGCCCGCTACCTGGTCGCGGTCAAGGAGATCCTGGAGGCCGGCGAGTTCGAGGTCGAGCTCGGCCTGTAAGGCACTGCCGCGGAAGTGACTGCGGTCGTACCGGAGCCCCGCGCCGTCCCCGGACAGCGCGGGGCTCCGGCGTTCCCGGGGTGCGGATTCCGCCGGGTCATGGCATGCGTGGAGACGACGGAACAGGGATGCTTGAGCGGTGATGGACGAGACCGACTTCTGGCAGATCATCGACGACACCTGGGAGGCCGCCGACGGCGACCCCGACGAACAGGCCGACAGGCTGGTGGAACAGCTGGTCCAGCTGACCCCGGACGACGTGATCGACTTCGCCCGGCTGTTCGAGGCGCGGTTCCAGCGCGCCTACCGGCACGACCTGTGGGGTGCGGCCAACCTGCTGCTGGGCGGCGCCTCCGAGGACTCCTTCGACTACTTCCGCTGCTGGCTGATCGGCCAGGGCCGGGAGGTCTTCGAGGGCGGGCTGGCCGAGCCGGACGACCTCGCCGACCTGCTGCCCGAGTTCGACGAGGAGGAGGACGGCGAGGCGGAGGACCTCGGCTTCGCCGCCGACGAGGCGTACGAGCAGCTCACCGGGCTGCCGCTGCCCGACGTGGGCGGGCGGCAGCCGGGACGGCCGGCCGGGACGGCGCTGGACTTCGAGGATCCGGACGTGATGGCGAAACGCTTCCCCAAGCTCTGGGAGCGGTACGGGGACTAGGGCCTACCCACCAGGGTTCGTCGCCGCGCCTCAGGTGCTGGTGCCGGGGGAGGCCGCCGAGCCGTCCTGCTTGATCCCCTTGAGGATCTGGTCCAGCACCGAGGCGTCCGGTGCGGCCGGGTCGTCGTCCACACCGCCCTCGAAGACCACGTAGCCGCCGCCCTTGGCCGGGACGGCGGCCAGCAGGACGTACCCCTGGGTGCCGTCCGAGGTGCGGATGTGCCAGCGGGTGGCGTAGCCGAGCACACCGGCGACGCTCACGTAGCCGGAGCCGGAGTCGGTGTGCGAGGTGATCCCGGTGAAGATCGTCCCGGCGTAGGCCGGCATCGCGGCGTCGGAGGCGGCCTTGGGGGTGTCGCCCTGGGCGGTGTCCTTCTGGACCGAGAACTGGCCGCGGATGCAGGAGTTGCCGTCGGCGCAGGTGTAGCGGCCGCTGCCGAGGTAGACGGTGGACTTCGCGGAGTTGGCCCCCGCGTCCCAGCCGTCGAACACCGGGACGGTGATCGCGTGCTGGGGGTCCGGGACGGTGCTCTTGAGGGTGGGGACCGGCTTGGGGGCCGGGACGGTCGGCGTCGGCAGGGTCGGGGTGGGGCTCGGCTGCGGGCTGTCGCTCTGGGTGATGGTGACCGTGGGGTTCGGGGTCGGGCCGGCCTTGTCGTCCCCGCCGTTGTTGACCACCAGTCCGACGACGAGACCGCCGACGGCCAGCACGGCGACCGAGATGCCGACGATCAGGCCGGTCCGGTTCCTGGGGGCGGCCGGCGGCGGGTAGCCGTAGCCGGCGCCCGGGTAGGCCTCCTGGCCGGGGTAGCCGGCCTGGCCCCCCGGGTAGCCGGCCTGGCCCGGGTAGCCGTAGCCGGCGGACTGGACCGCGTCCTGGGCCGGGTAGCCGTAGCCGGGCGAGCCGCTCTGCGCCGGGTAGCCGTAGCCCTGTTGCGGCGGCTGGCCGGCCGGCGGCTGCCAGGGCTGGGTCGGGGCGTCGGCGAGCTGTCCGGCACCGCCCTGGAGCGGCCGGAGCTCGGCGGTCCAGGCGTTGCCGTCCCACCAGCGCTCGTGACCGGGGGTGCCGTCCGCACCGGGGACCGGGTACCACCCGGGAGGCGTCGAGTTGCTCACGGGCGTACGGTACCCGGCGGATCCCCGTCCCAGACAGCGCGGTTACGTCACGACTCTGCACCGCCGGAACTGACGATGCGTCAGTTCGCTTACGGGTTCAGCCGACCAGTCGGCGGGCCATCCACACGTCGTCCACGTACCGTCCGTCGATCAGGAACTCCTCGGTCAGCACGCCCTCGACCGCGAAGCCGCAACTCTCGTACAGCCGACGGGCCGGGGCGTTCCAGCCGAGCACCCGGAGGGTCATCCGGCGGGCGCCGCCGGCCCGGGCCGCCGCACAGGCCGCCTCGACCAGCCGGCGGCCGAGGCCCCGGCCGCGCGCCGAATCGTCCACGGCCAGGCCCTGGATCTGCCGGACGTGCCGGTTGCACTCCAGCGGGGTCGCCGGGACCTGGCGGACGTAGCCGACGACCCGGCCGTCCAGGACGGCGAGCAGGTACTGGTCGGGGGTGTGCCGCTCGTCGAAGACGCCCTCCTCGGCGGACGGCCGCGGGGAGACCTCGGAGAGGGGGGACCAGGTGGCACGGTTGAGCGCGGCGAGTGCGTGCTCGTCCTCGGGGCGGGCCGGGCGGATGATCGGATCGTCTTCGCGGGTCATGGCGCATGATGCTAACGGGGCACATGCGAAAGGTGACGGGCGATAAGAGCTGCGAGGATGGGCCCATGCGCATCGCTGTCACAGGCTCCACGGGTTTGATCGGTTCGGCGCTCGTCCGCTCCCTGCTGGCGGACGGCCACCAGGTGGTCCGGCTGGTCCGGCACCGCTCCAGGACCGGGCCGCAGCCCGACGGCAGCACCGCGATCGGCTGGAACCCGCTGCTCGGCGAGGTCGACCGGGACGGGCTCGCCGGGGTCGGGGCGGTGGTGCACCTGGCCGGCGCCGGGGTCGGCGACCGCCGCTGGACGGACTCCTACAAGCGGGAGATCCGGGAGAGCCGGGTGTACGGCACCGAGACGCTCGCCGTCGCGCTGGCGGCGCTCAAGGAGCCGCCGAAGGTGCTGCTGAGCGCCTCCGCGGTCGGCTGGTACGGGCAGACCGGCGACCAGGTGATCGACGAGGACTCCCCCGCCGGGGACGACTTCCTGGCCGAGGTCTGCGTGCAGTGGGAGGCGGCCGCCCGGCCGGCCGAGCGGGCCGGGATCCGGGTCGTCCACCCACGCACCGGGATGGTGCTCTCCGCCGCGGGCGGTGCGGGCGGACGGCTGTTCCCGCTGTTCAAGCTGGGACTGGGCGGCCGGCTCGGCAGCGGACGGCAGTACTGGAGCTACCTCTCGCTGGCCGACGAGGTGGCGGCGCTGCGCTTCCTGCTCGACCGGGACGACCTCTCCGGCGCCTTCAACCTCACCGCGCCGGAGCCGGCCACCAACGCCGAGCTGACCGCCGCGCTCGGCCGGGCGCTGCGGCGGCCGACGCCGTTCCCGGTGCCCGAGGCCGTGCTCAAGGCGGTACTCGGGGAGCTGGCGGTCGAGGTGGTCGGCAGCCACCGGGTGGTGCCGCGGCGACTGTTGGAGGCGGGCTTCCGGTTCGCGCACCCGGACCTGGACTCGGTGGTGCGGGCGGCGCTGTGACACCCCGTGAGGTCTGAGGCCTCCTGGGGCGCGGTGCTCGGGTGGGTCCGGTGACGCGCGCATGGGGTCCGGTGACGCGCGGGCGGGGTCCGGGAGGCCGCCGGGAACGGTGGTGCGACCCCTCCGGTGACCCTGCGACGCAGCGTTCTGCGTAGTCCCCGTACGGCATTCGCCCTGGCCAGGGGCATATGCCGGGCGGGGGTCGGAGGGGCCCGGGGAGGGGCTTGGAGAGGGGGCGCACGGGAGCACATGGCGGGCGCGTCGCACGCCCCCGGTGACCGTACGCGCCCGCCGACCCGGTAACCCGGCCACCACGGCGCACTGTCCGTGACCGCGCCCCCGCCCGGCGCTGCACAACCCCTCGCGAGCCCCGCATCCGGTCCATCGCACTTGTCTGACGCTCACACCGACTGGGCATCACCTTCCTCGGACCGTGTCCCGGCACCCCGCTGCCTGCGTCGGCCGGAGCCCCGGGACCAGGGAGGGAGCACCCCAGTGCCCACGTACGACTTCACCCGCCGCGCCCGCCGCCCGTCCGACCCGGACGTCGTCGTGGTCGGCGCCGGCCTCGCGGGCCTGGCCGCCGCCCGCGCGCTCACCGGCCACGGCCTCACCGTCCAGGTGCTGGAGACCACCGACCGGATCGGCGGCCGGATGGCCACCCGCGAACTCGACGGCTTCCGCCTCGACGACGGCAGCCACCTGCTCAACACCGCCTACCCCGAGCTGCGCCGGACGCTCGACCTCGACCGCCTGGACCTGCGCCCGCTCGCGCCCGGCGTACTCGTGCACAACGCCGGCCGCCGCTACCGCGCCGGGGACCCGCAGCTCACCGCCGCCCGACAGGCCGCCCTCCGGGCCCCGCTCGGCAGCCCGTTGGACAAGGCCCGGCTCGGCAGCTGGCTCGGCCGGATCGCCACCACCCCGGCCGGTCGGCTGCTGGCCCGGCCGGAGACCACCGCCGCCCGCGCGCTCACCGGCCACGGGCTCGCCCCGCGCACCGTCGACGGCTTCCTGCGGCCGCTGCTCGGCGCACTGCTCAGCGATCCGACCCTCGGCACCAGCAGCCGGATCGCCGACCTGGTACTGCGCTCCTACGCCCGCGGCCGGCTCTGTCTGCCCGCCGACGGGATCGCGGCCGTGCCCGCCCAGCTGGCCGCCGCACTGCCCGTCGGCACCGTGCGGACCGGCGTGCGGGTCACCGCGATCGGCGCCGACGGCGTGGAGACCCTCGCCCACGGGCGGATCGGCGCCCAGGCCGTGGTGGTCGCCACCGACGCCCGCTCCGCCGCCGAACTGCTGCCCGGACTGCGGCTGCCGGACTTCCACTCCGTCACCACCTTCTTCCACGCGGCCGACCGCGCCCCGATCGGCGAGGCCGTGCTGCTGCTCGACGCCGACCGGCCGAACGGGCACCCGTCGCTGGTCTCGCACTCGCTGGTGCTCAGCGAGCTGCACCCGTCCTACGCCCCGGCCGGACAGGCGCTGATCGCCAGCACCGTGCTCGGGCGGCGCGCCTTCGACGCGGGCGGCCCGGCCGGACTGGAACCGGCCGTCCGGGCCCGGCTCGCCGAGCTGTACGGCGTCCCGACCGCGGACTGGCAGTTCCTCAGCGTGCGGCACGTCCCGGACGCGCTGCCGGCGATGCCGCCGCCGCACAACCCCCGCCGTCCGGTGCGGCTGCTGGCCGGGCTGTACGTCGCCGGGGACCACCGGGACACCAGCACCGTGCAGGGCGCGCTGGTCTCCGGGCGGCGGGCGGCGAAGGCGGTGCTGGGCGACCTCGGGGTGCCGGCCGGCGCGCGGGGGGCCGAGGCGGCGGCCTGAGGCCGGCGCGGCGCGGGGCGGCCGAGGGCGGCGCAGCGCGGGGCGGCCGTACGGGAGGACGGACACACCAGCGGTCTGCCGGGGTGACAGACCGACGGCGTGCCAGGATTCCCGCATGTGCGTTCTGACCGTTCATCGGATGATTTCTGCTGTTCAGCCGGTTTCGAGGTGAGCGCCTCCGCCCAGCCGGTGGCGCTGATCCTGATCCCCGCCGCAGCCGTCGCCGCGCCGCTGCTCGCCGACCGGCTGCTGCGGTGGATCGCCGTACCGACCGTGGTGTTCGAGATCGTGCTCGGCGTCCTGATCGGCCCGGACGTCCTGGGTTGGGCGCACGTCGACGACCTGGTGGACGCGCTGTCCCAGTTCGGCCTGGCCATACTGATGTTCCTGGCCGGGTACGAGATCGACTTCGCCAAGCTGCGCGGCGGCCCGCTGAAACGGGCGGGCACCGCGTGGCTGGTCTCGCTCGTCGCGGCCCTCGGCGTGGGCGCGCTGATCAACCGGGACCCGTGGAACGGCGCCTTCGCCGGGCTCGCGATCACCACCACCGCGCTCGGCACGATCCTGCCGATCCTCCGCGACTCCGGCGAACTCCCCACCCCCTTCGGCTCGTTGGTGATGGCCACCGGCGCGGTCGGCGAGTTCGGGCCGATCATCGCGATCGCCGTGCTGCTCAGCGGCAACTCCCCCGCCCGGACCGCGGTCATCCTCGGCGCCTTCGCGGTGATCACCGCCGTCGCCGTCCTCGGCGCCCGCCGGCCGCGCCCGGCCTGGGCCACCCGGCTGATCGAACGCACCCTGCGCACCTCCGGGCAGTTCGCGGTCCGGGCGGTGATCCTGGTGCTGGCCGTGATGGTGGCGGCCGCGCTCTGGCTCGACCTGGACATGCTGCTCGGCGCCTTCACCGCCGGGATCGTCTCCCGGCTGCTGCTGGCCGGCATCCGGCAGGCCGAGGAGGACGTGATCGAGGCCAAGCTGGAGAGCATCGGCTTCGGCTTCCTGGTGCCGATCTTCTTCGTGGTCAGCGGGATGAAGTTCGACCTGGACGCGCTGCTGGACGACCCCGGCACGCTGCTGCTCGTCCCGGTGTTCCTGCTGCTGTTCCTCGCCGTGCGCGGCGGGCCGGCGGCACTGCTCGCCCCGGCCGGGCTCGCCCGGCGGGACCGGGCCGCGCTCGGGCTGTACGGGGCCACGGCGCTGCCGCTGGTCGTGGTGATCACCACGATCGAGGTGGAGGCCGGGCACCTGCCGTCCTCGACGGCGGCGGCGCTGGTCGGCGCCGGGATGCTCTCGGTCCTGGTGTTCCCGCTGGTGGCGCAGCGGGTGCGGGGCGGGGCGCGGCCGGCGGCCGCGGACTCCGGGCAGCCGAGGGTCCGGGCCGAGAGCTGGTGAGCTCCCGGCCCCGGTGGCCCGGCCCGGCCCGGTTGACCCGACCTGGTTGGATCGGCCCGGTGGGGGATCGGCCCGGTTGGACCGGATCAGATCACGCCCGCCTGGCGGGCCGTCTCCTCGAAGGCTCGGGCCACCTGACTGCCCCGGTACGGGGTGAGGCGGCGGTGGAAGTCCCGGACGTACTCCAGCGAGCGGGCCGAGCGCATCTCCCCCGCCGCCCGCAGCGCGTCGGTGGCCATGGTGCAGGCCTCTTCGAGGTCGCCCATGCCGAGCCGGGCGGTGGCCAGCACCAGCCGGCAGAAGATCCGGCTGCGCGCGTAGGCGGGCGAGCGCAGCCGCAGCGACTTCTCGGCGTGCTGCGCGGAGGTGCGCCACTGCTGGAGGTCGCGGTAGCAGTGGGCGAACTCGTCGGAGAGCTGCGCCTCGTCGAAGTACCGTGCCCAGGAGGGCAGTTCGTCGCCCGTCCGGGAGGCCGCGAGCGAGCGCTCGGCCCGGACCAGTGCGGTGGTGCAGGAGCGGACGTCGCCCAGCAGGCCGTGCCCACGCGCCTCGGCCGCGTGCATCAGCGACTGGACCACCGGCGGGACGGCGGTGCCGACACCCTGCTGGGCGACCCGGGCGAGCTGGACGGCCTCCCGGCCGTGGCCCAGGTGGACGGCCTGCTGGCTCATCGTCACCAGCACGTAGCCGCCGAGCGCGCGGTCCCCGGCGGCCTGGGAGAGCCGCAGCGCCTGGACGAAGTAGCGCTGGGCCAGACCGTGCGCGGCGATGTCGAAGGACGTCCAGCCGGCCAGCCTGGTCAGGTCGGCGACGGCCCCGAACAGGGCCCGGCCGATCTGCTCGCCGTAGCGGCCGCGCAACATCGGCTCGGCCTCGCTCTCCAGGTAGCGGACCAGCGCCTGCCGGGCGTGGCCGCCGCCGTAGGCGTGGTCGAGCGCACGGAAGAGGTCGCCGACGGCGCGGATGGCGGCGATGTCGCCGCGGCCGACCCGCAGCGCGGGGCGGGCCTCCCGGGTCGGGTCGGTGTACGGCGGTTCGACGGCGGCGGGCGGGCGGCGGCTCTGGGTGGGCACCCGGCCGATGGTGGCGGCGGTGCCGGTGGTCCCGGCGGTGCTGCGGGCGCCCGGGAGGCCCGGGACGCCCGCCGGCTGGGTGCGCGCCGGGCTCACGACGGGAGCGCCGGGCGTGCCCGGGACGGGCGCGCCGGCGGCCGCGCCCGGTGGACCGGTGGCGGTGTCCGGGCGGGCCAGGGTGGAGCCGTCCCGGGCGACCCGCTCGTCGGTGCGGCCGATCAGCCAGTCCCGGCTCGGGACGACCAGGCCGGCCGGGGTGAAGGCGATCCGGCGCAGCTCGGACTGCGGGCCGTTGTCCTTGCGCCACATGCTCGCCACGATGTCCACCGCCTCCTGCGGGGTCTCGGCGAACTCCAGGCCCGCGTAGACCGGGGCGCAGGCGTCCAGGCCGAGGTCCTGGGCGGTGAGGCGGCGGCCGAGGCGGCGGGTGAAGACCTCGGCGATCAGCGCGGGGGTGGCGCCGCGGGGCTGCTGGCCGCGCAACCAGCGGGTGACCGAGGTCTTGTCGTAGCGCAGGTCGAGGCCGTGCTCCAGGCCGAGCTGGTCGACCCGGCGGGCCAGGCCGGCGTGCGAGAAGCCGGCCTCCTCGATCAGGGCGGCGAGTTGGCCGTTCTGCGGGGTCGGGCCGGAGTGGCCGGTGTGGCTGCCGCCGGGGTGGGTGCCGTGGCCGCTGGTGGTCGCGGGCGCGGGGGCCGCGATGGCTTCGTGCCGGGCGGGGGCCGTGGCGGGTTCGTGCCGGGCGGGTGTGGCCTGTGCGGGTGTGGCCTGTGCCGGTGTGGCCTGTGCGGGCAGCCGCAGTTCGTCGGCGGTCGGGGCGTCGGCGGTCAGCGTGTCGGCGGTCTGGGCGTCGGAGGCGTCCGGAAGGGCCCGGCCGACCGGGCCTCGGCGCTGGCCGAGCGGGTCGAGCGGTCCGTACGCCGGGCTGTCGGTTGCAGGCCGTTGGGGCATGTCAGTCACACCTCTCGGACGTCGCACCGGGCTCCACCAGCACATCGGTTCGCCTGGGGCGGCGCCCCCTGTCGGGAATCGGCGTGAATGTAGCGAGCATTCGGGCGCTATGGGTGGATCTGACCGAGCAATCCTCCGAACGGGTGAAGCAACCGCGCCCATTGTGGGGAAGCGAGGTCAGGATGGGTTTGGCCTTCCGGGGTCGAACCGTCGATCGATGGTCATAGTGGTGACCGCCAGGGGTCGACAGGATGCTGTAGCGGTCCACCACATGGGAGCGGCGCCACCGGATTCCTACCGTTCTCGGCCATGGACACCTCTACCGCCACCCCGCTCGACGGTCGCACGGCCCTGGTCACCGGGGCCGCCTCGGGCATCGGCCGCGCCTGCGCCGAAACCCTCGCCGGGGCCGGCGCCCGGGTCTACGTGGTCGACCTCGCGGCCGGCCCGGCCCGGGAACTCGCGGACCGGATCGGCGGGCAGGCGATCGTCGCCGACCTCGCCGACCCCGAGGCCGTGGACGCCCTGCCGGCCGACGCCGACATCGTGGTCAACAACGCCGGGCTCCAACACGTGGCGCCCGTACACGAGTTCCCGATCGAACGCTTCACGCTCATCCAACGCGTCATGGTCGAGGCCCCGTTCCGCATCCTGCGCCGAACCCTCCCGCACATGTACGAGCGGGAGTGGGGCCGGATCGTCAACATCTCCTCCGTCCACGGCCTGCGCGCCAGCGCCTTCAAGTCCGCCTACGTGACCGCCAAGCACGCCCTGGAGGGCCTCAGCAAGACCGTCGCACTGGAGGGCGCCCCGTACGGCGTCACCAGCAACTGCCTCAACCCCGGCTACGTCCGAACTCCCCTGGTGGAGAAGCAGATCGCCGCCCAGGCGCTGGCCCACGGGATCCCCGAGGAGGAGGTGGTGGAGCGGATCATGCTCGACCGCACCGCCGTCAAGCGCCTGATCGAGCCCGCCGAGGTCGCCGGCCTCGCCCTCTGGCTCTGCTCCCCCGCCGCCGCCTACATCACGGGGGCCAGCCTGCCCATCGACGGCGGCTGGACGGCACACTGAGGCAGGACGGGACGCGCCGGACGCGGGTCGAACCGGGTCGAACCGGCTCGAACCGGCTCGGCGGGACGCGCTACGGCCGCCCGGTCGAGAACGGTCGGACCCGACCACAGCACAAGGTCCGAGCGACGACGGGGAAGGGGAAGGTCCATGGCACGCCCTGGGGACAGCAGTCAGGAGGTCCGGATCGAGGGCTACCTCGACCGTGCCCGCCACACCTACGGAAGCCTGGAGGACCCGGACTTCCGCTTCGCGTCCGGGGCGAGGGTGGAGGACACGCACGCGGAGCTGCTTGCAACCCTCTCCCGGCTCGTGAAGGTCACGAACATGTCGGACGAGAACGACCATGTCTGCTTCGTCCTAGAGCTCAGGGAGGGCCCCCGCGAGTGGAGCCTGCGCCTGTCCATGGTGGGCCCGTACGCCATGCTCCTGCGCGTGACCAGGGGCTGGCCGCGGAGGTTCCGCATCCTCAGTGTGGAGGTGATCGAGGAACCGGCCGCCGGCACCGAGCAGGCCATCGCCGAACTGGTCCGGGAGGCAGGGTTCACGATGGTCTCCGCGGAGGACGCCGAGTACCCGGTGCGCTTCAACGCCTCGGGCACCGAGCCGGTGGACGGCCCGCTGTACCGGGTGCTGTTCAGCACCATCCCCGCGGGGGTGGAGGACCTCTCCTGGCACTGCCGGCACTAGTGGCCGGTAGGGCCTGCAGGGCCTGTGGACAGCGTCACCGCGGCCGGGGGCCGGGCGATTTCGTCGCCCGGCCCCCGGCTGCTTTTCGGCCTGAGGGCGAATGGATCGGGCAACGGCTCAGGGCTCAGGAAGTTGTGGGGATGCGGGCCATGCCTTACCCAGGGACTGTGTGGGTCGATCACATAGGCGGTGGGGCGTGGGGTTCCTACCTTGTGGCGACATCGTCCGCGTCTGGAAGTGGTGACCCATGAATGCCCCTGCCCCTGGTTCGGCGGCGACCCGTTCACTCCCACGAGTGGTGGCCGCGAGTCTGATCGGCACGACGATCGAGTGGTACGACTATTTCGTGTACGGAACGGCTGCGGCCCTGGTGTTCGGGAAGGTGTTCTTCCCGAACAGCGATCCGCTGACGGGGACGCTGCTGTCCTTCCTGACCTACGCGATCGGGTTCGCGGCCCGGCCGCTCGGGGCGCTGGTGTTCGGGCACTTCGGGGACCGGGTGGGCCGGAAGAAGCTGCTGGTGCTGAGCCTGCTGCTGATGGGCGGGGCGACCACGGCGATCGGGCTGCTGCCGACGTACGACTCGGTCGGGGTGACGGCGCCGGTGCTGCTGACCTCGCTGCGGCTGGTGCAGGGCTTCGCGCTCGGCGGGGAGTGGGGCGGGGCGGTGCTGCTGGTGTCGGAGCACGGGGACCGACGGCGGCGGGGGTTCTGGGCGTCCTGGCCCCAGGGCGGGGCACCGGCCGGGAACCTGCTGGCGGCCGGGGTGCTGTCGCTGATGACGGCGGTGCAGTCGGAGAGCGCGTTCCTGGCCTGGGGCTGGCGGGTGCCGTTCCTGCTGTCGGCGGTGCTGGTCGCGGTGGGGCTGTGGATCCGGCTGGCGGTGGAGGAGTCGCCGCTGTTCCGGCAGGCGCTGGAGAACCGGCCGACCGCCGAACAGCCGCCGCTGGTCGGGGTGTTGAAGCACCACTGGCGGGAGGTGCTGGTGGCGATGGGCGCGCGGATGGCGGAGAACATCTCGTACTACGTGATGACGACCTTTGTGCTGACGTACGCCGTCACCCATGCCCACTTCGACAAGCAGAGCGCGCTGAACGCCGTGCTGATCGCCTCGGCGATCCAGTTCGCGCTGATCCCGCTGTTCGGCGCGCTGTCGGACCGGGTCGGACGCAAACCGGTGTACCTGGTGGGCGCGGCCGGGGTCGGGGTCTGGGCGTTCGTGTTCTTCGGGCTGGTGGACACTCACTCGTTCGGGCAGTTGGTGCTCGCGGTGACCGTCGGCCTGGTGTTCCACAGCGCGATGTACGCGCCGCAGGCGGCCTTCTTCTCCGAACTGTTCGCGACCAGGCTGCGCTACTCGGGGGCCTCGATCGGCGCCCAGTTCGCCTCGGTGGCGGCCGGCGCGCCCGCCCCGCTGATCGCGACCGCGCTGCTCAAGGACTACGGCAGCGCCACCCCCATCTCGGTGTACATGGCCGCCGCCGCGGCGCTCACCCTGCTGGCCGTGCTGTGCGCGCGGGAGACCAGGGGACAGGACCTGACGGCGGTCGAGGAGGAGGTCTCGGAGGACGGCGCGACGGTCGGAAAGCCCGCCGTGGCCTGAGGTCCCGTCCGGTCGATCCCACCGCCCGTCGGGTCGATCTCACCGTCCGTCCGGCAGGATCGGCCGGACGGGGCCCGGGGGTTGAGGCGATAGCATCGCGATTCCTCGCAACCGTCGGAACCGACGCCGATTGGCGGCCCGCACCGTGAACCACCCCGACGAGAGCGCCGCCCCCGCACTGCGGCGGCTGCTCGACCTGCTCGCCTCCGGCGCCGCCACCGAGGACTTCGCCGAGGTGCTGGCCGACGCCCGCCGCCGCGGGGCGTCGGCCGACGTCCTCGCCGAGATCGACGACGCCACCTGGCAGGCCCTGCGGGTGCACCGCACTCTGCGTCAACACCGGCGCCGCGAGGCCGAGTTGACCGCCCTGTTCGACACCGCCGGGGACCTCGCCGCCTCCCGGGACCTGGACGCCGTGCTGCAGGCGATCGTCCGCCGGGCCCGGATGCTGCTCGGCACCGACACCGCGTACCTGACCCTGCCGGACGAGGCCGCCGGCGACACCTACATGCGGGTCACCGACGGCTCGGTGTCCGTCCTGTTCCAGACCCTGCGGCTCAGCCTCGGCGACGGGCTGGGCGGGCTGGTCGCCCAGACCGCCCGCCCGTACGCCACCCCCGACTACCGCACCGACGAGCGCTTCCACCACACCGGCACGATCGACGCGGGCGTGCTGGACGAGGGCCTGGTGGCGATCATCGGCGTGCCGCTGCTGCTCGGCGGCGAGGTCATCGGCGTGCTGTTCGCCGCCGACCGCACCCCGCGCGCCTTCTCCCCCGACGAGGTCGCGCTGCTCTGCACCCTGGCCGCGCACGCCGCCATCGCCCTGGACACCGCCAAGTCGCTGGCCGACACCCGGGCCGCGCTGGCCGAGCTGAACGCCGCCAACGGGCTGGTGCGGGCCCACTCCGCCGCCGTCCAGCGTGCCGAGCAGGCGCACGACCGGCTCACCGACCTGGTACTGCGCGGCGCCGAGGTGCCGGACGTGGCCGCCGCCGTCGCCCACCTGCTGGACGGCGAGATAGCGGTCCTGGACGCCGAGGGCGAGCCGCTGGCCGGACGGCCCGCGCCCGGCGCCGAACTGGTCGGGGCGGTCGCCGCGTCCCGGGCCGAGGGCCGGTCGGTGCGGCACGGCGCGCTGTGGGTGTGCGCGGTGCTCGCCGGGCACGACACGCTGGGCACCATGGTGCTGCGCGGCCGGCCCGACCTCGACGACGCCGACCGGCGGCTGTTCGAGCGGGCCAGCGTGGTGACCGCGCTGCTCCTGCTGCTGCGCCGCTCGGTCGCGGAGACCGAGAACCGGGTCCGCGGCGAACTGCTCACCGACCTGCTCACCGCCCCCGAGCGCGACCCGGCCGGGCTCACCGCGCGCGGCCGCCGGCTCGGCGTCGACCTCGCCCGGCCGCACCTGGTGCTGGTCGCCGAACCCGCCGACGGGACGGGCGACCACCGGGGCCGGCTGGCGGGCGCGGCCCGGCGCTACCTGTTCGGCTCCCGCGGGGTCAGCGCCGAGCACGGCGAGGCGGTGGTGCTGCTGGTGCCCGTCACGCCGGGCGGCACCGACGACCCCGAGCGGACCGCCCGGGAGGCCGCCGAACGGCTGGCCCGACTGGCCGGCTTCCCGGCCACCGTCGGCGCGGGCCGGGAGGCCGCCGGTCCGGCCGCGCTGGCCGCCTCGTACGCCGAGGGCCTGCGCTGCGTCCGCGCCCTGCGGGTGCTCGGCCGCGCCGGGGAGGGCGCCTCGTCCCGCACCCTCGGCTTCCTCGGCGTGCTGCTCGGCGACGGCCACGACGTGGACGGGTTCGTCGGCGCCACCCTGGGCCCGCTGCTCGCCTACGACGCCCGGCGCGGCACCGAACTGGTACGCACCCTGCGCGCCTACTTCGACTGCGGCGGCAGCCTCACCCGGGCCAAGGACGACCTGCACGTCCACGTGAACACCGTGGTGCAGCGGCTGGACCGGGTCGAGGCGCTGCTCGGCCCGGACTGGAACCAGCCGGAACGGTCGCTGGAACTGCAGCTGGCACTGCGGCTGCAACTGCTGTCCGACCCCGGCGCGGGCGGCTGACCGGTCCGTCCGGACCCCGGCACGGGCGGCTGACCGGTCCGTCGGGGCCGGGGCGTACAGTGGCGAGGTTGGTCTCGAACGCGAGGCTGGTCTCGAACGCCTGGCAAGGAGCGGCAGCGGTGAGCGAGAACGTACGGTTCGTTCGAATGGGCATAGGCGAGCACGTCGTCCCGTACGAGGAGGCGTGGGAGGAGCAGCAGCGCCTGCACGCGCTGCGGGTCGCGGACGAGATCCCCGACACCGTGCTGCTGCTGGAGCACCCGCCCGTCTACACCATGGGCAAGCGCACCAACCCCGCCGACCTGCCGCTGGACGGCACCCCGGTGGTCGAGGTCAACCGGGGCGGGGAGATCACCTGGCACGGCCCCGGCCAGCTGGTCGGCTACCCGATCATCAAGCTGCCGGACCCGATCGACGTGATCGCGTACGTCCGCCGCCTGGAGGAGGCGCTGATCCGCACCGCCGCCGACTTCGGCGTCGGGACCACCCGGGTGGAGGGCCGCAGCGGGGTCTGGGTGCTCGGCCAGCACCTCCCGGACGCCGTGGTGGACCCCGCCGAGGTGGTCGACATCGGCAAGCTGACCCTGCGGATGGGCCTGCCGCTGGGCATCGACCCGCGGCTCGCCGGGCCCGAGTACGCGCCGTCCAACGCCGGGCAGCGCGGCGGCGACCGCAAGCTCGCCGCGATCGGGGTGCGGGTCGCCCGCGGGGTGACCATGCACGGCTTCGCGCTCAACTGCGACCCGGACATGACCTACTTCGACAAGATCGTGCCGTGCGGCATCCGGGACGCGGGCGTGGCCTCGCTGGCCGGCGAGCTGGGGCGCGACTTCCCGGTGGGCGAGGCGACGCCGACGGTCGAGCGGCACCTCAAGGACGTGTTCGCGGAGCTGCCGGAGCCGGCGCTCAGCCGCTGAGCCCGTTCCGGTCGGGCCCGGGGTCGGACCCGGGGTCAGGCCGGGGTTGGTCCGGGGTCGGCTCCGGGTTGGTCCGGGGTTGGTCCCGGGTCGGTCCGAGGAAGCCCCAGCCGCTGGGAATCTACTGACCGGTAGCCGTGTTGCCCTGCGATTGCAGGGCGGCAGGCCCGGCACAGGCCGTACAACCACAGGCGTACCCTGGGGGTACCCCGTCTAGTTCTAGGAGTCGCACGTGTCCGCTGTCGCGCCCGACGGCAGGAAGCTGCTCCGCCTGGAGGTCCGCAACAGCGAGACCCCCATCGAGCGGAAGCCCGAGTGGATCAAGACCCGCGCGAAGATGGGCCCGGAGTACAACGCCCTCCAGTCGCTGGTGAAGAAGGAGGGGCTGCACACGGTCTGCCAGGAGGCCGGCTGCCCCAACATCTTCGAATGCTGGGAGGACCGCGAGGCGACCTTCCTCATCGGCGGTGACCAGTGCACCCGCCGCTGCGACTTCTGCCAGATCGACACCGGCAAGCCCGCCGAGTTCGACCGCGACGAGCCGCGCCGGGTCGCCGAGTCCATCGTCACCATGGACCTCAACTACGCCACCATCACCGGCGTCGCCCGCGACGACCTGGAGGACGGCGGCGCCTGGCTGTACGCCGAGACCGTCCGCCAGGTGCACGCGATGACCGCCGAGCGCGCCGCCGGCCGCACCGGCGTCGAGCTGCTCATCCCCGACTTCAACGCGGTGCCCGAGCAGCTGGCCGAGGTCTTCTCCTCCCGCCCCGAGGTGCTCGCGCACAACGTCGAGACGGTCCCGCGCATCTTCAAGCGGATCCGCCCGGCCTTCCGCTACGAGCGCTCGCTGGACGTCATCACCCAGGCCCGCGCGGCCGGGCTGGTCACCAAGTCCAACCTGATCCTGGGCATGGGCGAGACCCGCGAGGAGGTCAGCCAGGCGCTGGCCGACCTGGTCGGGGCCGGCTGCGAGCTGATCACCATCACCCAGTACCTGCGGCCCTCGCTGCGCCACCACCCGGTGGAGCGCTGGGTCAAGCCGCAGGAGTTCGTCGAGCTCCAGGAGGAGGCCGAGGAGCTGGGCTTCGCGGGTGTCATGTCGGGGCCGCTGGTGCGTTCGTCGTACCGGGCCGGCCGGCTGTACCGGCAGGCGCTGGAGCGGCGCGAGCAGGCCGCGGTCTGATCCCGAGAGCGGTTTTCGGCCACTGGGCCGTTGGAAGGGCGGAGCTGCGGCTCCGCCCTTCCGGGTTTCACCGCGCTTTGACTGCCTGGTCACGGACTGGTAACACGGGGTGGGGATGATGGACGCCTGGTGGGCGTTCGATTCTTCTCAGCCACGGTGATCGGTGCCGGTGATCGATCACGGTGATCGGTGACAGCAATCGGTCGGGATCAGCCGTGGCCGGCTACGAGAGGAGCTGTTCGGGATGCAGCTGCAGGTGCGGATCCGGTCGGTGGGGGCGGCGCTGCGGTTCGCCGAGAGCGTCCTGCTGGCACCCGGGCAGCGGCACGCCCGCCGCAACGCCTGGGCGGCGGTGTGCGAGGACCGCGAGCACGCGGCGGACCGACGGCACGACGCGGAGGGCGCCGGGGGCGCGGAGGGCGCCGAAGTCACGGAGGCCGCCTCGCGCGCCGCGGGAACACGCTCCGTACCCCGCTGAGGCCGCGGCGTCGCTGTGCGCGACCGTGAGCGGACCCGAGGGTCACGGTTCGGGCGAACGGGTACCCGGGCTTGGATATCCCGTACCCGTGCCACGTACCATGAGCGTTATGGCGAGGGAAACATCCGAGAACCCCGGGCGACTGAAGCAGATCCGCCTGGCGTACACCATGACCAAGAAGGTCGACACCAAGATCGGCCTGATCATCGCCGGCGTCGGCCTGCTGACCTTCGGCGTGTTCCTCGCCATCGGCTTCGCGATCGACCATCCCGTCTACCTGGGCATCCTGGGCTTCATCGTGGCCGTCCTGGCCATGGCGATCGTCTTCGGGCGCCGGGCCGAACGCGCCGCGTTCGGACAGATGGAGGGACAGCCGGGCGCCGTCGCTGCGGTGCTGAACAACATCCGGCGCGGCTGGAGCTCCAACTCCACCCCGGTCGCCGTCACCCGTAACCAGGACGCGGTCTACCGCGCCGTGGGCCGGGCCGGCATCGCGCTGATCGGCGAGGGCAACCCGAACCGGGTGCGGCAGCTGCTGGCCTCCGAGAAGAAGAAGATGGCCCGTGTGGTCGGCGACGTGCCGGTGCACGACATCGTGGTGGGCACCGGCGAGGGCGAGATCCCGCTGAAGAAGCTGCAGATCCACCTGATGCGCCTGCCCCGCTCCATCACCGCCGCCCAGGTCACCGAGACCAACGACCGGCTGCGCGCGCTGGGCGACCTGCTCTCCAAGGCGCCGATCCCCAAGGGTCCGATGCCCAAGGGTGCCCGGATGCCCAAGGGTGGCCAGGCCCGCTGACCCGCCCCTCCCCTGACGACACCAGAACGGCCCGCCCCGGATCCTCCGGGGCGGGCCGTTCGACGTTGTGGCGTTGTCGGTCGCGTTGTCGCGTTGTCGCGCTAGATCGGACTAGATCCGGACCTCGACGGTGCCGACCGCCTTGTCGTGCAGGCCCCGGGTGTCACGGTCCCAGACCAGCGGCGGCACCACCAGGCAGAGCAGCACGGTGCGCAGCAGGACCTGCGGGATGGTCGCGCGGCGCCCGTCCAAGCGGACCACCCGGAGGCCGAACAGCCGCTTGCCGAGGGTCGTGCCGGAGGTGGAGAGCAGGATCACCGCGACCAGGAAGAACAGCGGGAGGGTCCACAGGTTGGCCTCGGCCGTGTCCCCCTTGGCCAGCAGGCCGAAGGAGATCAGCGAGACCAGCCAGCCGTCGACGAACAGCGCGCCGATCCGTCGGCCGGGGCCGGCGATCGAGCCGGGGCCCTCCTTGGGCAGCCCGAGGCGCTCGCCGCGGTAGCCGAAGTCGGCGCCCATCTTCTCGGCGGCCGCCTTGGGGCCGTCGATCCACGATCCCAACGCTTCTCTGGTGTCCACGAATCCACACTAACCGGGCTCACGCCGCGGACCGGCACCGGCTCCCCTCCGGGCGGGGCGCGGGTGGGGCGTCGGCGGAGCGTCGGCGGAGCACTCGCGGCCTGCTCGGGGCCTGCTCCACGACCGGGTGAATCCCGCTCGACCGGCTTACCAAGTGGTCCAGACCACTTCGCGGAGGACCCCCAGCTCGGCGAGGTGATTTGCCCCGTCCCGTAGGATTTTGCGGCCCGTTCGGCGGTCGTGGTTAACATCTAGGAAACGAGCGGGTCACCGGCTGGAAACGACCCATTCCTAGGGTGAGCCCAATTCGCACGCCGAGGAGGATGGATGTTCAACAACGCCGCCGAAGTGAAGCAGTTCATCCAGGACAACGACGTCAAGTTCGTCGATGTCCGCTTCTGTGACCTGCCGGGCGTCATGCAGCACTTCTCCGTACCCGCGGCGACCTTCGATCCGTCCGAGACCCTGATGTTCGACGGTTCGTCGATCCGCGGCTTCCAGGCCATCCACGAGTCCGACATGGCCCTGGTCGCGGACCTCGCCACCGCCCGGCTCGACCCCTTCCGGGCCGAGAAGCACCTCAACATCAACTTCTTCATCCAGGACCCGGTCACCGGCGAGGCCTACAGCCGCGACCCGCGCAACGTCGCCAAGAAGGCCGAGGCCTACCTCGCCTCCTCCGGCATCGCCGACACCGCCTTCTTCGGGCCCGAGGCCGAGTTCTACGTCTTCGACTCGGTGCGCTTCGAGACCAGCGCCAACGCGTCCTTCTACCACATCGACTCGGAGGCCGGCGCCTGGAACAGCGGCGCCGCCGAGGGCGACGTGCGCGGCTACAAGGTCAAGTACAAGGGCGGCTACTTCCCCACTCCGCCGGTCGACCACTTCGCCGACCTGCGCGCCGAGATGTCGCTGGAGCTGGCCAAGTCCGGCCTGGAGGTCGAGCGCCAGCACCACGAGGTCGGCACGGCCGGCCAGGCCGAGATCAACTACAAGTTCAACACCCTGCTGCACGCGGCCGACGACCTGATGCTGTTCAAGTACATCATCAAGAACGTCGCCTGGCGGAACGGCAAGACGGCCACCTTCATGCCCAAGCCGATCTTCGGCGACAACGGCTCCGGCATGCACGTCCACCAGTCGCTGTGGACCGAGGGCTCCCCGCTCTTCTACGACGAGCAGGGCTACGCGGGCCTCTCCGACACCGCCCGGTACTACATCGGCGGCCTGCTCCGGCACGCCCCCTCGCTGCTGGCCTTCACCAACCCCTCGGTGAACTCCTACCACCGCCTGGTCCCGGGCTTCGAGGCGCCGGTCAACCTGGTCTACTCGCAGCGCAACCGCTCGGCCGCGATCCGCATCCCGATCACCGGCTCCAACGCCAAGGCCAAGCGCATCGAGTTCCGCGCCCCGGACCCGTCCTCCAACCCGTACCTGGCCTTCTCCGCCATGCTGATGGCCGGCCTGGACGGCATCCGCAACAAGATCGAGCCGCTGGAGCCGGTCGACAAGGACCTCTACGAGCTCGCCCCCGAGGAGCACGCCAACGTCCCCCAGGTGCCCTCCTCGCTCCCGGCCGTCCTGGAGGCCCTCGAAGCCGACCACGAGTACCTCCTCGCGGGCAACGTCTTCACCCCGGACCTGATCGAGACCTGGATCGACTTCAAGCGCACCAACGAGATCGCCCCGATCGCCCTCCGGCCCCACCCGCACGAGTTCGAGCTGTACTACGACCTGTAGAACCCGCTCTGACCTGCGGAAAAGTAGTTCGACCCCTCATCGTTTCCGTAGGTCGGCACCACGCTGACCTACGGAAACGCGTTCGGCCGAATCACGCCGGCAGGCCCTGGGGCTCGCGGTGTGACACAGGAGTGGGCCGAGTTCGATCCCTCTCGCTCAAAGCCGGTGGAACATCACGTGCTGGCCGACCAGGCCGTGCTCGGGGTGGTCGAAGGTCCCCGGCACCGTGCCGATCACCTCGAACCCCAAGGACTTCCAGAGGTGCACCGCCGGGGCGTTGACCTCCACCACCGCGTTGAACTGGATACCGCGGAAGCCCTGCCCACGGCTCCAGTTGATGACGTACTCGCCCAGGGCACGGCCCACGCCCCTTCCCTGGTACGCCGGGTCGACCAGGAAGGATGCCGTCCCGATGTGGGCTCCGCGTCCGGGCTTGTTCGGGCCCATCTTCGCCGAGCCCACGATCTTTCCGTCCATGACGGCCACCACCGTCTGACCCGGCGGGTTCTCCATCCACCACGGCTTCGCCTCGTCGAGGCTCTGCTGCTCGGGGAAGGCGTACGTCTTACCTTCGGCCATGATCGCGGAGTAGAACGGGTAAATGCTCGGCCAGTCCTCGTCAGAGGCGATACGGATCTCCATCCGGAACAGAGTACTCAGGCCCGGGGCAGTCCATGACCTGACTGCGACAACTCCCGGGGCCCGGTCTCTCCACCCGAACTGCCGCGGCTCAACCGAAACTCGTGGGTCCGCGACCAAGGGCGCAATGTGGACTCACCTTGCGGTGATCCTCACCGGTAGGCTTTCCAGCCCGTTGACGACGATGGAGCGCAGCGGTACTGCGGGCCCGGTCTGTTCGATGGAGCGCACGGAGTCGAGCAGTTCCGTGAACAGGATCCGCATCTCGGTACGGGTCATCATCGCGCCGAGGCAGAAGTGCTCGCCTGCGCCCAGAGCCAGGTGCCGGTTGGGGCGGCGGGCGATGTCGAAGGTGTCCGGGTCCTCGAAGTAGCGCTCGTCCCGGTTCGCCGACGGGGTCCACATGACGACCCGGTCGCCCGGCTCCAGCCGGCGCTCCCTCAGGAGCACGGGCTCGGTGACGGTCCGCATGATGTGCGTGGCGGTGGAGGTCCAGCGCAGGACCTCCTCGACCGCCGTCGGCATCAGGCTCCGGTCGACGCGCAGGCGTTCCCAGTCCGCCGGGCGCTCCAGGAACGTCCGCATGCCGCCGGCGACCGCCAGGCGGACGTTCTCGGTACCGCCCACGAGGAGGTTGTCGCAGTTGAGGAGGATGTCCTCCTCGGTGAGCAGTTCGCCGTCGACCTCGCCGTTGACCAGAGCGCTCACCAGGTCGTCCGCCGGCTCGTCCATGCGCCGGTACATCAGTTCCACGAAGTAGGCCATGATCTGCTGGTGGGCGATGCTGCGGATCTCGGGCTCGCCCGCGCCGAAGGCCTGGCTGGTGAGCGAGAAGAGCATCTCCTGCTCGTGCGCCGGTACGCCCATGAGCCGGCAGATGACGTACAGCGGCAGCCGCGCCGCGACGTCGGTGACGAAGTCGCACTCGCCGAGGGCACTCGCGCGGGCCAGCACGGCGCGGACCGCCTCGCGCATCGCGTCCTCCAGCGCCCGTACCGAGCGGGTGGTGAACCAGTCGGCGACCAGGGTGCGCAGCGCCTTGTGGCGCGGCGGATCGGTCAGCGCCAGGGTGCGCCCGCCACCAGGGTCCTGGCCGTGGTTCCGGGGGCGCAGCAGGATGCCCTGGGCGGAGCTGAAGACGCGGGCGTCACCGTAGACGGCGCGGATGTCGTCGTACCGGGTCACCGACCAGAAGCCGGGGTACTGGGTGGCGCTGTGCCAGCGCACCGGGTCGTTGTCGCGCATCCAGCGGAAGACGGGGTACGGGTCGCCGGTGGCGTACAGCTCGGGGTCGACGAGGCTGACGCTCTCGGGAGCCAGCAGGGTCATCGGAGGGGTCCTTCGGGCAGCGGCAGGGAATGGATGAGGTCGGCGAGGCCCTTGAGGAGTTCGCGGGCGACGGTGGGCGTCACGGCGGCGGTGCGGTGGCTGACCGCGAGCCGCAGCCGCCCGTCGGGACAGGGCCAGACTTCGGTGTGGACCTCAAGTGGAAGGTCGAGGTAGGGCGGGCGCAGGAGCTCGGTGTGCAGTCCGGCGAGCGGGAGCTCGGCCGGGGCGTTGTCCTGGAGCACGAGCAGTGTCTGGAAGAGCGGGGGCCGACCGGTGCGCGGTGGGTTGAGGTGACGTACGAGGGCGTGGAAGGACACGTCCTGCGCGGCGAAGGCCGTGCGGAGGATGCGGCCGGCCTCGGCGACGGCGGCCGGGCCGCCGTCGAGGACCGGGCCGCGCAGCCGCAGGCAGGCCATCTCGATGTGGCAGCCGACGGCGTCGTGGAGCCTTGCGTCGTCGCGCTGGGCCACGGGCACGCCGACGGCGAAGTCCCGCCCGCCGGTGATCTCGGCGAGTAGTCGGCCGTACAGCGCGAGGAGAACGGCGTACCGGCTGACACCGGACCGGGTGGCGGCTGCGTCCAGGCGGTGGCCGGCGTCCTCGTCGAGGAGCAGTTCCGTACGGGCCGTGCCCTCGGCGGAGGCCGCGGTCTCCGGTGAGGGCGGTGCGGGCCAGCGCAGTTCGGGCACGTCGCGCAACTCGGCCGTGAGCGCGGCGAGCTGACGGTCGGGATCGGTCTGGGCGAGCCGCTCGGCGCGTAGCCGGCCCGCCTCGGCGACCGGGAGCCCGGCAGGCAGGGCGGCAGGGCGTGCGGGCGCGGTGGCTCGGTGGCGGGCCTGCTCGTACGCGGTGGCGAGGTCGGCGCTCAAGACCGATTCGGACCAGCCGTCGAAGGCGATGTGGTGCACGACGCAACCGAACACCTGGCGGTCACCGCACTCCAGCGGCACCAGGGCGGTGCGCCACACCTCTCCTTCGGCGAGTTCGAGGGGGTCGCCCAGGATGTCGCTCAGGAGCTCGACCGCCGCGCCGGTGTCGGGGCACGGATCGAGGATCTCCAGGACGGGAGCCGGGAACTCGCAGGGCCAGGCCATCGGGTGGGGGTCGGCGCGGTAGGCGGAACGCAGTGCCTCGTGGCGTTGGTGCACGGCGTCGATCGCGGATTCGACGGCGTCCAGGTCGAGTGCGCCGGTGATCTCGAAGAGCAGCAGGCAGTGGGCCGACCGGTCCTCGGGCACGAGGAGGTGTCGGGTGAGGTAGCCGGTCTGCATGGGCGTGAGCGGTACGCCGGATCCGGACGCAGCCGGGGCCGGGGCCGGCACCGCTTCGGCGGGAGTGGCGGCGAGCCACTCTCCCATGGCCCGGGCGCTCGGGTGCGCGTACAGCCTCGACACGGGTACGGGCCGGTCGAGTTCGCGGGCCAGGCGTGCGCAGACCCGGCCGGCCGCCAGCGAGCTGCCACCGAGGTCGGTGAACGGGACGTGCGGGGGCACCGACCCAAGGTCCAGCACTGCGGCGAACACCTCGGCGACCAGGGCCGCCAGGGGCTGTCCGCCCGCCGCCGGCCGCGGCGCACCGGCCGGGGCGCGGGCAGGGCGGGCCGGAGCGCGGACCGCCGGGGCCGATGCCAGCAGGGCCTGTTCGTCGAGCTTGCCGTTCCCGGTCAGCGGGAAAGCCTCGACGCCGATCAACGCCTCGGGGCGCTGGTAGGGCACGAGCGCATCGCGCAGCACGTCTTCGGCGCCGGTGAGCGGGTCGCCCGGTTCGGCGGGCAGGCAGAAGGCCAGCAGGGCTTCGGCGGTGCCCGTGGCGTCCCGGCGGGCCACGACGCGGCAGGTACGCACACGGGGCAGCAGAGCCTCGATCTGCCGTTCGACCTCGGCGGGTTCGATCCGGTGTCCGCGGATCTTCACCTGGCGGTCGGCCCGGCCCAGGTAGTGCAGTACGCCGTCCTCGTCGAGCCGCCCGAGGTCTCCGGTGCGGTAGACGCGGGTCGCGCCGCCGTCGGCGAGGGGGATGCTGGGGAACTTCTCCTCGGTGAGCACGGGGTCTCCCAGGTAGCGCAACGCCAGCCCGTCTCCGGAGACGCAGATCTCCCCGTCGACGAGGTGGACGGCCGTACCGGGGACCGGACGGCCGACGGGGATGCCTCCGGGCAGCTCGCAGTCGGCCGCGGTGATGCGGTGCGTGGTGGCGAACACGCAGCTCTCCACCGGTCCGTACCCGTTGATCAGGGCGATCGAGGGATGCCTTCGCAGGAAGGCGCGGACGTGCGGTACGGAGAGCCGTTCGCCTCCGGTCATCACCTGGGCCAGCCCGCTGAAGGCGTCCGGGTCCTCGTCGACGGTCAGGTTGAACAGACTGCTGGTGAGCCACAGGGTGTCGACGCCGTGCGCGGTGACCGCCTCACGGATGGCCTGGCCCGACAGGTAGGGCTCGTCGATGACGAGCGAAGAGCCACCGCTGAGCAGCGCGGCCCACAGTTCGAGGGAGAACGCGTCCCAGGGCAGGGCCGCGGCAAGCGGGATCACCGTGGAGGTGCCGAAGCGGGCGAAGGTACCGGGACGTACGAGGCGGGCAGTGGCGCGGTGGGGGGTGAGCACGCCCTTGGGCCGCCCGGTGGTCCCGGAGGTGAAGAACACGCAGGCAGGGGCGGAGGGATCGGTTTCGACGGGCCGGAACCCGGCGGGCGGACGCAGGTCCGAGCCGGCGGGCGGCGGGGTCCAGGCAGGCAGGCAGGCCCGCGCTGCGCTGTCGCTGTCGCCGATGATCAGCGGTGCGTCGAGTTCGGCGGCCACCTCGCGGATCCGCCGATCGGGCCAGGCCGGGTCGAGGAGCGCGTAGGCGGCGCCCAGCTTGAGTACCGCGAGCACGGCCGTGACCAGGTCGATCCCCCGGGGCAACAGGATGGGCACCAGGTCGCCGTCGGCGACGCCGCGGGCACCGAGGGCCGCGGCCCAGGCGTCGGCGGTGCGGTCCAGTTCCCGGTAGCTGACGCGGTGTGCGCCGTGGATGACGGCGGTGGCGTCGGGACGCTCGGCGGCCCACAGGGCGACCGCGGTGTGCAGCGTCTCCGGGCGGTGGCCGCTCATGCCCCGGCTCCGACGGCCTCGTGCAGGGCCCGGCCGAACACCTCGACCTCGTCCAGGGTGTTGTAGTAGTGGACCGACGCGCGGACGGCGGTCTCCACCCCGTGCCGCGCCATGAAGATCGGCGTGTGATGGCCGACGATCTTCCACACGTTGATGCGCCGTTCGGCGAGGCGGGCGCGGATGACCTCGGCCGGGACCCGGTCGTGGCGAAAGGAGACGATGCCCGACTGCCGGGTGCCCGGGGCGATCAGCTCGGTGCCCGGAACGGCCTCCACGGTGGCGCGCAGCGCCTGGAACACCTCCTGCTGGTCGAACGGGGTGCCTTCCTCGAAGAGGGTCAGGGCGCTGTTGAAGCCGACCGTGGCGGCCGTTCCCCGTTCGGCGAGCTCAAGGGAGCGGGCGCTGTGGTCGTCGACGCGGTAGCCGGTGGGCGAGTCGACCCGCGCGACGTGGAGATCGTGGAAGTCCGTCTCCAGGACCGCACGCAGCTCGGGGGCCGCGTACGCGAAGGCGGTGCCCCGGGGGCCGCGCAGGAACTTGCGGCCCGCGCCGGTGAGCAGTTGACAGCCGATGCGGCGGACGCTCACCGGGATCTGGCCGATGGACTGGCAGGCGTCGACGGCGTAGAAGCAGCGGTACGGCGCGAGCAGTCGGCCGATCTCCTCGACCGGGTTGACGATGCCGCAGCCGGACGGGACGTGGGTGACCGAGACCAGCGCCACGTCGTCGGCGATGTTCGCGGCCATCCAGTCGAGGTCGAGGTCTCCGCCGGGCAGGGTGGGGACGACCTCGATGCGGCAGCCGGTGCGGTCGCGCAGGTTGAACAGGGAGATGAGATTGCCGGCGTACTCGTACGGGGTGACCCACACCCGGTCGGCGGGGCCGAGGGGGAGCCTGGGCACCACGGCGCACCAAGCCCGGGTGGCGCTGTCGAAGAGTGCCACGTCCTGGGCGGGGGCGTCGAGCACGCGGCCGATCCGCCGGTAGATCTCCTCGCCCACGACCGGGGAGTAGTGCTCCTCGGTCTCGTAGCACCCGTGTGCGGCTTCGCGGTCGAGAACCTCCGCCATGGTCCGCCGGACCTCCGCGGGTACCAGGCCCGCCCCGGCCGTGTTCAGGTGAATCATGTCTCCCACTGCTCCGCCTCTGCTGGTCCGTGTGAAAGTGCTTCGCCGTCGCCCCGTGGCACGGCGGCGCGGTCAGTAACCGGCGCCCACGGTGTGGCCGCGGTTCTGATGGCGCTCGGCGATGTCCGCGAGCGCGGTCAACACCATCGGCGGATGCTCCGCGAGCCGGTGAAGGAGGTGCAGCCACCAGTTCTCTCCGTAGGTGGCGTAGATGCGGCAGGCGTAACCGGCTTCGCGATAGGTGCGCAGCAGCTCGGGGCGCACCCCGTGCAGCATCTCGATCTCGGTGACGCGGTCCAGCAGGCCGCACTCCTTCGCCTCCGTGAGGATCGCCGGGTCCTGGGTGGCCAGGCTCAACCGGGCGCCGCGGTCCACGAGTTCCCGGGCCAGCTCCAGGTAGCGCTGGTCGAGGGCGGGGCCCCGGCCCAGGGCCTGCCCGACGGACTCGTTGAAGGCGCCCTTGACCAGGCGGATCTTCCGGCCTTCCAGGGGAAGGGAGTCCAGGTCCCCTGCGGTGCGGTGCAGGTAGGCCTGGAGGGTGACACCGAGGTTGGGGTGGTCGGCGGCGAGTTCGCGGTAGGCGCCGAGGACGTCGTCCACGGCGGGTGCGCGCTCCATGCTGAGGACGACCTCGCCGCCGCGAGCGGCGGCGGCCCCGGCGATCCGGGCGGTGTTCTCGACCGCGAGTTCGCGGGACACGGCCAGTCCCAGGTTGGAGAGGTCGAAGCCGAGCTGGACGGGCACGGACTCGTCTGCCAGGACCGCGAGGTATTCGTCGACGACCCGTTCGATCTCGGCGGGGTCGGAGTTCTCCTCGCCGACGAACTCGACGGCGATCCGGTAGGACTTGGCCCGCAGGGTTTGGAGGTGGCTGAGGAACTCCTCGCGGCCGGGCGCCAGTACGTAGCGCCGCGCGGCCGGCGAGAGGACGTCCTGGAGGATGGAGCCGGGGGTGGTGAAGGCCTCGCGGCAGCGCTCGTCGGCGGCCAGGATGCGCAGACCCTGGCCGGCGGCCTGGTGCAGCGCGCGCTGGGACATGGCGAAGGTCATGACAGCACCTTGATCTTCTCTTCGGTACGGGCGGGAGCGGGAATGCGGGAGATGCGGGAGGGGATCGTGTTCGGGACGGAACCCGGGAAGGCGGGGACCAGGGAGGCGGGGTCCACCGGAGTCCCGGCCTGGGCCGCGAGCATCATCAGCTGGGCGAAGCTGGGGCCGACCGCAGCGGGGTCGCCGCCCGCCTGCCGCCAGACCCGGTACTTGGCCGCGTAGCTGATCACGGTCTCCTTGCCGCGGCGGGAGCGGGGGCGGGTGAAGGCGCCGGCCCACAGGCCGTCCCAAGCCGCGTAGCCGGCGTCGTTCAGCAGGACCTTGTGGGCGCGGCCCAGGTTCCAGAACGGGATGCCCGCGTTCATGTGGTGGACGAGGTGGTAGCGGTCGTTGTGACGACTGATCAGAAACCGCTCCAGGAGGATGCCGTGGCGGTTGCGGGTGAGCAGGACCTGCTTGTTCTCGCTCTCCGGCATGGGGTAGTGCTCGGAGAGCTCGGCCAGCCAGCCGATCGCCACGTTGGTGGTGAACAGCGGTACGAACCAGAACAGCAGCAGTCCGGGCAGGACACCGAGCCAGGCACAGACACCGAAGATCGCGGCCCACTGGGCGAGGAAGACGATCCGCTCGATGCGCAGCGGGACCGGCACCGAGACGGTGATCTGGGAGCTGTCGCAGAAGACCCGCTCGCGGGCTATGTAGCCGAGGTAGGCGAAGGTGCGCAGGCCGAGCGCGGAGAGGATGACCTCCTTGAGGAAGAAGTGCCGGTCGGACCGCTCGGTGTCGTAGAGCCCGCACTCGATGTGGAAGGAGTAGTCGGGGTCGTTCTGCTCGTCGCCGAGGTTGCGGTGGTGGTTGCCCACGTGGGAACTGCGGTAGGGACCGTAGAGGTGCCACACGAGGTAGCCCGAGAACAGCGATCCGCCGACCAGGTTGAGGACCTTGTTCCGGGCGAGGACCTTGTGGCTGGACTCGTGCAGGAAGTGGGCGAGGAAGCGCTGGACCGAGCCGATGACGATCAGGGCCAGCGGGTAGAACCAGTACGAGACCCCGACGCACAGCGCCACGGAGGCGGCGACCAGTGCGTACTCGAAGAGGATGGCGAGCGGACCGTGGTAGTCGTCCAGGGCGCGCAGGGCGCGGAGCTCCTTGCGGACTCCTGGCGCAAGCCGGTCGAAGTTCAGCTGTTCGAATGCAGACATGTAAGCGCCTTCGTTCGTTCGTGAAGCGTGAAGCGTCGGGCCGCGCGGCGGTGCGGCACGGGGGCTCAGTGCACGGGGGGCTCGGTACGCGGGGGCTCGGTGCGCGGGGGGCTCAGTGCGCGGGCGAGAAGCCGAATGCCTGCCCGTAGAGCCGCAGTTCGGCCCGCAGCGAGTCGGCGACGGTGGCGGAGCGCCGGAAGCCGTGGCCTTCGCCTTCGAAGGTCAGATAGTGGTGGGGGGCGCGGGCCGGGTCGATCCGTTCCAGCAGCCGTTCGGCCTGCGCGGGCGGGCAGACGGTGTCGTCGAGCCCTTGCAGCAGGACGAAGGGGGTGCGGACGGACTCGGCGCCGGCCAGCGGCGACTGCCGCTCGTACCGGTCGGCGGCCTGCGGCCAGGGGCCGATCAGGCTGTCCAGGTACCGGGATTCGAAGTCGTGCGTGCCGCCTTTCGCACGCCAGCTCACCGGGTCGAGCACCGGGTAGTAGATACCGGCCGCCCGGTAGAGGTCAGGCTCGGCGACGAGCGAGGCCACCGCCGTCCAGCCGCCGGCGCTGCCGCCGCGGATCGCGATCCGTGCGGGGTCGGCGAGCCCATCGGCGATCAGGCCACGGGCGGCGGTGGCGCAGTCGCGGACGTCGGTCAGCCCCCAACTGTGGCGCAGCCGTTCCCGGTAGGCCCGGCCGTAGCCGGTGGAGCCGCCGTACTGCACGTCGAGCACGCCGATGCCGCGGCTGGTGAAGTAGCTGATCTCCTGGTTGAGGACCAGGTGGGTGCGGCTGGTGGGGCCACCGTGCACGAAGACCAGCCAGGGCGGCAGTTCGCCGTCGGGCCCGGTGACGGCCGGGTGGTGGGGCGGGTGGACGTGTGCATGCACCGCCTCGCCGTCGGGCCCCCGGTAGGTGCGCCGGTGCGGTGTGGTGGCGTAGGCGTCGAGCGCGCCGTCGGTGGGGGCTCGGACGACGTCGATGCTCCCGTCGGCCGGGTCGGCGAGTACCACGGTGCGCCGCTGCCCGGGCGAGCAGACGACGGCGGCGATGCGGCGGCCGTCGGTCGCCGCGAAGTGCCATTCGGTGGCCGGCCCCTCGAAGTCCGTCAGAGTGCCGTCGGCGGTGAGGATGCCCAGTCGGCGCTCGCCCACTCCGTGGACGACGGCGAGGCGGCCGTCCAGCAGGGGAAGGCACCAGCGCAGACCGATCCGCCACAGCGCCTCGCCGAACTCCTCCGGGCGCGGGCAGAGGTTACGGGGCCTGCCGCCCTGAGGGATCTCGTGGACGTTCCACCAGCCGTCGGGGTCGCTGACCGCGTAGAGGGTGCCGGATCCGTCGGCGGCCCATTCGGTCTGGGTGACCGACTCCCCTGGGCCGCCCATGACCGGTACCGCCCGGGTGAGGGTGCCGTCGGCCCGGATCCCGGCGACCATCAGGTCGGTGCTGTCCCATGGCATGTCGGGGTGGTTCCAGCCGAGCCAGGCCACGCGGTGGCCGCCCGGTTCGATGCGCGGGCCGGTCATGAAGTGGTGGGTGGCGGCCAGTTCGCGCACGGCGCCGGCGTCGGCGGCGGCACGGCCGTCGAGCGGCAGCGCCACCAGGTGGCGCACGGCCTCCACGGCCCGTTCGTCACCGACGGTCTCCCGCAGGCACCACACCTCGGTGTCGCGCACGGCGAAGTCGGCGTAGCGGAGCTGCCCCGGCCAGTCCCCGGCGGGGCTGAGCGGCACCGGGTCGCCGCCCGGCTGCCAGCGGTAGACCCGCTGGTCGGGGCCGTGCGTGAAGACGATGCCGTCCTCGGCCCGGTCGCTGACGGCCAGCCAGGGCCGGCCGCCGTACTCGATGACCCTGGTTCGCACGTCCCAACCGGGCGGCAGCACCTCGCGGGTGCCTTCGCGGGTACGGCGCATCAGCCCGCTGCGGCCGTCCTGTTCGGGGAGCACCTCCGTCCAGCACACGTCGGCGCCGAGGAATCCCACCCATTCGAGCAGGGCGTCGCCGCGAGCGGCGTCCTCGGGGGCGACCGGGGAGGGCCAGCTTCCGTGCGGGAGCTGCTGTCGGGCGGCCGTCATGCGTCGGCGCCCCGTCCGTACGCGATCCGAGGGATGCCCGGGGTGCTGCTGTCGAGGGTGTACTGCTCCACGGCCGGGTCGTCGCTCACCCAGAAGTGCCCGTCCAGGTCGGACCAGTCGCACAGCCCGGCGAGCTGCGCGGCGTACGCGATGGCGCGCGGCGGCTCCAGGAAGCAGCCCAGCATGCGGGCGGCGCCCTGCTCGGTCGCGGAGGTCAGTGCGGCGAGTGCGGGAAGCAGTCCGCCGAAGCGCATCAGCTTGACGTTGAGGCCGCCGGCCACCCGGACCGCGAACTCGGCGTCGGCAGGGGTGGCGACCCCCTCGTCGAGGAGGACGGCGGTCGAGGGGAGCGCGGCGCGGATCTCGGGAATGAGCCCGGGGTCGCGGACCGGGTCCTCCAGGACGGCCGGGGCGAGCTCGGTCACCAGGGGGCGCAGTCGCTCCCAGTCGGCGCGGTCCCAGCCGCGGTTGGCGTCGAGGATCAACGGGGCGTCGACCCCGGTCAGGGATCGCAGCACCGCCGCGTCGTCGGACCCGCCCAGCTTGATCTTGAGCGGCCTGCCGTCACGGGGGATCTCTTCGCCGATGGGCACGGTGTGCAGGAGCCGGATGCGGCCGGGCTCGGGCAGGCCGAGAAGCCGCCACACCGGTACCCCGGCCTGCCGGGCGGCACGGTCCAGGAAGGCCATCTCGACGAGCATCCGGGCGGGCGCGCTGACACCGTCGGCCGCGGCCTTCGCCAGTCGGGTCCGGATCGGCTCCACCGGGTCCCCGGTCGTGGTGCACTCACCGGCCAGAGTGCGGGCCAGTTCCCGGGCCTCGGCGGCGATGGCCGGGCCGTCCTGTCCGTAGCCGAGGTCGGCGGCGATCTCTCCCTCGCCGTCGACGCCGTCGGCGGACAGCAGTCGCAGCCGGACGATGTCGACCGTTTCGATGGTCATGTGGGAGATCTGGAAGGAGCTGGTCAGCCGTCTCGGCTCGACGGTGACGGACACCTCGGGCGCCTGTGCGGGCGGTTCGACGGTGATGCGGACGGAGTCGACGAGTGCGCGGGCGAGCTCCCGGGCCTCTTCGGGCGTGTCGGCCCCGACGACCACCGCACCCACCCGGTCCCCGCCGCAGCGGAAGCCGGGGACGGTGTCGCCCGGCGCGAGGCGGAGTTCGGCGTGCAGCACGGCCGGATGCGCGACCACGGCCTCCCATCCTTCGATGGCGGTGACCCGGCCGGCGGGCGGCGCGAAGTAGCGGGTGGCCGCGGCCCGGGTGAGGGCGGGGGTCTCCACGGCACGGCCGAGCACGTCGTCGTAGACGGCCCCGTAGAGCTCCAGGCCGGGCCGGGCGTGCGGCAGCATCCGGTGGATCCAGCCGCCGCCGATGCGGGCGTGCACCTCGCCGAGCACGATTCCCTCGGCGGTCAGCCACAGTTCGACGTGGAACAGTCCGAACCGAAGGTCGAGGGCGGTGAGTGCCGCGCGGACGGTGTCCTCGATCTCCTGGCGCGTCTCCGCCGGGAGGGCGGCGGGCAGTACGTGGCCGATCTCGACGAAGTACGGGGGCGCCAGCTTCTCCTTCGCGGTGACAGCGAGCACACGGGGGGCACCGCCGAGGAAGATTCCCTCGACGCTGAACTCTTCGCCCTGGACGAACTCCTCGACGAGGAAGGGGGCTTCGCGGTCCGGCAGCTGCTCCAGTGCGGCCGGCAGGTCGGCGGGCCCGGTGACCTTGCGCACGCCGGCACTGTCCGCGCCGTCGCGCGGCTTGACCACCCAGGGCCCCGCCGTCCGGGCGAGGAAGGAGAGGGCGTCGGCTGCGCTGTGGCACAGCCGCACGGCGGGCTGGCGGAATCCGGCGGCGGCGAGGGCCGTGCGGCAGGCGTCCTTGGTACGGATCCGGCGGACCGCAGAGGGCGGGTTGCCGGGAAGGCCGAGTCGCTCGGCGGTCTCGGCGACGGCGACCTGGGCCATCTCCCGTACGCCGAACACGACGGACGGTGCGTCGCCGGATCCGGCGCGGGCGGCGGCCCAGGCGGCGGTCTCGCCGGGGCGGGTGAAGTCGACGGCGGTGGCGCCGTCGGCGGCGGCCGTGACCTCGGGGGTCGCGGCGAGCGTGTCGGCGAGGTTGGTCACGTGGGTGCCCAACCCTCGGGAGCGTGCCTGCTCCAGTGCCTGGAGCGCGACGTCGACGCTGAGGGTCATCGCCCCGCCGCCACCGATCAGCAGCATCCGGTGCGCTTGCGATGCGGTGTTCATGCGGCGACCCCCGCGTCCTCTCGCAGCCGGTAGAGGCGGTCCGCGAGCTCCAGGACGCGCGCGTAGTCCCGTTCGAGGACCTCGGTGGAATCGTGGCGGGTCCACACCACGAGGGTGGCGGTGTAGAGGTCGACCGTGGGTCGGATACGGCTGCCCGGGGCCAGCTTGGGGACCGCCAGATGGACGGATTCCAACGCCCGGATCTGCGCGAGGACGTCCTGGTCGAGGCTGTCGACGACACCGTCGAGGGTGGTGGCGGCGAAGATCTGGCTCGCCTCGGTCAGCTTGCGGTAGGAGTGGCCGGCGTACTGGTCGAGGAACTCCTGCGGCCGGGCGTAGGCGACGGCGGTGAGGTCGGCCTGGTTGGCTCCCGTGCACAAGTCGTGGAAGTCGGGCAGGACGCCGCCGGAGAGGCGGGCGCCGATCTCGACCAGAGCCGGTCCCTGCGGGGTGACGATGACCTCGGCATGGGTCGGGCCGTACTGGATGCCGAGGGCGTCGAGCACCTCGTACATGTAGGCGATGATCTCCGGCGCGGGGCTCGACCCGGGCGGGGTGACGGAGTCGCGGTCGTAGATCCGGCGGGTGCCTTCGAGGCGCTTGTGGTACTGCCAGATCCCGCACACGCGGCGCTGTCCCGCGTACGAGACGAAGTCGACCATGTACTCCTCGCCCTGGAGGAAGGACTGGACGAGGACCTCGTCGTTGCGCTCGCCGAAGATGTTGACGGTACCCAGGACGGCCTCGGCGGCCTCGCGCACCTCTTCGGGGCCGCGGCAGACGGCCACCCCCTCGGTGGCGGCGGAGGACAGCGGCTTGACGACCACCGGGTACTCGCCGCGCCGCTCGGCCCACTCGACGAGCTCCTCCGCGCTGCCGCTCTTGAGCTGCTCGGCGCAGCGGACTCCGGCGCGGCGCAGGGTCTCGATCATCTCGTACTTGTCACGGCGGGCGCGGGAGAGCGCCGTGCCGTTGGTCGGCAGGCCGAGCAGCTCGGACAGTTCGTCGGCGAGCTCGACTCCCGGCTCCTGGCCGGCGACCACGCAGACCGGGTCGAACCCCCGGAGGCGGTCGGCGGTTTCGGCCGGGGTGCCGTACGGGAGCACTGCCCGGTAGGCGTCGAGGTCGGGCAACCGCATCGAGGTCATCAGCTCGGGCGTGCTCTGCACATGCACGACGTCGACATCCAGCTTGGCAAATGCTGGAGGCAAGTAGTTGCCGCTGGTGTACGCGTCAACTAGCACTGCTACAGGGCGCACTTGAGTGCCGCTCATGTCATCCACCTTGCTCAGGAGAACCCAAGAATCGGTTGGGCCGGTCTTATTTCCAGAGGGTTGGCAAGAGATTGCCATATCGATCGTCGGCCTGGCAACATCGTTCTGGCAACATCCACTGCTCCCGTACGCGGAGGGACCGGCCATGACCGCCGCAGCACTCGAAACACCGCCTCGACCGGGTCTGAGCCGCGGTACCGCGGCAGCACTCGCGACCGCGGGCGCCCTCACCGTCGCGAACATCTACTTCCCGCAGCCACTGTTGGACGCCATCGCCACCGACCTCGGCATCACGGGCTCGGCCGCGGGCCTGGTGGCCACCGCCGCGCAGGTCGGGTACGCACTCGGCATCGGCCTGGTGGTCCCGCTCGCGGACGGAGCCCGGCTGCGCCGGCTGACCACGGTGCTGCTCCTGCTGACCACGGCCGGATTGCTGACCGCAGCGTTCGCCCCCGGCCTGGCCACGCTGACGGCCGCGACGGTGGCCCTGTCCACCACCACCGTGCTGCCGCAGGTGATCATGCCGACGGCCGCCTCCATGGCGGGTCCGGGCCGCAGCGGACGCGCCCTGGGCGTGATCGGCATCGGGCTGACCCTGGGCTCGACGCTCTCGCGCACGCTCTCCGGAACCGTCGTCGGCCTCAGCGGCGACTGGCGTACCGCCTACCTCGCCGCAGCCGTGCTCACCGGCTCGCTGGTGTTCTTCCTCCCCAGGCTGCTGCCCGAGCGGGCGGCCGGCGGCCCGGTGCCCTACCGGCGACTGATCGCCTCACTCCCGCGGCTGGTGACGGCCCATCCGGAGCTGCGGCTGTCCGCGTTCCTCGGGGCGACGGTGTTCGCGGCCTTCAGCGCGTTCTGGGCGACACTCGCCTTCCACCTCGCCGCCGCACCCTTCGGCAAGGGGGTGGCCTGGGCGGGGCTGTTCGGTCTGTTCAGCCTGCCGGCGGCGCTGCTCTCGTACTCGGCGGGCCGACTCAGCGACCGGCGGAGCCCCCGCCACGTCAACCTCCTGGCGTTCGCCTGCGTGTGCGCCGCCTTCCTGCTCTTCGGCCTGTACGGCGACCGCTCGCTGACCGCTCTGGTGGTCGGCTCCAACCTGCTGGTCTACGGCAGCAGCAGCTCCCAGATCGCCAATCAGGTGCGCATCTTCCGCCTGGAGGAGGCGATCCGGGCGCGGCTCAACACGCTGTTCATGCTGGCCAGTTTCGCGGGCGGCGCGGCGGGGTCGCTCATCGGCACGGCGCTGTACTCGGCCCACGGCTGGGGCGGGATGCTCCTCGGCTGCGGCGGGTTCCTGGTCCTCGCGGGCGCGGGGCTGGTCATCGGCCGCCGGCTCGGCTGAGGCGGTAGGCCGGACACCGTGAAGGGACGCCCGTACGGCGTCCCTTCACGGTGTCCGGCCTACCGCGGTGTCCTCAGGACCCGGAGGTTCCGCGCGCCTGGGCGAGCGTCTCGGCCAGAAGCCGCCAGATCTCAGCGGCGAGGTCGATGTTGGACGCCCCCTGAGCCTGCTCGGCGAGGTGGCGCATCCCGGCCAGTCCCTCCGCCTCGGCGCCCTCGACGATCAGCAGTCGGCTGTGCAGGATGTCCAGCCGGACCCGGTCACGATACGTCATGTTCGGGTCGGTGCCGCGCACCCGGTCCAGCAGGGTGCGGGCGTCGGCGAACCGCTTGCCCTCGAAGGCGATCTCGGCCTTGAGGACGTTCACCTCCTGCCCCAGCGCCGGGATGCCCACGAAGGCGAGGCTGGTCTCGGCCTGTTCGACATAGTGCTCGGCGAGCTCGAACTCCGGCGGGACCTTCTGCAGGTGCAGCCGGGCTGCCGCGACCCTGAGCCGCGTCCACAGCGTCAGGTTCTCGGCACTGGCGAACCCGGCCAGCGCCCGGTCCAGGAACCCCTGGGCGGCGGTGAAATCGCCCTGTCGGACCCGGACGGCGGCGGCCGTCCACAGTGCCTCGGCCCACAGGGTGTCAGTGCGGCCCTCGGTCAGGACGGTCAGCTCGTCCGCGTGGGCGCGCGCCTCGGAGAGACGGCCGGCCTCGGCCTCCGCCGCGACCAGCGCGAGCAGGGTGGCGGCCACGTCGGCCGCCGGGAGTCCGTGCTCGCAGGCCAGCCGGTGGGCCTCCGAGGCGACCTCGGTGGCCCGGGGGATCTCGCCGCGCGCACGTAGGCAGCGGGCCAGCTGGGTCAGGCTCCGGGACCGCAGTTCAGGCAGGCCGAGTTCGTCGCCGAGCCGGACCAACTCCTCCAGGGACCGGCTCTCCTCCTCGTGCTCGCCCCGGCGGCGGCGCCACTGGGCGACCATCCACAGGGCTTGCCACCGCAACAGCGGATCCTGCCCGCCGGACCCCGCGAGCGCGCGCTCCACCTGCGCCACGTTCTCGTCGGAGTCGGCCGAGGCGGCGATGGCCAGGGAGCGCGTCAGCGAGTCCGTGACGACCTCGGCGAACGCCGAGGCGTCCACGCCGAGCTGCGCGGACAGGTGCTCCACGGCTCGGGCCGTGGGCTGCCGTGCGCCGGACTCCAGTCGCGACAGATAGCCGGTGGACATGCCCTCTCCGGCGAGGGCGGCCTGCGAGAGCCCCCGCTCAGTCCGGAGCTGCTTGAGCCGGCGGCCGAACAACGGCTGTTCCAACACGTCATCAACCCCAGGAATCGGACGGACAGGGGACGGGGGGAGGCCCCGGGCAGCGCGGGTGGTCCCCAGCTCTCCGTGCGGCAGGGGGTGCCCGCAGCAAGGCGAGGCTAGCCCTTAACGGGACGACCCGACAAATTCTTGCCCAATGCGTGGGCAGGTAGCCCATGGCCTCCAAAATCGATCCAGCCCGACGTTGCCAACTGCTTGGCAATGACTTGCCAAGCTGTGGGTGGCTGCACTAGCTTCCTGGTCATCGCGGCAGTCACGAACAGGCCGCGGGCCTCCCTTCTTTCTTCTGTCAAGGAGTTGCCGTGCGTTCGTCCATCCGTGCCATCAGAGCTCGAATCACCGCGGGCGCCATCGCCTTCGTGGCCCTGTTCGCCGTCGCCGGACCGGCTGGACACGCCCTCGCCGAAATCGGCTGGCCGGCCCCGCCGAAGAGCGGTGCCGTCGCCAACGACATCGGCTGGCCCGTCGCCGTCGCCTCCGTGAACTCCCCCGACGCCGAAATCGGCTGGCCGGCCCCGCCGAAGGGCGTCGCCCTCGCCAGTGAGATCGGCTGGCCCGTCGCCGTGGCCTCGCTGCACTCCCCCGACGCCGAAATCGGCTGGCCGACCCCGCAGCCGTAGCCGCGCCCTCACCCCGCCAGTGCCCCGGCCCGTTCACCGGCCGCCCCTCATGCCTCGCACACCGCCCCAGAGAGTGAAGGACCCGATGGCTTCCGACTCGCCTCCGGCCCACCCGGTCAAGACCGCAGTGATCGTCGACGGATATTCGACCGGGACCTTCCTGCCTCCCGCCTTCGCCCGGCTCGGCGTCGACGTGGTGCACGTGTACAGCTCCGCCGAACCGATGGCGACCATGCTCCAGCCGGACCCCGGTGCCTACCGGGAGCACTTCTCCTGCCCGGACGCCACCGCCTTCGAGACGACCGTCGAGGCACTGCGGGCACTCGGCCCGGTGGCCGTACTCGCGGGCCAGGAGCCCGGCGTCCCGCTCGCCGACGCACTCAGCGAGTCCCTGGGCCTCGCCACCAACGGCACGGCGCTCTCCGCCGCCCGCCGCGACAAGTACGAGATGATCGAGGCCCTGCGCCGTGCGGGTGTGCGCTGCGCGGACCAGTACAAGAGCGGTGATCCGCAGGCCCTCGCCGACTGGGCCGAGCAGGCGGGCACCTACCCGGTGATCGTCAAGCCGCTCAGCTCGGCCTCCACCGACCACGTCTACCGCTGCCACGACACGGCCGAGGTCCTCGCGGCGGCCCGCGCGGTGCTGGGTTCGACCGACATCTTCGAGCAGCGCAACTCCGAGGCCCTCGTCCAGTCCTTCCTGGAGGGCACCGAGTACATCGTCGACACCGTCAGCGTCGCCGGGGAGCGCTACGTCTGCGGGGTCTGGGAGTACGAGAAGGAGATCCTGCCCAACGGCAAGAACATCTACGACCTCGACGTCCTGCTCTCCCCCGACGCCCACCCGGTCCCCGAACTGATCGCGTACGTGGACACGGTGCTGCAGGCGCTGGGTATCGAGCACGGCCCCGCCCACGCCGAGGTCATCATGACCCCGCAGGGCCCGGCCCTGGTCGAGATCGGAGCCCGCCTCAACGGCAACATGAACCCGGGCTTCCACGACCTCTGCCTGGGTGCCAACCAGGCCGATCTGACCGCCCTCGCCTACGCCCGTCCCGAGGAGTTCACCCGGCGGTACGCCGGCCGGGTCTACTCCCCGCGCGCCGCGGCCGCCGTCCACAGCACCCGCACCGAGCTCAGCGGCCTGGTGGAGTCGGTGGACCGGGCGGCCGTCGATCGGATCGAGGCCCTGCCCAGCGTCCACCTGGTCGGCGTCAAGCTCGGCCCCGGCAAGCTCATCAGCCCCACCGTCGACCTGCTCACCAGCCCGCTGCGGATCTTCCTGACGGCGGACGACATGGAGCGGATCCGGGCCGACCACCGCGCCATCCAGACCCTGAAGAACGACGTCTACAAGGTGGCCGAGGACGAGCGCCGCCCCAGCGTCCTGCTGCTGGGCACCGACAAGTACGTCATGCAGGCCTGCGTGCGCGGCGGGGTCGACGCGGTCGTCGTGTGGGGCGCGGCCGGCTACGACCACGGACTCGCCGAAGTCCCCGCGGAGCTGACCGTCCTCCTCGTCGACGACCACAAGAGCCCTGAGGCGGTCCTGATGGCCCTGCACCGGGCAGGGCTGGGCGAGCACCGTTTCGACGCCGTCCACACCTCCGACGAATGGGCGCTGGTCACCGCCGGAGTAGTCGCCGCACAGCTCGGCTGCCGCGCCATCGACCCGGTCACCGCGGTGCACTTCCGCGACAAGTCGCTCCAGAAGCGCAAGGTGGCGGCGGCGGGCATACCGACCGCCCGGGTCACCGTCATCGACGACGTCCACGACGTCTCCGGCGTCGCATGGGAGTACGACAAGGCGGTGCTCAAGCCCATCGCCGGCGCCGCGACCGCGCGCACCGCGGTCGTGGACGGCTTCGAGGGACTGCGCGCCCTGAGCCGCCGCTACCGCGCGGACCGCACGGCGCAGCGCACCTTCGTCCTGGAGGAGTACGTCGGCGGCGAGGAGTGGATCGCGGACGGCTTCGTGCACGGCGGAGAGCTGCTCTTCCTGGCCGTCGGCCGCTACGGGGCGCCCTGCCTGACCATGATCGACGAGCAGACGCCGCTGTCGATGTGGCACTTCGACCCCAAGGACGACACCTGGGCCTACGACCTGGGCGAACCGGTGGTACGGCGGGCCCTGGAGGCCCTAGGCCTGCAGGACGGCGTCTTCCACATGGAGCTCTTCCACGACCCCGCCACCGGGCAGCTGACGTTCAGCGAGTGCGCGGCACGCCGCGGCGGCGGGCTGATCCACGAGCAGATCCAGGCCAAGTTCGGCCTCCACCTGGGAGAGGCGGCGCTGCTGAGCGCGCTCGGCCGGACCCCCTCGGCCGCGGTGGAGCGCCGTCCCGGGATCTTCGGCACCAGCTACCTCAAGGGCCGGGCCGGCATCATGTTCTCCTGCCCCTCCCCCGCCGAGCTCCGTGCCCTGCCGGGTGTGGAGTTCGCCCGGGTCGAGTTCCCTGCCGGCGAGCGTTTCCTCGGTGACATCGACAACACCAACCACCGTGTGGGACAGGTGCTCGTGTCGGCGCAGGACGAGGAGGAGCTGCACTCCCGGTTCGCCGAGGTGGGTGCCTGGTTCGACGAGCGCCTGGTGATCGCCCCGCAGGGCGTCACCGGCCGCGAGATCCGTGCCTGGGGCCGCGAGCTGCGACCCGAGGCCGACTTCCGGGACCCGCTGTGGCCGTGACCGCACCCGTGAAGAACCCGCAGCCCGGCGGCGCGGCCGGACGGCGGGGGCCGCTCGAACGGCTCCTGCCGGAGGCGGGTCCCCGGCGGACCCTGGCGGGAGCGACCTTCGTCAACGCGTTCGGCAGCGGAATGTTCATGTCGTCCAGCGCCCTGTACTTCACCCGCGTCGTCCACCTCCCGATGTCCCAGGTCGCGTTCGGGCTCTTCGCCGGAGCCATGGTCGGCCTGGTGGCCGGTGTCCTCGGCGGCCGGATCGCGGACCGCTGGGGTGCCCGGGAGACCCAGATCGCGGTGATGCTCTCGGGCGCGGTCTTCATGGGCTGCTTCCTGCTGGTCGACGCCTTCTGGTCGTTCCTGCTCATCTCGGTCCTGACCGGAGTGGTGTTCGCGGCCGACAAGTCCAGCCGGGCGCCGCTGGTACGGGGCTTCGGCGGCGAGGACCCCGCCCGGTTCCGCGCCTACCTGCGGGCCGGGACCAACCTCGGCATCTCGCTCGGGGCACTGGCCGCGGGAGTGGCGATCCAGCTCGACACCGCGCCGGCCTATCTGAGCCTGGTCGGCGGTCGGAGCCTCGCCTTCGCCGGCTGCGCCCTCGCGCTCCTGCGGCTGCCCCGGCTCGCCCCCGTCGAGGCGCCGCCGCTCAGTGGCCGCTGGGAGGCCCTGCGGGACCGGCCGTACCTCGCGGCCACCCTGCTCAACTCCCTGATGTCCCTGCACTTCGCCGTGCCGACCTTCCTGCTCCCGCTGTGGATCGTCGAGCACACCTCGGCCCCCCGCTGGATGGTCTCCGCAGTCCTGGTCTTCAATACCGTGCTGGTCATCACCCTCCAGGTCACGGTCAGCAAGAGCGTCAGCGACCCCGCGTCCGCCAGCTCCCGGATGCGCTGGGCGGGCGGCGCGATCGCCGCCGGGCTGGTGCTGATGATGTCGGCCGGCGAACTGTCCACCTGGGCCTCCGTCGCTCTCCTGCTGGCGGCCACCGCCGTCTACACGCTCGGCGAACTGTGGCACGCGGCAGCCTCGATGGAGTACTCCTTCGGGCTCGCCGCCCCGCACGCCCAGGGCCAGTACGCCGGCGTCTTCGGCCTCGGCGGCGGTCTCGCGGAAGCCCTCGCCCCCGCTGTGCTCGGCGCCCTGGCGCTCGGCCTCGGGCGCCCGGGCTGGCTGCTGCTCGCGGTCGTGTTCCTCGCCGTCGGCTGCGCCGCCCGCCCGCTCGTCGCCTGGGCCGTCCGGACCGATCCGCGGACCCGGACGTACGACGGCCCGGTCGTCTGAACCGGGTCCGTACCGGACGCCCTCCTCGCTCCTTCCCTTCCGTTCCGCCCTTCCTGTCTGCCGTGTTCACACCTCTTCAGGAGATCACCATGACCACCCCGACCCTCGCAGCCATCGACCCCGAGCTCGTCGAGATCGTCCCCGGGCTCACGCTCGACCACGACGAGCTGCTCAAGGCCCACCAGCAGTACCTCGACCGCCTCCCCGACGCCCCGTCCGGCAAGCCGGAGGACCGCCTGCGCCGTCTGGGCCTGACCCACCGCGCCGGCGCCGAGGACCCGTGGCGCGACGCGGGCAACGGCCAGTTCGACCAGCTGACCGGCCGCAAGAACTTCGAGGAGGGCGAGTTCGCGTTCTTCAACGAGGCGATGAAGGACACGTACTTCCACGAGCTCTTCAAGGCTCTGCCGTTCCGCCCCGGCCGGATGCGCCTGGTCACCCTGCACCCGGGCGAGATCTACCACATGCACACCGACCACTCGCGCGTCGCGCACGTGGCGCTCACCACCAACGAGGACAGCCGTCTGCTGTTCCGCAGCGGCCACACCTACCACGTGCCGACCGACGGCCGCGTCCACATCCTCAACACCCTGCGTCACCACTCCGCCTACAACGCCGGTGGCACCGACCGCATCCACCTGACCATGACGCTGGCCGACTGACCCCCACCACGCGCGTCCCGACCGTCACCGAAGGAGTACCGATGTCAACGCCGTCCGCCGCCCGGGCCGGCCTGCCTCCGGCCCACCGCGGCACCGAGGAGTTCCGGCAGTGGGCCGACGAGGTCCGCGCCGCCACCACCGATCGCCCGCTGGGCATCGGCGGGGCCCGTCCAGCCCCCGGCGGGCGATCCGCGCTGGTACGGCTGCCCGTTGGCGCCGCCCTGCGCGCCGCAGTCGGGCGGACAGCCCACGCGCACCGGGTCACCCCGCTGACCGTGGGGCTCGCCGCCCTCGCCGTGACGCTCACCCGACGGACCGGTACGGACCGGGCGGTGGCCGGGGCGCTGCAGGTGCCCGTCGTACTGGAGGTACGCGACGAGGCTGCCCCCGCCGATCTCATCGCCGGCACCGACCGGGCATTGGAACGGTCCGCCTCGCTGTGGGCCGACGGCGCGGACGGCCCGTTCCCCGGCCACCTGGTGGAGTTCCGGCACGGTGCCGCCCCTGCCGCACTGACGGGGACGCTGGAGATCTCCGTCGCCCTGTGGGACACCGACCAGGCGGCGGGTGCGGCCGAACTCGTGGCGCGCTACAGCGAGGAGCGGTACTCCGCCTGGGGCGTCCTGCGGCTGCTCAGCCAACTGCGCACGGTCCTGCACGGGCTGACCGACGGGCGGACTCCGTCCGTCGGCGCGCTGGAGCTGCTGGAGGAGGCCGAGCAGCGGGAGCTGCTGGCACTCGGGCAGGGCCGCGAACTGCCGGCCGGGGGCCGCGAGCCCGTGCACGAGCAGGTCGCCGCGCTCACCCGCAGCGAGCCGGGCAGGACCGCGGTGGTCTGCGGGACGGACCGGGCCGACCGGGGCGAACTGGACGCCTGGGCGGACCGGATCGCCGCCCGCCTGGCCGCGGCCGGCGTCGGCACGGGCGACCGGGTCGCCGTGCTGGCCGACCGGTCCGTCGCCATGGTCGCGGCGGTGCTCGGCACGCTGCGCGCGGGAGCGGCGTACGTACCGGTCGATCCCGCGAACCCGGACGCGCGGATCGCAGCCGTGCTCGCCGATGCCGGGGTCGGTGCGGTCCTGGTGACCGGGGAACTCGGACACCGGGTCGCGGCGGGCGCTCCTACCGTCATCGCGGTCGACGACCCGGCCCTGCGCGGAGGGGGTGTGCCCGTGACCGACGTGCCGGCCGCGGCACGCCCGGCGGTGGCGACCCGTCCCGAGGACCCCGCGTACCTCATCTACACCTCGGGGAGCACCGGCACCCCGAAGGGCGTGGTGGTGGAGCACGCCCAACTGGCGGCCTCCACCCTCGCACGCCGCGAGATCTACCCCGGTCGGCCCGTCTTCCTGCTCCTGTCCCCGCTCGCCTTCGACTCCTCCGTCGCCGGGCTCTGGGGCACGCTGACCGCGGGCGGGCAGCTCGTCGTGGCGGGCCCCGACGAGTACCGCGACCCGGAAGCGCTGATCGGGCTGATCGAACGGCACGCGGTGACACACCTGCTGTGCGTACCGTCCCTGTACGACGCGATCCTCACCGCCGGCGAGCGGCTGGGCCGGCTGCCGGCCGGCCTGACCACCGTGATCACGGCCGGGGAGGCGCTTCCGGAGAACCTCCTGCGCCGGCACACCGAACTGCTCGGTTCCACCGCCCTGGTGAACGAGTACGGGCCCACCGAGACGACCGTGTGGGCGAGTTACCGGCGCTTCGAGGCCGCCGGCCCCGTCGACATCGGCGGCCCCGTGCCCGGTACCCGGGTGTACGTGCTGGACCGGGCGGGCCGGTTGGTACCGCCGGGGATCACCGGCGAGCTCCACATCGGCGGCGCCGGTGTCTCCCGCGGCTACTTCGGGCAGCCGGAGGCCACCGCGAAGGCCTTCGTCCCGGACCCGTTCGCGGGCGGCGACGCCCGGATGTACCGGACGGGCGACTCGGTCCGCTGGACCGGGACGGGCACCCTGGAGTTCCTCGGGCGGCGCGACGGCCAGGTCAAGATCCGCGGGCACCGGGTCGAGCTGGGCGCGGTGGAGGCGGCGCTGCGGTCCTGCCCCGGTATCCGCGACGCCGTCGCCGTACCGGACACGGCGGGGACCCGGCTGACCGGGTTCGTGCTCACGGACGATCCCTCGGCGCTGCCCTCCGTACGGGAACGGCTGGCACAGCTGCTGCCCGCGACGGCCGTGCCGGCCGGGCTGCGGGCGGTGGACGCCTTCCCGGTCACCGTCAACGGCAAGGCGGACCGGACGGCCCTGGCCTCGCTCCTGGAGCGGGAGGCGGAGACGGAGCGGGCCGCACGGGCGGCAGCCGACCGGGCTCGGACCTCGGACGCTCAGGCGCCGGTCGCTCAGGCGGCGCAGGCCGCCGTCGGCAGCGGTGACGTGCTGGCGCAGGTCTCGGCCGCGTGGGCGGAGGTCCTGGGGATCCCCTCGGTGCCCAGCACCGTCAACTTCTACGACCTGGGCGGGCATTCACTGCTCATGCTGCAGCTCCAGGAGGCACTGGGCCGCCATACCGGAGTACGCCTCTCCGTCGTGGAACTCTTCCGCAGCTCCACCGTCGAGGCCCAGGCCGAGCTCGTTCGGGCCGGTGGCGGGGCGGGCGCGGGCGAGGCCGCTCCGGCCGACGCGCGTGCCGATCGCGCCCGCCGCGAGCGCGCCGCCCGCGCCCGCCAGCGCCGTGCCCTCCAGGGAGCCGCCCGATGAGCGCACCGAACGTGCAGCCCGTCGTCCCCGGTACCCCCGGGGACGAACGGGACCCGTCCCTCGACATCGCCGTCACCGGCATCGCGGGCCGCTTCCCCGGCGCCGACGACATCGGCTCCTGGTGGCAAGCGCTGCTGCGCGGAGAGATCCTCACCTCGCGCCTGGACCGTGGGCGGCTCCTGGCCGACGGCGAGTCGGCGACCGTCCTGGACGACCCCGACTACGTACCCGTACGGGGCCTGATGGAGAACGCCGACCGGTTCGACCACGAGCTCTTCGGCATCAGCCCCCGCGAGGGCGAACTCATGGACCCCCAGCACCGACTGATGCTGGAGGCCGCCTGGTCGGCACTGGAGGACGCAGGCTGTGATCCGCTGACGGAGCCCCGGGTCACCGGCGTGTACGCGAGCGCGAGCAGCAGCGCCTACCTACGCGCCATGCTCACCTCGAACACCTTGGACGCGGCGGGTGTGGAGGAGGCCCTGCGCGCCAACGAGCCGGACTACATGGCCACCCGGATCGCCTACCGGCTCGGGCTGACCGGCCCGGCGCTGAGTGTGCTGACCGCGTGCTCCTCCTCGCTGGTCGCGGTGCACCTCGCCGTGCAGGCCCTGTTGGCCGGCGAGTGCGAGCAGGCCGTGGTCGTCGCGGCGGCCGTCGACTTCCCACAGACCGGGCACGTCCACCTGCCCGGCGGCATCCTCTCCGCGTCCGGCGAGTGCCGACCCTTCGACGCCTCGGCCGACGGCGCGCTGGCGGGCTCCGGTGTGGTGGCCGTGGTCCTGCGCCCGGCCGAGGACGCCCTCGCCGACGGCGCCGACCCGTACGGGCTGATCATCGGCAGCGCGGTCAACAACGACGGCTCCGCCAAGGCCGGCTACCAGGCGCCGTCCGCCACCGGGCAGGCAGCCGTCATCCGGTCCGCCCTCACGGCTGCGGGTATCGGGGCCGACACCCTGGGCTACCTGGAGGCACACGCCACCGGCACCCGGGTCGGCGATCCCATCGAGTGGTCGGCCGCCTCCTCCGCGCTGCGCGGCCTGGGCGCCGCACCGGGCCGGATCGCGGTCGGCGCGGTGAAGGCCAACATCGGCCACCTCGACGCGGCCTCAGGGCTCGTCTCCCTCGTCAAGACCCTGTTGGTGGTGCGCGAGGGCCGGATCCCGCCGGTCGCCGGATTCCGCAGCCTCAACCCGCTGCTGGAGACCGACGGTTCGCCGCTGTACGTGCCCACCGGCCTGCTCGACTGGACCGGCCCGGGCCCGCGCCGGGCGGGTGTCAGTTCCTTCGGCATCGGCGGGACCAACGCCCATGTCGTCGTCGAGCAGCCCCCCGCACGGCCCCGCGAACCGCAGCCCGCGACGGGTGGTCCGCAGGACCGGGTACTGATGCTCTCCGCGGCCGGCCCGGAGGCGCTGGCGCGCACAGCGCGGCGCCTCGCCGACCGGCTGCCGGAGCTGGAGGACGCCACAGCCGTCGGCGACATCGCCCACACCCTGGCCGTCGGCCGGGCCCGGCTGCCCTACCGCACGACCGTCACCGGGCGCACCCATCGGGAACTCGCCGAGCGGCTGCGCGAAGCGGCCTGCTCCCCCTCGAACCCGGGCAGGCCGGTCCCCGTGATCTTCCTGCTGCCCGGCCAGGGGAGCCAACGCCCTGGCATGGCGCTGCCGTTCCGCGACGCGCTGCCCGGGTTCGGCGCCGCACTGGAGAGGTGCCTGGCGCACTTCGTACCGGACCTGGCGGCGCGGCTGAGCTCCGCCCTCTTCGATCCGGCTTTCCCCGCCCAGGAGTTGGCGCGGACCGAGCTGGCCCAGCCGGCCCTGTTCTGCGTGGAGTACGCGGCGGCCACCGCCCTGATCGATCTCGGCCTCACCCCGGTCGCCCTGGCCGGCCACAGCCTCGGCGAACTGACCGCGGCGGCGCTGGCGGGCGTACTGCCACTCGGCGACGCCGCGGCGCTGGTGGCGCTGCGCGGCCGGGCCATGCAGTCCTGTCCGCCCGGCGCGATGCTGTCCCTCGCCGTGGGTGAGGACCTGGCGCTGGCGCTGGCCGGGCAGTTCACCGAGGCGGGCGGACCCCTGCTGGAACTCGCCGCCGTGAACACGGCCGAGAGCTCGGTCCTGGCCGGGCCCCGCGACGCGGTGAACGCGTTCGAGGCCTGGCTCGGGGACCGGGAGCGCGCCCGGCGCCTGCACACCAGCCACGCCTTCCACACCTCGATGATCGATCCGGCCGTCCGGGAGCTCGGGCGACTCGTCGCCGGGGTGCCCCTGGGGCGCCCGCGGCTGCCGTACCTGTCCAATGCCACCGGAACCGTGGTGGCGGCCGGCAGCGAGGTCGAGGCCCGTTCGTTCGCCGAACAGGCGCGCAGCACCGTACGGTTCGCGGCCGGGCTGGCGGCGATCGCCGAAGCCCACCCGGACGCACTGGCCGTCGAGGTCGGCCCCGGCAAGGCGCTGAGCGGTATGGCGGAGGCTGCGGGACTGACCGCCGTACCCCTCGCCGCGGGCTACTCGGAGCGTCCCGGTGAGGAGACCCTGGCGGCGCTGGCCGGCCTGTGGAGCGCCGGACTTCCGCTCGACGCGGTGACCCTGGCGGGACCCGGACGTCCGGTGCGTCTTCCCGGCTACGCGTTCGCGGGGCCGCAGTTGGTGGCGCCGGCGGCGCGGATCCGGACACGCGTGCCGGCCGCGTCGGACGGTGGCGGTGGCGATGGCGATGGCGGTGACGCCGTCTCGCCGCCGACCGCGGCCACGTCGGCCACGCCCGGCGAGGCGGTGTCGGCCCGGTGGACCGAGTTGCTCGGCCGGCCCGAGCTGTCGCCCGAGTCGGACTTCTTCGACCTCGGTGGCGACTCGCTCCTGGCGGTCCGGCTGGCCCGCCGACTCGGCGAGGACCTCGGAGTCCGTGTTCCGGTCCGCGCGCTGATGACGGGCCCGAGCCTGGCACAGCAGACGGCCCTCGTGGAATCGCTGATCACGGCGGGAGAGCGACGATGACGACAACAGTGACGACCTGGCTGAAGTGCCCCGTCCCTCGCCCGGAGGCGACCCACCGCCTCGTCTGCTTCCCGCACGCCGGCGGATCGGCCTCCTTCTTCCACGGATGGGCCCGGCACCTGCCCGAGTACGAGATCCACGCGGTCTGCTACCCGGGCCGCGCGGCCCGGCTCGACGAGGCGCCCGCCACCGATCTGCACCGGCTGGCCGGAGACATCGCGGACACCCTGCAGTCGCTGCCGGACGAGCGGCCCATGGCCTTCCTCGGCCACAGCATGGGCGCGGTCGTCGCGTACGAGACGGCCCGACGGCTCCAGGCAGCCGGCCGGCCGGTGGTCCACCTGTACGCCTCCGGCGCCCGCGCCCCGCACCTGGCGCACCCCGACGGCGGCTCCGACACGACCGACATGGACGACGAGGCCATCGCGGACGCCCTGGTGTCGCTGGGCGGCACCGACGCCGAGCTGCTGAGCGACCCGGACCTGCGCGAGCTGGTCCTGCCGTACGTCTGCGGGGACTTCCGGATGTTCGACGCCTACCGGCACCGGCCCGGACCACTGCTGGCCTGCCCGGTCACCGCCATCGCCGGCGACGCCGACCCCCAGGTGGGCCGAGCGCACGCCGCGGCCTGGGCGGCCGTGACCGAAGGGTCGTTCCACCACCACACCGTGCCGGGCGACCACTTCTACCTGATCCCCAGGCCACCGCTCGCGGTACTCGCTCAGGGGCTGCCGCATGAAGTTCGCTGACCTGCTCCCGGCTTCCCGCAACGGACGGACCCTCGCGCTCGGTGCGGCCGTCGACGCCGTCGCCGTCGGCATGTTCCTGGCCGCCGCGACCCTCTACTTCGTGGGCCTCGTCGGGATCCCGGCGGTGGCGGTGGGTGGCGCACTCACCGCGGCCAACGTACTGGGCCTGCTCGGTCCGGCTCCCTTCGGGGCGCTGGCCGGGCGGATCGGGACACTGCCCGTGTACGTGGGTCTGACCCTGGCGCGGGCCGCAGGCTTCATCGCGTACGCCTTCGTCGACGGGTACGCCGGCTACTTCGCCGTCACCTGCCTGATCACGGTCACCACGCGCGCGGCGCTGCCGCTGCTGCAGGTGGTGGTGGGCGAGCTGGAGTCACCGGACCGGCGGACCCGGACCATGGCCTCGCTGCGCGCGGTGAGCAACGCCGGGATGACCGTGGGCTTCCTCCTCGCGGCCGTCGTACAGTCCGCCCACTCACGCGCCGCGTTCACCGCGCTCTTCGTCTTCAACGGGGCCGCGTTCGTGGCGGTGGCGCTCCTGATCCGCAAGGCGGGGGCACGCCCGGCCGCGCAGCCGGCGGCGGTGGCGGAGCCCGGGGACCGTCCGGAGCCGAATGCACCACCGGGCCGCGGCCAGCGTCCCGGTCCGACGGGCTCGCCGTACCGGGACCGCCGGTTCCTGACGGCCACGCTCGCCAACTCCGTCCTCCTGCTGAACGACTCGGTCCTGTTCATCCTCGTGCCTCTGTGGATGACCAGGCAGGCCGGACTGCCCGCGGGGGCGAGCTCCGTAGTCCTCGCCGTCAACACCGTGCTGACAGTGGTCCTCCAGGTGTTCGTGGCCCGGTTCGCCCAGGGCTTCTCGAACGCGCTGCGGCTGCTGCGCTGGACCTGCGTTCCGCTGGTCCTCTCCTGTGTGCTGTTCGCCGCAGCGGACGGCGGCGGTGTCGCCGTCGCGCTGGTGGCCGTGCTGCTCGCCGTGGTCTCGCTGACGGTCGGCGAGAACCTGCACGCCGTGGCCGCCTGGGAGCTGTCGTACGAAATGGCCCCGGAGCGCTCGCGCCCGCAGTACCTGTCCGTGTTCAGCATGGGCATGAGCGCTCAGCTGATCGTCGGTCCGTTCCTGATGACGGCCTTCGTGCTGCCGGCCGGGCCGGTCGGCTGGCTGGTCCTCGCCGCTCTCTTCGCCGCCGCCACCGCGGCCTTCTCCGTGGCCGCGCGGCCCTTCACCGTCGCCACCTCGACTCCCACCTTCGAAAGGACCGTGTCCCGTGTCTGACCTCGTCCCCTCCCCCGCTCGCGACCACTACCTGATGTTCGCGATCGGCCCGCGCCTGGACTTCGCGGCCCGGCTTCTGGAACTGGACCCGGGCGCCACGATCTCGGTGATCTGCCGGCCCGAGCACCTGGCCCGGATCACCGAGTCCGGCCACTACGCACGAGTGCTCGCGGTGCGCCAGGACGCCCCGCTGGACGAGGTCGTCGCGCTCGCCCGCACCGTCCACGCGGCTCAGCCCGTCACCCGGATCACGGCGTTCTGGGAGCACGACCAGGACCGCGCGGCCGCGGTGGGCTCGGCACTGGGCGTCGCCACGCACAGCCCGGAGACGGTACGCCTGGTGCAGGACAAGCACTCGATGCGGGAGCGGCTGCGCGAGGCGGGTGTGGAGGACACGACGGCGGCACGCGCGGAGGCGGAGTCCGACCTGCTCTCGTTCGGCGAGAACACCGGGTACCCGTTCATCGTCAAGCCGACGGCGGGTACGGCCAGCTTCGGGGTCACCCTCGTGCACACTCCGCAGGAGGCGTCCGCGGCCTACCGCGCGGCGACCGGTGACTTCCCGGGGATCGCCCGTCTCGGCGTGCTCGCGGAGCAGTACCACACGGGGCCGCAGTACAGCGTCGAGGCATTCTCCGAGGCCGCCGAGCACGTGGTCGTCGCGATCACCCGGAAGTACTCCGATCCTCGGGACATGGTCGAGCTCGGCCACGTCCTCCCCGCCCCGCTGGACGCCGCCGCGCAGGAGGCGATCGGTGATCACGTGATGCGCGTACTGGACGCCCTCGGCATCGAGTTCGGCCCGACGCACACCGAGATCGTCCTCACCGCCGAGGGCCCGCGGATCATCGAGACCCATCTGCGGGTGGGCGGCGACGAGATCTTCAACCTGGCCAAGGACGCCACGGGGGTGGACATGATCGAGTTCCAGACCCAGCAGGCCTCCGGCCTCAAGGTACTGCCGGAGATCCGCGCCGTCCTGGAGTCCGAGCGCGCCCGGCACTGTGAGGCCATCTGGTACACCGCCCCGGAGGTCACCGGCACCTTCATGGGCCTGGCGGACGGTGACCCGGGGCTGACCGACCCGAACGTCACGGTACTGCTGCCCGAGGGCTCGCAACTCACCGGTCTCGCCGGGTCCTTCACCCGTATCGCCCGCGCCCGCGCAGCGGCCCCGACGGCGGACGAGGCGCTCGCGGCCGCCCGCTCGACGGTGGACGCCCTGTCGTTCGTCTTCCACGTCTCCCCTCCCTCGCGCGAGCAGGTCTGAACGTCGCGTCGGCCAGTGGCAGCGGCCGCAGGACGAGGTGTGCCCGGCCGGGGAGTGATCCGGCCGGGTACATCCGTGTCGGGGCTGGAGCGGGGCGTGCTCCGGACGGCGCTACTCGGGGGTGAGGGCCAGGACGGCGAGGTCGTCGGCGAGGAGGCCGGCGTACTCGTGGACGTCCTGGGCGAGGAAGGAGACCAGGCGGTCGGGTGCGGTGCTGCCGAGGGCGGCGAGCCGTGGGGCGAGGGGGTAGAAGGCGCCGGCGGCGTCGCGGGCCTCGCTGACGCCGTCGGTGTAGAGCAGCACGGTGTGGCCCGGGGGCAGGGCGACGGTGGTCGGCTTGGCGGGTTCGTCCTCGGGGCCGAGGTGGCCGAGGCCGAGCGGGAGCTCGTCGGCGCAGGACACCGGGGCGATGGTGCCCCTGGTGAGCAGCAGCGGGGTGGTGTGGCCGCGGTTGACGATCTCCACGCAGTCGGTGCCCGCGCGGTACTGGAGCAGGACGGCGGTGACGAACAGCTCGTCGTCGCCGCGGTCGGCCGCGTCGCGCAGCACCGCGCGGTCCAGCTGGTCGGCGAGCTCGACCAGGCCCGGGGTGTCGTGGGCGGCCGCCCGGAAGGCGCCGAGCACGTCGGCGACGGTGCGGACCGCGCCGAGGCCCTTGCCGCGGACGTCGCCGAGCAGCACCCGGACCCCGAAGCGGGTGTCGCACACCTCGTAGAGGTCCCCGCCGACCAGCACCTCGGCCTGGGCCGGGCGGTACAGCCCGGCCACCCGCAGGCCGCCGGCCCGCTCCGGGACCGGGCGCAGCACGGTGCGCTGGAGGGTCTCGGCGACCGTACGGGCGTGCAGCAGGTTGCGGTTCTGCCGGGTGCGCTGCCAGGACAGGGCGGTGCCCATCACGCCGGACAGGGCGGTGGCGATGTAGACCCAGACGTGGTGCTGCTCGTTGATGTGGCCCGCCCGCAGGGCCAGCAGCAGCTGGAGGGTCAGCGCGCCGCCCGTGGTGGCGGCGGTCAGCGCCGGGCCGTAGCTGAACGCGGCCACCACCGGCAGGGCGGTCAGTAGGAAGCCGGCGGCGACCGCGTCCGGGACGACGGCCTCCGCGGTCAGGTCCAGGACCAGCAGGATGACCGGCAGCCACGGCACCCAGCGCGGCACCCGGGGCTTCGCGACCGCGAGCTGCGGCGGGCGGGGTGCTGACACGGCGAGGACCTCCTGGCTGGCCGGCTCCGGTCATTCGCCAGGAATGACCGGATTCGTCCCTCCATGCTCCTCTACGGACGGCCAGGTCACGAACGGCCGAACGTCCCGGTTTTCCGGACCGGACCGCGGGCCGGATCGACGGCGGGCGGTCACCGCACCGTCACCGGCAGCGTCTCGTAACCCCGCAGCACCAGACGGTCACGCCTGGTCGGGACGCCGCCGGGGGCGAGCCGGGGGAAACGGTCCAGCAGGGCCGACACCGCGACCTCGCCCTCCAGCCGGGCCAGCTGGTAGCCCAGGCAGAAGTGCTGGCCGCCGCCGAAGCTCAGCGGCTGGCTGTCGGTGCGGTGCGGGTCGAACACCCCGGGGCGGTCGTACCGGGCCGGGTCGTGGTTGGCCGCGCCGAGCAGCAGGGTCAGCCCGCTGCCGGACGGGACCGGCAGCCCCTCGACGGCCAGGCCCTCGTCGAGGGCGACCCGCGCGGTGGCCTGCACCGGGGAGTCGAAGCGCAGCACCTCGTCGGTGAACCCGGCCGGGGTGACGGCGCCGCCGCGCAGCTCGGCGGCCGCCCCGGGGTGGCGGAACAGCAGGGCGAGGCCGTTGCCCAGCAGGTTGGTGGTGGTCTCGAAGCCGGCCACCAGCAGCAGCACCAGGTTGGCCAGCAGCTCGGGGCCGGACAGCCGCTCGCCGTCCGCGACGGCGATCCGGGCGAGGTCGCTGACCAGGTCGTCCTGCGGGCGGGCCAGGCGCTCGGCGACCAGCTCGACGAAGTACCCGGACAGCTCGTCGGCGGCCCGGTCGGCCGCGTCCAGGTCGTCGAGGTCCTGGATGATCTCCAGTGCGACGGTCAGGTCGGCGGCGAGGTCGCGGAAGCGGTAGCGGTCCCGCTCCGGGACGCCGAGCAGCTCGCAGATCACCCCGACCGGCAGCCGGAAGGCGAAGGCGTCCATGAAGTCCACCGGGGAGCCGTCGGCGCCCCGCTCGGCCAGCTCGTCCAGCAGCCGGGCGACGGCCGCCGCCACGGCCGGGCGCAGCGCGGCGACCCGCCGGGCGGTGAACACCGAGGCGATCAGCGAGCGGACCCGGAGCTGGTCGGGGGCGTTGCGCTGGAGGATCGAGCGGCCGAACAGGGCGAGCGAGGAGTGCCCGGCGAACTCGGGGGCGACGCCGGCCATCATGTCGGCGGTCGCCACCCCGAAGGCGGGGGTGCGCAGCACCCGGTTGACCGCCGCGTACCCGCTCACCAGGAACATCCCGTCCCCGGCCGGGACCACCGGGCCGAGCTCGTGCGCCCTGGCGTAGAGCGGGTACGGGTCGGCCCTGACCTCCGTGGTCATCAGCTGCTCGATGATCGCCTCGCCGTCCATGCGGTGCTCCCCTCCGACGGCTCCGCCGTCCCGGTTCCCTGGTTCCTGAACCACGGGCGGGCGCGGCGGAGTTCCCGACGGAAGGGGGTCGGGCCGGGGCCCGGTCCGGTCGGTGCCGCCGGGTCGGCGCGCGGCTCCCCCGGCCGCCGTCCGGGCGGCGCCGCCGTTCCACACCCGGCGGGAATCGTCGGACACGCCTTAGGCTGGTCGGCATGGAGATCTGGATCAACCCGCGTTGCGGCAAGTGCCGCGCGGCCCTCACCGGGCTGAACGCCGCCGGGATGCAGTACACCGTGCGGCGCTACCTGGAGGACCCGCCGAGCGTGGCCGAGCTGGAGCAGGTGCTGGAGCGCCTGGGCCTGGAACCGTGGGACATCACCCGCATCGACGAGCAGATCGCCAAGGACCTGGGGATGCGGGCGTGGCCGCGGGAGGCGGGCGACCGGGAGCGTTGGATCGCGGCGATGGCCGAGCACCCGGTGCTGATCCAGCGCCCGATCATCACCGCGGACGACGGGCACGCGATCGTGGCCCGGACCCCCGAGGCGCTCAAGTCCGTTCTGCCGTAAGGCCCGCGCGGCGCGCGGTCGGCCGGACCGGGCCGGTCAGTGGAGCCGGATCTGTTCCACCGGCCGGCCCGGGTGCCAGTTGAGGACCCACAGGGCCTCCTCCTCCAGCGCGGTGTGCACCACCTGCCGGAGGTCCAGCCGGAAGAGGTGGAACGGGGTGGGCGGCGGCTCGGGCAGGTCGGCGGCGAAGGCGGCGAGCTCGCTCTCGTCGGTGACCTCCACGGCGCGACCGGCCAGCTTGGAGTCCCCGCCGGCCATGGTCTCGTCCCCCGGATGGGCGTGCAGCGCGAAGCGGGCGTCCCGCTGGAGGTCGCGGGCCTTGACCGCGCCGTACATCGACCCGATCCAGGCGTCGGCACCGACGAAGTCGACCTCGGTGCCGCTCACCCGGGGCGAGCCGTCCTTGCGCAGCGTCGCCAGGACGTGGTGCTTGTTCGCCTCGAACCGGGCCCGTACCAGGGCGGCGAGTTCGGGTGCCTCCTGCTCGAAGTCCTGCCAGGTTGCCATGGCGCCAGTGTGACACCGGGCACGGACAGCCGCCGGGCGGGCGGCGGCCCTCGGGAGGGGCGGTGTCAGTGGCCGGTGCCACACTGGCCGGGTGACCACCACGACCTCCACGACCACGTACATCGCCTTCCTGCGGGCCATCAACGTCGGTGGCCGGACGGTGAAGATGGAGCGGCTGCGGGCGCTCTTCGCCGAACTGGGCCTGGGGAACGTCCGCTCGTACATCCAGAGCGGGAACGTCTTCTTCAGCACGGACGAACCGGACCGGGCCGCGCTGACCGCACGGATCGAGGCGCACCTGGAGCAGGAGCTCGGCTATCCGGTGCCGGTGCTGCTGCGGACGGTCGACGAGGTGGCCGAGCTGCTCGCCGCCGAACCGTTCCGGGGTGTCGAGGTGACGCCGGACGTCCGGCTGGTGATCGCCTTCCTCTCCGAGCCGCTGCCGGCCGAGCTGGCCGTGCCGCACCGCTCGGCGAAGGGCGACGTCGAGGTGCTCGGCGCCGATCCGGGGGCCGCCTACATCGTGGTGCACCTCCAGGACGGCAAGTGGGTCACCAAGGAGATGTTCGGCAAGCAGTACCGCGGGGCGGTGACCTCCCGGTTCCTGCACACCACGGTGAAGATCCTGGCGGCCGCCCGGAAGGGCTGAACGCCCGACCGGGCACCCGGCCGAACGCCCGGCCGAACACCCGTCCGCCGGCTGGAACCGCGCGGGTGGGGCGGGCGTCTGTCGCTCAGTGAGGTACGAACCAAGCGCCGGGGCACCGCGTGATCTGGACAGTCGGAGCCGGGCGATCCGACAATCGGGCCATGACGCAGCCTGAGTTCCCCACCGGCCACGTCCGGCCCTCCGACGCCGAACGGGACCAGGCCCTCGGACTGCTCCGGGACGGCGCGGGCAGCGGCCGGCTGTCGTACGACACCTTCCTCGGCCGGATGGACGTCGTCCTCCAGGCCACCAGCCGCGCCGAGTTGGACGCGGCGGTGGCCGGGCTGCCCACCGGCGGGCCGGTCGAGCGCTTCGTGCTGCGGACGGTCGGCCGGGTGTCGGGCTTCGGCGCCCGGCTGAACCGGGCCTGGCGGGCCGAGCGGCTGCCCGGGCTGAGCCTGCCGCAGGCCGGGGCACGGCTGTTGACGATCGGACGGATCCCCGGCTCGGGGCTGCGGCTGCACGACGCCTCGGTCTCCCGGCACCACGCCGAGCTGCGGCACGAGAACGGCGGCTGGGTGCTGTACGACCTCGGGTCGACCAACGGCACCCATGTGAACGGGCGGCGGATCGCGGGCGGGATCCCGGTGCGGCCGGGCGACCAGGTGCGGTTCGGGAACCTGGAGTTCCGGCTCTCCCCGCACTGACCGCGACGGCGCCCCGCCCGCGGTCCCGTGCGCGGAGGGTCAGTGCGGGAACGGCCGGGGTGGGCGCCGACGGGGCAGTTCGTCCCGGAACTCCTCGATCACGGTGGCGATCTGCCGGGTCTGCACGGTGTGCTCCAGCCGTTCCAGGTAGCGGTTCTCGGCGGCCAGCGCCTCGACCGTGACGCCGAAGTAGAGCGTCATCAGCGGATTGACGAACAGCTCGTTGTCCTTGGTCCGCTCGGTGAACCGCACGTCGCCGAACTCGCCGCGCAGCGCCGCCGCGACCGAACCGTTGACGATGCTGGGGTGCGTGGGGAAGGCCGCCCGGGCGTGCTCGACGGCGTCCAGGTAGAGCGCGCCCTCGCGGCTGCCGCGCGGGATGGAGAAGGCGCCGAGGTAGCCGCCGGCCCGGTCGATCGCGGCGAGGTTCTCCAGCACCAGGCCGTGGCTGACTCCGTGGTGGGCGTCGATGCCGAACCCCAGGCAGGCGACCAGCCGTTCGGGCACCTCGGTGAGCCCCGCCACCGCGGCCAGGCTGGCCATGTCCTCCTCGGGGGTGCCGAGTCCGGCCTCGTCGCCGCGCATCAGGATGTCGGTGCCGCCGTCCACCAGCAGGATCGCGTCCACGCCCAGGTGGGCGACGAGCCTGCGGTAGGCGGCGCGCAGCGGGCGGACGCCCACCGTGGGGAAGGCCCACACGGTGTCGGGCATGCCGTGCAGCCGCAGCCAGCGGGCCAGCGTGCGCTCCGGGAAGTAGCCCTCGGGGGCTTCGGTGTCCGGCCCGATCCTGGCCACGTCCGGCTCCTGCCAGACCTCGCCGGGCAGGCCGTAGAGGTGGGTGAAGGAGAGGTTGGCCAGGTGCACCTCCTTGCCCGCGGCGCGCAGGGCGAGGGCGATCGGGAGCCCGGCGTACACGTCGAAGCCGCCGCCGGCTCCGGCGACCAGGATGCGCTCGGCGGCCAGCAGCCGGGTGAGCAACGGGGGTTGCAGCAGAGAGATCACCGGCGGACGGTAGCGCACCGGCGCGGAGCGCGCGCCGGAATTGTCAGTGCTGGGTGCGAGGATGCGGACATGACCCAGGAGACGGCGCTCACCCCCGACGTGCTGCTCGAAGCCCAGGAGCGGGCTCGCGAGCTGATCCGGTGCGGCTTCCAGGAGCCGGACGAGATAGCCGAGTCCCTGGTCGAGGTCCTCGACGACCAGGGGCTGACGCAGGAGGAGGCGGAGCGGATCGTCGCTCCGCTGTGGACCGAGCGGTTGGCCGAGCAGGCCGACTGGCCGGAGTTCACGGACGTGGACAGGCTGGAGGAGGCCTTCGACCTGTTGGAGGATCAGGGCATCGTCGCGGCGATGGACTTCACCTGCTGCGCCGGGTGCGGGTACGCGGAGATCGGCGGCGAGGCCGAGGAGGACTCGCGGGGCTTCGTCTTCTTCCACCAGCAGGACACCGAGGCCGCCGTGGCCGGACGCGGACTGATGCTGCGCTACGGCGGTTTCCGTACCGGGGAGGAGTCGGAGGAGGTGTCGGAGCGGCGGACGGTGGAGATCGGGCGGGCCGTGGTGGCCGCGGTGGAGACGGTCGGGCTGCCGGTGGAGTGGGACGGGTCGCCGCACACCGCGATCCGGGTCGCTCCGCTGGAGTGGCTCAACCGGCTGCCGGAGTAGCGGACGTCGCCCTTCGACGCCAGGCGCCCGGCGCCCGGGCATATGTCAGCCGCACATGCCACGCGCGTAGATCGACGACCGCGAAAAGCGCTCGGTGGTCACTCGGCCAGGCTTCCCCGGCCGCTGTCCGCCGTGCCGCCCGTCGGTCCCCACAGCGGCGCGGTGCAGCGCTGGTAGGTCGCCTGCCAGTGCGGCCAGTTGCGGGCCACGTCGTCGTCGCACTCGGCCAGCAGCCGCTCGACCAGCTCCGGGGCGACCCCGTCCAGCAGCCAGGCCAGCGCGTCGGCCGTGCCCGGGCCGTCCGCCGAGCGCAGCAGGTCGAGCAGTTCGGCGAGCCCGCCGAGCCGGGAGGTGTCGGGGACCACCCGGTCCATCCGGGGCAGCAACTGCCGCTCCTCGATCCGCAGGTGGGTCTCCAGCCGGGCCGCCAGGTCCTCCATCGCGTACGCGACCGGCCAGGCGCTGCCGGTGTCCCGGCTGGCGATCCGGACCAGCGTGGTGACCCGGGTGAAGGAGTGGTCCAGGTTGTGGTGGTCGGCCTCCAGCCAGTTGAGCAGCAGCCGCAGCTCGGGGGCGAAGCGCCGCACGATCGGCCAGATCCGGGTGTCCTGCTGCTCGTGGTGGCAGGTCAGCATCGCGGTCATGAAGGTCCAGTGCCGCAGCAGTGCCTCGCCCTTGTCCTCCTCGTCGGGCTGGAGCAGTCGCAGCGCGTTGGGGAGCCGGGCGAGGTCCCGGCGGATGGCGGCGTGCACCAGCCGCAGTCCGGCGAACCGGGCGGTGACCGGCTCCTCGTCCATGGCCGGCCCGTACGTGTCCCGGGGGTCGACTCCGGGCGCCGCCTGGGCGGGGACGGAGACGGCGGGCGGGGGCAGCAGGTGGATCGGCATGACACTCTTTTCACGACGGGGCGAGGCGGACGGGGCGGCCGGTGAGGACCGCCCCATCCAAGGTGCCCGCAGTCGATCAGAAGCGAATCAATGTCCGATTGACGCGCAGGTCACGGGCCTGCGCGCAGCTGCGACGCCCGCCTCGGCGACCGCCCGCGACGCCCGCCCCGACCACCGCCCCCGACCACCGCCCCCGACAACCGCCGCCGGGTACGACGGAAGCCCTCCCGCCAGGTGGGCGGGAGGGCTCCCGGGTGCCGCTAGGGGTGCCGCTCGGGGTCCTGCTCGGGTCAGTCCGAGGCCGGGCCCTCCAGGTTGGTGGAGAGCCACTGCAGGGTGTCCGGGATCATCTTCTTGAAGTCCGAGGTGAGGTGCTTGCCACCGGGCTGCTCGTAGTACTGGATGGTCACCGGAGCGACGGCCTTGGCGACCCAGCTCTTGACCACGTCCTTCTCGTAGCCGTTGGCCCCGCCCGCGGTGACGTACATCTTGACGTCGGCCTTGCCCTGGGTGATCAGCAGGTTGGGGTTGTTGGCCGCCTTCTCGGCGTCGTGGCCCTTCCACAGCCCGGAGTCCGGGATGAAGTACCCGTCGATCGGCACCGCGGCCTTGTAGACGTCCGGGTACTGCAGTGCCATCTTGGCGCTGCAGAAGCCGCCGGTGGAGGCGCCCATCACGCCCCAGCTGTCCCGGCCCTTCAGGGTGCGGAAGTTGGCGCGCACCCAGGCCGGGATGTCCTCGGCCATCCAGGTGCCCATCTTGGGCTGGCCCGGGATGTCGGAGCAGTCCAGCGCGTTCTTCTCGTCGCTGTTGAAGTTCTGCACCGGCATGATCATGATGAACGGGTGGGCCTTGCCCTGCTTGGCCAGCTGCTCATCCACCTCCTGGATCGGCAGCTGGTTGTCGGTCCAGGTGTTGTAGCCGTTGCTCTGGCCGCCCGCGTAGAGGGTCAGCACCGGGAAGCCGGTCTTGGCGAACTTGGGGTCGTTGTACTCGGGCGGCAGCCAGACCCAGACCTGACCGGTGACGCCGGACTTCGCGCCGGCCACCTTGGTCATCATGATCGGACCGGCGCCGGTGTCCCGGACCTTCTTCAGGTCGGCGGCCGGGCCGGTCGGCATCATCACCTTGCCGTTGGCCGGGGTGGGCGGCTGCTCGGCGGAGGGCGTCCCGGCGGCGCCGCTGCCGCCCGCGGTCGGGCTGCCGGTGGTCGCCACCGGGCTCCCGTCGGCCGAGGAGCCGTTCCCCTTCCCGCCGTCGGAGCCTCCGCAGGCCGCGAGCGAGGCGGCCAGGGTGAGCACGGCGGCGCCGGTCAGGACGGCACGGGAACGGGACGACTGCCTAAGCACGGTGAGGACTCTCCGACCGATGTCGCGCCCGGCGGTGGGACCGGGCGGCGGCCCCCCGGTGGGGCCGGACAGGCTCGGGGCGCGGCGCTGTGCGTCCCCGGAGCGGCTGGTGCACCGCCCCTCGCGGAAGCGCACCTTCCTGCGATCTTATGACGTGGCCCGGGGTCGGCCGGTTGCGAGGTGGCCACCGGAAATCCAATGTTTGTTCGCGATCAGGTAAAGGCCCGCACCACCACCGTCGGACGGCGGGGGCCGGACGGCGGGGGCCACAGTGGCCGACCGGCCCGGCCGCCCGGATTTTGGGCGCTTTGACCAGTGACGGCGGGCCGCACATCCGGAACGATCGCCTCAGCACGCCCCCGGCGCCGTCCGGGCGGAACGTGACCGTACCGGTACCGACCCCACGAGGAGAGCGCCATGCCCGAGCAGATCGCCGTCGTCACCGGAGCCGGGAGCGGCGTCGGCCGGGCCGTCGCGGTCGAGCTGGCCGCGGCCGGCTGGCGGACGGTGCTGGCCGGGCGCCGGGCCGGACAGCTGGAGGAGACGGCCGCGCTCTGCGCCGTCCCGGGTTCCGCCCCCGCCGAGGTGGTGCCGACCGACGTCACCGACCCGGCCGCGGTGGACGCGCTGTTCGCGACGGCCGTCGAGCGGTGCGGCCGCGTTGATCTGTTGTTCAACAACGCCGGGACCTTCGGCCCGGCCGTCCCGGTGGAGGAGCTGTCCGTCGAGGACTGGCGCGCGGTGGTCGACCTCAACCTGACCGGCGCCTTCCTGTGCGCCCGGGCCGCCTTCCGGCAGATGCGGGCCCAGGACCCGCAGGGCGGCCGGATCATCAACAACGGCTCGATCTCCGCGCACGTCCCGCGCCCGCACTCGATCGCCTACACCGCGACCAAGCACGCCGTCACCGGCCTGACCAAGTCGCTGTCGCTGGACGGCCGGCCGTACCGGATCGCCTGCGGGCAGATCGACATCGGCAACGCGGCGACCGACATGACGGCCGCGATGGGCGCGGGGGTGCGGCAGGCGGACGGCCGGATCGCGCCCGAGCCGACCATGGACGTCGCGGACGTGGCGCGCACCGTCCGGCACATGGCGGCGCTGCCGCTGGAGGCCAATGTGCAGTTCGCCACGGTGATGGCGACGGCCATGCCGTACATCGGGCGGGGCTGAGGGCTGGGCTGAGGACGGGGGACCCCCGTCAGCCCACGGCTGACGGGGGTCCGCGACGGGCGGCGACGGGCCTCACGGCCGCCAGGTGTCGTTCAGGGTGACGTTCCCCGAGGCCGGCACGGTCGCCGTCCGGTTGGCGCCGGACTCCCAGGTCACCGCCCCGCTCGCGTCCTTGCGCAGGTACTTGTACTGGAACGGGGTGCCGGCCGGCAACGAGAGCGCGAGCGACCAGACCGGGTAGCCGGCCGAGGACAGCGGCAGCGCCTTGGCCGGGTCCCAGCCGCCGAGTGCCGGGGCGTCGCCCACCAGGTAGATGTTCTGCCCGGGCACGGTGGTCGCGTTGACGTTGAAGGAGGCGCCGGAGACGGTCGTCCCGGGCTGGACGTACAGCGCGACCGCGTCGCCCGCGCCGACCGTCGCGGTGAACTGCCCGTTGGCGCCGACCTGGTAGGTCGGGCCGGTGCAGCCGCCGCCGGGCTGGGGGTCACCGTGCTGGACGTCGCAGTACGTCCCGGCGGGCAGCCCGGTCTGGAAGGTCTGCGTGATCGCGCCGCTCTCGTGGTTGATCGCGACGTAGCCCCGGTTGCCGCGGCCGAAGGCGATCGCGTTGTTGCCGTTGGACCACCAGTCGGTCACCCCGGTGCCCGCGACCGCGTTGCGGAAGCCGACCATGTTGGCGATCTGCCGCCAGGCGTGGGTGCAGTTCCAGCCGTCCTGGTAGCAGGCGTTGACGGTGCCGCCGTTGGGCGGGCCGTCGTCGTTGTTGGTGAAGGCGTAGCCGGAGTAGACGTTGGGCGAGCCGTAGGTCGAGGCCAGCAGGAAGACGTTGGCCAGCGTGTAGGTGTTGCCGTAGGTGTAGTTGAGGGTGGAGCCGTTGCGCTCGGTGTCCCAGTTGTCGACGAAGCTGCGCGCCTGGCTGCTCGGCAGGTAGCCCCAGGAGGCGCCCCAGCCGCTGAGGTTGGCGAGCTTGTCGCTGGTGAAGACGCGCTTGAGGTCGGTGCCGACCCGGAACTCGTCGACGTCGCCGTTGCCGGTGTACTCGCTCGGCTGGATCGGTTCGCCGGCGCCGTAGATGACCTCCTGCACCCAGTAGGCGTTGGGGTTGGCCATCTTGGCCTTGATGGCGGCGAGTTCGGTGGCGGCGATGTGCTTGGCGGCGTCGATCCGGTAGCCGTCCACGCCCAGTGAGCCCAGGTCGTCCAGGTAGTGGGCGATGGTGGTCTGGACGTAGCTGCTGCCGGTGTCCAGGTCGGCGAGGTTGACCAGCTCGCAGTCCTGCACGTTGGTGCGGTCCTGGTAGTTGGTGATCGGCTGGCGGCAGGTGTGGAAGTCCTGGTCCTGGTACGTGCCCGGGTAGTTGTACTTGGTGTACACCGTGCCGCCGGTGCCGGTGCCGGAGCCCGCCGTCATGTGGTTGATCACGGTGTCGGCGATCACCTTGACGCCGGCCGCGTGGCAGGTGTCGACCATGTTCTTGAAGGAGGTCCGGTCGCCGAGCCGGCCGGCGATCCGGTAGCTGACCGGCTGGTACGAGGTCCACCACTGCGGGCCCTGGATGTGCTCCTGGGGCGGCGAGACCTCGACGAAGCCGTAGCCCTTGGGGCCGAGGGTGGTGGTGCAGGCCTGGGCGACCGAGTCGAAGCGCCACTCGAAGAGGGTGGCGGTGACGTCCTTGCCGTTGTTGGCGGGCGGTACGGCCTGGGCGGTGGGGGTGCCCAGGGCGGTGCCGAGCGAGAGCGCGAGCGCCGCCGCGGCGGCGAGCGCGCCGGCCGTGCGGGCGGACCGGCGGGTGGGGGTGGTGACCACGTCGTCTCCATGGGGGTGGCTGGTGCGGGGCAGCCGAGGGATCCTGCATGAGGTTTCTGAAACTTGCCGGAAACTTGCAGAGAACCTAGAGCCATGGAATGACACCGTCAAGACAGGCGGTGAAACGTTTCCTCATCGGTACGGGAAGCGGTGCGAGAGGCAGCAAGGGAGGCGGTACGGGAAGCGGTGCGGACCGGCGCCGGACACGCCACAGGCCCGGCGGCCGAAGCCGCCGGGCCTGCTTGCCGGTCCCGTCTACCAGTCCTGTCTACCGGACCTGCCTACCGGACCTGCCTACCGACCGGGTGTCAGCCGGTCTGGATGGAGGTGTCGTCGATCACGAAGCTGGTCTGCAGCGAGGCGTCCTCGGTGCCGGTGAACTTCAGGGTGACCGTCTGGCCCGCGTACGCCGACAGGTCGAAGGTGCGCTGCTGGTAGCCGGCCGCGGCGTCCACGTTGGAGTAGGTCTTCAACGTGGTCCCGTTCACCGCGACGGTCAGCTTGTCGTACGCCGTCGAACCCGTCTCCGCGGTGTCGATGTGCAGCCAGAAGCTCAGCGTCGCCTTGCAGCCCGCCGGGATGGTCACCGTCTGGGACAGCGTGTCCGTGTGGGCGCTGCCGTAGCCGTCCAGGTAGGCCTTCCAGCTGCCGCCGTGGGCCGGCTCGGAGGTGCTGTTGTCGATCACACCGGACGACGCCGTCCAGGGCGACGCCGTACCCGTCTCGAAGCCCGGGTTGCCCAGCAGCTGGGCCGGGGTGCAGGAACCGCCGCCACCACCGGTGACCGTCCAGGTGAAGCTGGTGGTCCCGGACTTGCCGGCCGAGTCCTTCACCGTGACCGTCACGTTGGAGCTGCCCGCGGCGGTCGGCGAGCCGGTGATCACACCGGTGTTGGCGTTGATGGCCAGGCCGGCCGGCAGGCCGCTGGCCGAGTAGGACAGCGGGGCCGTCCCGCCCGAGGCCTTGATCTGCAGGTTGACCGAACCGCCCACCGCGGTGGACTGGTTGCCCGGGCTGGTGACGCTGACCCCGCCCGGGTTGGGCAGCGAGCCGACGTTGACGGCGGCCCAGGCGGTGGCGACCGCGTTGTACTCGGCGCTGTTGGCGCCGTACAGGTCGGTGGCCGCGTTCAGGGTCGCGGTGCGGGCGGCGGCGTAGTTGGTGGTGGAGGTCATGTAGGCGGTCAGCGCCTTGTACCAGACCTGCAGCGCCTTGTCCCGGCCGATGCCCGTGACGGTGATGTTGTTGGCCGTCGGGCTGTTGTAGTTGAAGCCGTTGATGGTCTTCGCGCCGCTGCCCTCGGACAGCAGGTAGAAGAAGTGGTTGGCGACGCCGGACGAGTAGTGCACGTCCAGGTTGCCGACGCCCGAGTACCAGGAGTCGGCCGAGGTGCCGTCCTTGGAGGGCTTGTCCATGTAGCGCAGCGGCGTGCCGTTGCCGTTCAGGTTGATCAGCTCGCCGATCCAGTAGTTCGGCGGGTTGGAGGGCAGGTTGGCGTACCACTCGACGCCGGTGCCCATGATGTCGGAGGTGGCCTCGTTGAGGCCGCCGGACTCTCCCGAGTAGTTCAGGTTGGCGGTGGCCGAGGTGACGCCGTGGCTCATCTCGTGGCCGGAGACGTCGATCTCGGTGAGCGGGTGGGTGTCGCCGCTGCCGTCGCCGTAGGTCATGCAGAAGCAGCTGTCGTCCCAGAAGGCGTTGACGTAGCCGGTGTCGTAGTGCACCCGGCTCATCGCGCCGACGCCGTCGTTCTTGATGCCGGTGCGGCCGAAGGTGTTCTTGTAGAAGTCCCAGGTGGCGGCGGCACCGTACTGGGCGTCGACGGCCGCGGACTCGCGGTTGCTGGCCTGGCCGTTGCCCCAGGTGTCGGAGGACTTGGAGAACAGCGTGCCGTTGCCGGAGGTGCCGTTGGCCATGTCGGTGGTGTACTGGCCGCCGCGGCTGGCGTCCTTGAGCGAGTAGGTCGAGCCGCTCTGGGTGGTGGTCAGCGGGACGGTGCCGACGAACACGCCGGTGCCGGTGCCGCGCTTGATGCCGTCCGCCTTGCTGAGCACGGCACCGGTCTTGGCGTCGGTGACGACGTGCAGCTTGCTCGGGGTGCCGTCGGACTCGCGGCCGTTGACCACGGTCTCCCAGGCGAGCTTCGGGGTGCCCTCGGCGGCCCAGACGACCAGTCGGGGGGCGCCGTCGACGGAGCCCTGCTCGGCGGCCAGCGCGGCCTCCTTGGCCTTCGGGGCGGCCACGGCCGGGGTGGTGTCCACGCCGGCGAGGGCGGCCTCGCTGGCCTTGGTCACGCTCTTGGTGGCGCCGGCCGCGTCCTGGTGGACGATCAGGTCGCCGCCGAGGACGGGCAGTCCGGCGTAGGTGCGCTCGTACCGCAGGTGCCGGCCGCCGTTGGCGTCCTGGACGACGTCCTTGGTGACCAGCTGCTCCTTGCCATCCAGGCCGAGCGCCTGGGCGAGCGAGGTGGTCTGCTGGTTGGCCGAGGCGATCAGCGCGGCCCGGCTCGCCTGTTGGGAGGCGACGGCGGTCGGCGCGTCCGGGGCCGCCTGCGCGATCACCGGTATGCCGGTGACCAGCAGTGCGGTGGTGGCGGCCAGGACGACCGCCGCCTTCCGGACGTGAGCGTGACGTGACATGCGGACTCCTTTTCCGACCGGCCGGCCGAGGGGATCAACCCCGGCGTGCGCGGTGGGAGAGAACCTGGGCCGCGGTTGCGGCGCAGTGGGGGCCCCCGCCGGGTGCGACGGGGGTGCGATTGCTGGCTCACGAGTCGTGCAGGGTTCGTTGCAGGTCGGGACGCGCTGCACCTGAACTGGAGCAGCTGCACCGGGGGGTGGGGCCCCCTCGTCTGCAGCCGGAGGAATCGTGGCAGTAAACGCGGCGCTAATGACAGATGCATGCCACCGATTGGCCGATTATTTACCGAAACCGTATGCAGCGCCTTCCACCTGTTGTGTTACGTCATGACGAAGTCTTGAACACGGTTTTCATGCCCCCGGCAAAGTTCGATCACCACCGGACGTGACTGACCAGGGCGCCGGGTCGCCGCCCGCCCCACCGGGCCCCGGACAGCGCCGCACCCCGAGGGCACATCACACTTCCGGCCGTGCCACCACCGTGTTCCGGCCATAGTGCGCCCGGAACGGAACCGGGCCCCGCACCGCCCGAACGGCGGTGCGGGGCCGGGAGTCGGGCTGCGGCGGAATCAACCCTGCACGAACACCGCCACGGTGCGACCCGGCACGGTGAAGGTGCCGGTGGCGCCGTCGAATCCGGACCGCTTCACCACCTGGTCCACCCCGCCCGCCTGGACCGGGTGCAGCGCCTGGCTCGTCCCCTTCAGCGCGGCCACCGTCTGGGTCTGCGCGGTGGGCGTGGCGTTGAAGACCACGGTGACGCCCCGCTCCGCCCCGGCCAGCCCGGTGCCGTCCAGGTGCAGGGTGATCACCCCGGGCGTCTCACCGGGCGTACCGGAGAGCGGGTAGGACAGCCGCTGCTGGACGGCGGCCAGGGTGGGCAGCGAGAACAGCGGCGAGGACTGCTTGATCCGCAGGAACTCCTGGAACTGCGCCGTGGTCGCCCGGATGTCGGCCGCGCCGACCGTCAACCGCGGGTCGGCCAGCAGGGTCCGCGCGGTGGGCCAGAGCTCCTGGTTGTCCTTGGCCATCGGCAGGCCGCGACCCCAGCCGTTGCCCTGGACGGCCCCTGTCGATGGATCGGGCCAGTGGATCGCGTTGAACCAGTCCCCCGAGTCGTAGGAGTTGGAGTCGAGCGACTTGGAGCGCAGCAGGTCGCTGCCGGCCTGGGCGAAGCCCGCGCCCTGGGTGAGCGCGGTCAGCGACAGCCCGAGCGCCTGCATCCGGGCCCGGTCGGCGGGCGCGGTGGTGGTCGGCAGCTTGTACGCGAGGGCGTCGAACAGGTCGGTGTTGTCGTGGGCGTCCACGTACTCCACCGCCTCGCCCGGCTTGGCCGCGTAGCCGGTCGGGGCGCCGTTGTAGTCGACCTGGGCGCCGGTGACGGCCTTGCCGGAGCTGTCGGTGAAGGAGTAGCCGGCCAGGTTGCCGGTCAGCCCGACCTTCAGCTGGTCCATCTGGTGCAACAGCCGGGCCTTCTGCTCCTCCGGACTGCCGTTCGCCGCCGAGCCGTTGGGATCGGTGTACAGGCCGGAGGCGAAGCCCTGCTGGGGCGCGGAGCTCAGCATGAAGTTGCCGCCGCGGGCGGCGTCGCGGATCCGGTCGTCGAAGGTGGCGATGCCGGTGCCGGCCATGTTGGCCTGGGTGGCCTGCTCGAACCGGGCGTTGTTCGCGACGGTGCCGAAGTTCCAGCCCTCGCCGTAGAGGAAGACGTTCTTGCCGTCCACGCCGTCGGAGGCCGGGGTCATCTTCCGCAGCGCGGCCTGCACGTCCAGCATGGTGGACTTCGGGTCCAGGCCCATCAGGTCGAAGCGGAAGCCGTCGACCTGGTACTCCCGGGCCCACAGGCTCACCGAGTCGACCACCAGCCGGTTCATCATGGCGTGCTCGGGCGCGGTGTCGGCGCAGCAACTGTCCGCGGTCACCTTGCCGTTGGCGTCGAGCCGCTGGTAGTAGCCGGGCACCACCCGGTCCAGCACCGAGTGGTCGTCCTGGCCGCTGGCGGCGGTGTGGTTGTAGACCACGTCCAGCACCACCCGCAGCCCGGCCGCGTGCAGCGCCTGGACCATCCGCCGGAACTGCACGGTGCGCGCCGTCCCGGTGGCGTCGGTGGCGTACGTCCCCTCCGGCACGTTGTAGTGCAGCGGGTCGTAGCCCCAGTTGTAGCCGTCGTCGGCGGCGACGGCGGCCACGCACTCCTGCTGCTTCGGACCGTTCGCCGGAAGGGACTTGAGGTCGCAGGGCGGCAGCTTCCAGCCCGCCTTGTCCTTGGGGATCGAGGCGATGTCGAAGGTCGGCAGCAGGTGGACGGTGGTCACCCCGGCCTTGGCGAGGTCCCGCAGGTGCCGCATCCCGGCCGAGTCGGACTCGGTGAACGCCTGGTAGGTGCCGCGCTCGGCGGCCGGGACGGTGTCGTCCTCCACCGAGAAGTCCCGGACGTGCAGTTCCTGGATCTGCTCCTTCGCCGGCGGGACGGCCGCCGGGCGGGTCTGGTCGTCCCAGCCCGCGGGCTTCAGCTCCTTGGCGTCCAGGTCGGCGACCAGGCTGCGCCTGGAGTCGGCGGACAGCGCCACCGAGTACGGGTCGGTGACGGTGTTGACCACCAGCCGCTGCACCGAGGGCGCCCAGACCTTCACCTGGTACAGGTAGTACTTGCCGTCCAACTCCCGCTTGTCACGGACGAGTTCCCACACTCCGGTCTCGTCGTCCAGCTTCAGCGGCAGCGTCCTCGGGGTCCCCCCGGTGGCGCTGTCGAAGACCTGGACGGACACCTGCTGGGCGGTCGGCGCCCAGAGCGAGAGGGCGACCTTGCCGTCGTAGTAGGCCGGGCCGAAGTCCACCTTCCCGGTGCGGCCGGCGTACAGGTCGTCCAGCACGCCCGGGGTCTGCACCCCGGTGCCGGCCAGCACCGCGCCGCTGGGCAGGTGTTCGGTGAACAGCAGCTGGCTGCGCAGCGCGGCCGGGACGCGGGCGGTGTCCCGGGCGTCCACGGTGAAGGCCCGGTAGCCGCTCAGGTGCGGGTACTTGGCCTTCTGGGCGTCGGTCAGTCCGCCCGGGGCGGGGGTGAGCCGGATCCACCGGCCGGGCTTGGTCAGCACGCCCTTGTCGGCACGGATGCCGCCCTCGGGGTCGTAGACCAGCTGGGCGCTGGTGCCGCCGGCCAGGGCCTGGTCCGTGGCACCGTAGTTCGCCGGGACGACGACGGTCCTCGCGTCGATCCACTGGGCCTTGGCGCCGGAGAGGTCCAACTGCGCGGAGGCGGCGGGGTTCTGCGGCAGCAGGTAGCCCTCACGGCCGCCCAGGATCCACACCTCCCTGCCGTTGACGGCGAAGTCCAGCGACTGGTCGGCGGGCAGGTCCTTGTCGTTGCCGTTGTGCAGGATATAGCTGAGGCTGGTCGCCCCGGGGGCGAGCGGCACCTCGAAGACGGCGCCGAAGGCGTCCCGGCGCACCGGCAGCAGCGGCTTGCCCCAGTCGGTGGGGGTGGCGGCGCCGGTCCAGTCGTGCAGGCCCCAGCCGTCGTAGGCGCCGTCGGCCCGGTTGTAGTGGATGACGGCGGTGTTCGGGGGTTGGGTGTTCGCCGGGCCGGGGTTCGCGGTGCGGACGGTCGGGTCGCCCTGCTTCAGCCAGACCTCGCCGGTGGCGCCGAGGTCGAGGTGGCGGTCGGCGTCCACGTCCTTGACGCCGTTCCGCTCCACGACGAAGCCGACGTCCGAGGCACCGGGCTTGAGCCGCACGTACGCGAAGGCGCCGTACGCGTCGCGCCCGATGAAGGGGTGCCCGGCGGGCCACTGGGTGCCCTCGCCGTCGGCGAGGTCGCCCCAGGCGTAGAGGTTCCAGCCGTCGTAGTCGCCGTCCGGCCGGTTGTAGTGGACGACGGCGTACGGGCGGGCGCCGGCGGTGGGCACCGGCTTCGGCGCGGGGGTGCCGGTGGTGAAGCTCGCGGTGGCGGAGCGCAGGTGGCCGCTGGAGTCCTGGACGACGGCCTTGTAGCGCACCACCGTGCCGGGGGCGACGGCGCCCAGGTCCTGGGTGACGGCGTACTTCCCGGTGTCGGCCGTGCCCAGCGTCCGCCAGGGCCCGTTGCCGATCTGGGCGGCGAAGCTCACCCGGTCGAAGCCGCCGCCGTCCGTCCTGGCGCCCACCGTCACGAGGCCGGTGGACCCGTCCGCGGGCGGCTGCACGGACAGCTGCGGCGCCGCCGCGACCGGGGCGAGCCGGCCGCCCGCCTTGAACACCACGGAGGACAGCGCCGGGACGGTGACGGTCACCTTGCGGTCGCCGCCGCTGGTGACCCGCTCCCCCGCCGCCGGGTATATCCGGTCGAAGCCCATGCCCGCCGAGAAGGTGTCCAGGGTGACGGTCTTCGCCTCGGTGGCGTTGTTGACCGCCGCCAGGTACTCGACCTGCTGCCCGGCGTCGATCCGGGAGAAGGCGTAGACGCCCGGTCCGTCGGCGGCGTAGCGCTCGATCTGCGCGCCGTCGGCCAGTGCCGGGTTGTCGTGGCGCAGCTTGGCCAGGCCGGCGATGCCCTGGTAGAGCCGGCCGTCCTGCCCGTACCGGTCGGCCGACCCGGAGGGGCCGCCGAGCACCCGGTCGGCGTTGTAGGAGGCGGTCCTGGAGGCGAACATGTCCTGCCGGGCGTCCTTGTCGCCGCCCGCGCCGGTGAAGCCCTGCTCGTCGCCGTAGTAGACGACGGGCTGGCCGCGGGTGAGGAACTGCAGCTCGGTGCCGAGCCGGTCCTTCTTCAGCAGGGTGGCGTCGTCGGCGCCCGGGTTGTCGGCGAGCAGGAAGGAGCCGAAGCGGCCCATGTCGTGGTTGCCGAGGAAGGTGGGCAGCTCGTAGGCGTCGGTGTCGGCGCCGGTGTAGCGGTAGTCCTGGCCGTAGACGTCGGCGAGGTTCTTCGCCGAGCCGCCCTGGGAGACGTAGGAGCGGGCCGCGCCCTGGAACGGGAAGTCCAGGGTGGCCTGGAGCCGGCCCTTGGTGACGTAGGGCGAGGTGACGGCGGGGTCGCCGGAGTAGACCTCGCCGAACATGAAGAACTTCCTGTTGCCCTGCTTGGCGGCGAAGTCCTTGAGCGCGGGGGCCCACTGCTGCCAGAAGGCCATGTCGACGTGCTTGACGGTGTCGATCCGGAAGCCGTCCACCCCGGTGTCCTCGACCCACTGCTGGTAGACCTGCTCGAAGCCCTTCACCACCCGGGGGTTCTGGGTGTCGAGGTCGTCGAGGCCGTTGAAGTCGCCCTCGGTGGCGGATTCGCCGACGAAGGTGGAGTCGCCCCGGTTGTGGTAGAGCGCCGGGTCGTTGAGCCAGGACGGGTTCTTGGCCTTGGCGTCGGCCGGGGTGCGGAAGACCGGGGTGTAGGGGAAGGAGTTCTTGGTGATCTTCGGCCAGGGCGCTCCGGCGTCGGCGACCGCGGTCTCGTCGACCGGGTTGCCGTCGGCGTCGAGGGTCGGGTAGGCGCCGGTCGAGCGGTAGCCGTGCTGCTGCTCGGCGTAGTCGATGACGTCGGCGGTGTGGTTGGTGATGACGTCGAAGAAGACCTTGATGCCGCGCGCGTGCGCCTTGGCTATCAGCTCCTTGAGCTGCTCGTTGGTGCCGAAGTGCGGGTCGACCTGGGTGAAGTCGGTGATCCAGTAGCCGTGGTAGCCGGCCGACGCTTCGGCGCCGCTGCCCTGCACCGGCTTGTTCTTGAAGATCGGGGCCATCCAGATCGCGGTGGTGCCGAGGTCCTGGATGTAGTCGAGCTTCTGGATCAGGCCGGCCAGGTCGCCGCCGTGGTAGAAGCCCTTGTCGGTCGGGTCGAAGCCGTTGTCCAGCCGTCCGCCGGTGATGCCGCCGGTGTCATTGGCGGTGTCGCCGTTGGCGAAGCGGTCGGGCAGGACGAAGTAGAACTGTTCGCGGGTGAGGTCGTGCCGCCCGGCGGTGGCCGCCAGGGCGGCATCCGAGGGCGGGGCCGGCGGGGCGGCGGCGAGGGCCGCGGGGGCGCCGCCGAGGGTGGCGGCGGTCAGCGCGGCGGCCAGCAGGACGGCCGTGCGGCCGGGTCTGCGGCGGGGACGGCTCCGCCGGGGGCGGAGCGCGACATCGGTCACTGAGGGGCTCCCTTAGGGGAAGGGGCGATCGATTTCCCAGGAAGCTAGCGGCCTGCAATATGTTTCAGCAAGATGCAGAAACGGTTTCGGGCCGGGAAATTCCTGGCCGGCGGCCGTCCCGAGGACCCCGGTTACGCCCTGACGGCGGAGCGCGTGACAATGGAACGTATGTCCGTCCCACCGGTGACCCCCAGACCCGATCGCACCCCCTACCCCGGTGGGATCCGCCCCCTACCCCTGGAGGGGGACAGCCGGTGAAGAATCCACTTCCAGAGGATGAGCAGACGGCTACGAGCGGTCTGGCAGACTTCTCGTCCATGGGGGAACCGACCGAGATCCAGCGAGGCGACGTCCGGCGCGCCGACGCGGCCCACGGTGGCGGTTCCGGGGCAGCCCAGGCCACCGCGGCCGGACTGCCCGACGGAGCCACCCGTGCCGCCCAGTCCCGCACCGCCGCACTGCGGGCCCGCATCCGCGACCAGCGCCGCTCGCCGGCCCGGCCGCGGATCTGGTTCGAGCTGGCGCTGATCGGGATCAGCTACTGGATCTACTCGATCGTCCGCAACGCCGTCCCCGAGCAGGAGGCGGTGGCCCAGCGGAACGCGCGCTGGATCTGGCAGTTGGAGCAGCACCTCGGCATCGCCGTCGAGCGCTCGATCAACCACGCCATGGACAGCGTCGGGTGGCTCATCACCGGGATGAACTACTACTACGCGACGCTGCACTTCATCATCACCATCGGCGTGCTGGTCTGGCTCTACCGCAGCCACCCCGGCCGCTACGTCGCGGCCCGCACCGTGCTGTTCGTCACCACCGGCATCGCCCTGGTCGGCTTCTACTTCTTCCCGCTGGCCCCGCCGCGGCTGATGACCGACGGCGGCTTCATCGACACCGTGGCGGTGCACCACACCTGGGGCTCCTTCGCCTCCGGCCCGGCCGCGCACGTCTCCAACCTGTACGCGGCCATGCCCTCGATGCACATCGGCTGGTCGACCTGGTGCGGCCTGACGATCTTCTTCCTGGCCCGCCGGACCTGGGTCAGGGTGCTCGGCCTGCTGTACCCGGTGGCCACCCTGACGGTGATCATCTCGACCGCCAACCACTTCTGGATGGACGCCGTCGGCGGCCTGATCTGCCTGACGGTCGGCTTCCTGGCCGCCCGCTGGCTCTACCGGGAGTGGGTCTACCGGCTGCCGCGGGTGCCCGCCCGGGAGACCGCCGAGACGCCGGTCACCGTCCCCGAGCAGTGGAGCGAGCCGGCCGTGAGCAGCGCCCGGCGGTAGCCGCGAACGTACCGGAGGGGCCCCCGCGTGGGGCCCCTCTCGCATGCGCGGGACGGCTCAGGAGCCGTAGAACAGCCGGTCCACCACCGCCCGGGCCCGCCGGGTGGTGCGCCGGTAGTCGTCCACCAGTTCCCCGCTGTGCCCGCCCCCGTACCCGAGGTAGCGGGCCACCCCGGCCAGCTCCCGGGCCTCCCCCGGGAAGCTGTCCCCCGGCCGCCCGCGCACCAGCATCACCGCCGACCGCACCCTGGAGGCCAGCACCCAGGCCGCCTCCAGCACCTCCGCGTCGGCCCGCTCCACCAGCCCGGCCCCGGCGGCGGCCGCCAGCGCGGCCCTGGTCCGGGTGGTGCGCAGCTCCGGCACCTCGTGCCCGTGCTGGAGCTGGAGCAGCTGCACCGTCCACTCGACGTCCGCCAGGCCGCCCCGGCCGATCTTGGTGTGGGTGGTCGGGTCGGCGCCGCGCGGCAGCCGCTCGGCCTCGATCCGGGCCTTGATCCGGCGGATCTCCACCAGGTCCCGCTCCGGCACCCCGGCGCCCGGGTAGCGCAGCGGGTCGATCAGCTGCCGGAACCGGGCGCCCAGGTCCTCGTCCCCGGCCACCGGCTCGGCCCGCAGCAGCGCCTGGCTCTCCCAGGCGTGCGACCAACGCCGGTAGTACGCCGCGTACGAGGCCAGGGTGCGCACCAGCGGGCCGCTACGGCCCTCCGGCCGCAGGTCGGCGTCGACCAGCAGCGGCGGCTCGGTGGACGGCGCGGCCAGCAGGGTGCGCAGCTCGTTGCAGACCGCCTGGGCCGCCCGGGCCGCCTCCTGCTCCAGCGAGCCGAGCAGCGGCTCGTGGACGAAGAGCACGTCCGCGTCCGAGCCGTAGCCCAGCTCGTGCCCGCCGAAGCGGCCCATCGCGATCACCGCGATCCGGGTCGGCAGGTCCCCGTGCTCGGCCTCCCAGCCGGCGATGCAGGCCCGCAGGGCGCCCTGGAGGGTGGCGGCGTTGAGCGCGGTCAGCGCCTCCCCGGCGACGTCCAGCGCCTCGGCCGGGTCCTCGCCGAGCCGGCCGAGCACGTCCGCGGCGGCCGTCCGGAACAGCTCCCGGCGGCGCACCGAGCGGGCGGCGGCCACCGCGGCGGCGGTGGATCCGGCCCGGCCGACGGCGGCCAGTATCTCCGACTGCAGCGCCGCCCGGCCGCGCGGGACCGGGCCCCGGGGGTCGCCCAGCATGGCCACCGCCTCGGGGGCGCGCAGCAGCAGGTCGGGGGCGAGCCGGCCGGCCGAGAGCACCCGGGCCAGCTGCTCGGCGGCGGCGCTCTCGTCCCGCAGCAGCCGCAGGTACCAGGGGGTGCGGCCGAGCGCGTCGGAGACCAGGCGGAAGTTGAGCAGTCCGGCGTCCGGGTCGGCCGACTCGGCGAACCAGCCGAGCAGCACCGGCAGCAGGGTGCGCTGGATCGCGGCCTTGCGGCTGACGCCGGAGGCGAGCGCGCTGATGTGCCGCAGCGCCGCGGCCGGGTCGGTGTAGCCGAGTGCCTCCAGTCGGGCCCGGGCCGCCTCCGGGGTCAACCCGGCCGCACCGGGCGGCAGTTCGGCGACGGCGTCGAGCAGCGGGCGGTAGAACAGCTTCTCGTGCAGCCGCCGCACCTCCACCGCGTGCCGCTTCCACTCGCGCTGCAGCGCGGCCACCGGGTCGGAGCGGGTGTCGTCGTTGATCAGCCCGGAGAGCGAGCGGGCGAGGCGGCGCAGGTCCTCCTCGGCGGTGGGCATCAGATGGGTGCGGCGCAGCCGGTGCAGCTGGATGCGGTGCTCCAGCGAGCGCAGGAAGCGGTACGCGGTGTCCAGCGAGACGGCGTCCGCCCGGCCGACGTACCCGCCGCGGGAGAGCGCGGCCAGCGCCTCCAGGGTGTTGCCGCTGCGCAGCGCCGGGTCGGTGCGGCCGTGCACCAGCTGGAGCAGCTGGACGGAGAACTCGACGTCGCGCAGCCCGCCCGGGCCGAGCTTGAGCTGGCGGTCCAGTTCGGTGGCCGGGATGGAGTCGATCACCCGGCGGCGCATCTGCTGCACGTCGGTGACGAAGTTCTCCCGGGCGGCGGCCTGCCACACCAGCGGGGCGAGCGCCTCGACGTACGCGGCGCCGAGCTCGGCGTCCCCGGCGACCGGGCGGGCCTTGAGCAGCGCCTGGAACTCCCAGGTCTTGGCCCAGCGCTGGTAGTAGGCGAGGTGGCTGGCCAGGGTGCGCACCAGCGGTCCGTTGCGGCCCTCGGGGCGCAGGTTGGCGTCCACCGGCCAGATGGTGCCCTCGCCGGTGGTGTCGGAGCAGAGCCGGGTGAGCGCGGCGGCCAGCCGGGTGGCGGCCCGGATCGCGGTCTGCTCGTCCACGCCCTCGCGCGGCTCGGCGACGAAGATCACGTCCACGTCGGAGACGTAGTTGAGCTCGCGGCCGCCGCACTTGCCCATCCCGATCACGGCGAGCCGGCAGGCCGCGACCGCCTCCGGGTCCTGTTCGGCGGCGAGGTCCAGGGCGGTCTGCAGGGTGGCGCCGGCCAGGTCGGCGAGTTCGGCGGCGGTCTGGGCGAGGTCGGTGGTGCCGGTGAGGTCCCGGGCGGCGATGGCCAGCAGGCAGCGACGGTAGGCGACCCGCAGCGCGTTCTCCGGGCCGTGGTCGCGGCCGCGCGCGACGCCTTCGGCGAGCGCCCGGCGGAAGTCCGCCGGGCCGGGGTGCATGTCGCGCAGCTCGAAGGTGACCAGCGCGTGCCAGTCGTGCGGGTGCCGGGCCAGGTGGTCGCCGAGCGCGGTGGAGACGCCGAGCACGCCGAGCAGCCGGTCGCGCAGCGGCTTGGAGGTGGTGAGGGTGTCGCGCAGGGTGTGCCGGTCGGCCTCGTCGGCGGCCTCCAGCAGCCGGGCCAGGCCCAGCAGCGCGAGGTCGGGGTCGGCGGTGGCGCCGAGCGCGTCCAGCAGCACCGGGTCGTCCGCCAGGCCCTCCAGCCCGGGGCCGTCCAGCAGCCGCACCGCCTTGGCGGGATCGGTGAACCCGCGCCGGACCAACCTGATCTCGGGCCGGCTGACCCGGCTCCCGGCCCGCTGCTCCTCCACCGCCATCGACCCCTCCGTCCGTCCGCCCGCCGGCCCGTCCGCGAAGTCCCGGCTGCGGGACGAACGACGAGAGTTCGGTAGCAGGTTACGCGCCCGCAGGGCGCCGCGCCCGGGGGTGACCCGCCCGCCGGACGAGCACCCGTCCGCGTGACCCCGCCCGCGATCGGCCGGTTTCACCCGGTGCCTTCTCCATCCCGGCCACCACTACGTCACAGCTTCTTCACGTTCTGTCACCGGAGCCCCTTCCGCTCCCCCGGTCACACCGGGGCGCCGGGCCCGCCGTCGCCCGGTCGGACGGCGGCGGGACCGGCCCGGGCGGGTCCGGGGCTCAGAGCACCTGGAGGTTCTTCCGCAGCTCGAACGGGGTGACCTCGGAGCGGTACTCCTCCCACTCCTGGCGCTTGTTGCGCAGGAAGAAGTCGAACACGTGCTCGCCCAGGGTCTCGGCGACCAGTTCGCTGCGCTGCATCAGGTCGATGGCCTCGCCGAGGTTCTGCGGCATCGGCTGGATGCCGAGGGCGCGGCGCTCGGAGTCGGTCAGCGCCCACACGTCGTCGTCGGCGCCGGGCGGGAGCTCGTAGCCCTCCTCGATGCCCTTGAGTCCGGCCGCCAGGGTGACGGCGTAGGCGAGGTACGGGTTGCAGCCGGTGTCCAGGGAGCGCACCTCGATCCGGGTGGAGCCCTGCTTGCCCGGCTTGTACATCGGCACCCGGATCAGCGCCGAGCGGTTGTTGTGGCCCCAGCAGATGTACGAGGGGGCCTCGCCGCCGGCGCCGGCGGTGCGCTGGGAGCCGCCCCAGATCCGCTTGTAGGAGTTCACCCACTGGTTGGTGACGGCGGCCGTCTCGGCGGCGTGCCGCAGCAGGCCGGCGATGAACGATCTGCCGACCTTGGAGAGCTGGTACTCGGCGCCGGACTCGTGGAAGGCGTTGCGGTCGCCCTCGAAGAGCGAGAGGTGGGTGTGCATGCCGCTGCCGGGGTGCTCGGAGAACGGCTTGGGCATGAAGCTGGCGTGCACGCCCTGCTCCAGCGCGACCTCCTTCATGACCAGTCGGAAGGTCATGATGTTGTCGGCGGTGGACAGCGCGTCGGCGTAGCGCAGGTCGATCTCCTGCTGGCCGGGGGCGCCCTCGTGGTGCGAGAACTCGACCGAGATGCCCATCGACTCCAGCATGGTGATCGCCTGTCGGCGAAAGTCGTGGCCCACCCCGCGCGGGGTGTGGTCGAAGTAGCCGGACTGGTCGGCGGGGATCGGCGCGGTGCCGTCGCCGGGCAGGTTCTTCAGCAGGAAGAACTCGATCTCGGGGTGGGTGTAGAAGGTGAAGCCCTGCTCGGAGGCCTTCTCCAGGGTGCGCTTGAGCACGAACCGGGGATCGGCGTAGGAGGGCGAGCCGTCCGGCATCAGGATGTCGCAGAACATCCGCGCGGTGCCCGGGGTCTCCGAGCGCCACGGCAGGATCTGGAAGGTGGTCGGATCCGGCTTGGCGATCATGTCGGACTCGTACACCCGGGCGAATCCCTCGATCGCCGAGCCGTCGAACCCGATGCCCTCCTCGAAGGCCTGTTCCAGCTCGGCCGGCGCCACCGCGACCGACTTGAGGAACCCGAGCACATCGGTGAACCACAGCCGGACGAACCGGATGTCACGCTCTTCGAGCGTCCGAAGCACGAACTGCTGCTGCTTGCCCATGGGGACAGTCTCACCTCTGCTCTTTACGCTCGTGTTACGCCCGGGCGGCCCCCGAAAGACCCCGTAAAGCGATTGCCACCATCATGGCCGATCCCCGCGGGCCGCGGCAGGGCCGACCCCCGGTCCTACCATCTGCACGGGACATTGCGTCAGTTAGACGATTAGACTCCTGCCATGCCCACTCTCCGTCTCGCCCTGAGCCAGACCGACCCCTGGGTCGGTGACCTCGCCCGCAACAGCGACGAGGTGGTGCGCTGGACCAAGCAGGCCGTCGAGGCCGGCGCCCAGCTGGTCGCGTTCCCCGAGATGGCCCTGACCGGCTACCCGGTCGAGGACCTCGCACTGCGCCGCTCCTTCGTCGAGGCCTCGCGCGGCGCCCTGGTCGCGCTGGCGGGCCGGCTGGCCGACGACGGACTGGGCGAGGTGCCGGTGGTGGTCGGCTACCTCGGCCGCTCCGAGCACGCCTCACCGCGGTTCGGCCGCCCCGCCGGGTCGCCGCAGAACTGCGCCGCGGTGCTGCACCGGGGCGAGGTGCTGACCCGCTTCGCCAAGCACCACCTGCCCAACTACGGCGTCTTCGACGAGTACCGCTGGTTCGTCCCGGGCGACCAGCTGCCGGTGCTGCGGCTGCACGGGGTGGACGTCGCGCTGGCGATCTGCGAGGACATCTGGCAGGACGGCGGCCGGGTCACCGCCGCCCGCGAGGCCGGCGCCGGACTGCTGCTGGTCGTCAACGGCTCACCGTACGAACGGAACAAGGACGACCAGCGGCTGGAGCTGGTGCGGCGCCGCGCGGCCGAGGCGGGCTGCCCGCTGGCGTACGTCAACATGGTCGGCGGCCAGGACGAGCTGGTCTTCGACGGCGACTCCGTCGTGGTCGGTGCGGACGGTCAAGTCCTGGCCCGCGCACCGCAGTTCGAGGAGTACCTGATGGTGCTGGACCTCGACCTGCCGGCCGCCAGCAGCGACCACACCGACGGCCTGCTGCTCGGCGACGGGCTGCACCTGGTCCGCACCGAGCTGGGCGACCGGCCCGCCCCGGCCCCCGCCGAGAGGCGCACCGCCGGCATCGCGCCGCGGCTCTCCGACGAGGCCGAGATCTGGGCCGCGCTGGTCTCCGGCACCCGGGCGTACGTGACCAAGAACGGCTTCCGCTCGGTGCTGATCGGCCTCTCCGGCGGCATCGACTCGGCCCTGGTGGCCTCGATCGCGGTGGACGCGCTCGGCGCCGACAACGTGCACTGCGTCTCGATGCCCAGCCGCTACTCCTCCCAGCACTCCCGGGACGACGCGGCCGAACTGGCCCGCCGCACCGGGCTGCACTTCCGCACCGTCTCGATCGCCCCGATGTTCGACGCCTACCTGGCCGCCACCGAACTGACCGGCCTGGCCGAGGAGAACCTGCAGTCCCGGCTGCGCGGCACCCTGCTGATGGCGATCTCCAACCAGGAGGGGCACATCGTGCTCGCGCCCGGCAACAAGAGCGAGCTGGCGGTCGGCTACTCGACCCTGTACGGCGACTCGGTGGGCGCGTACGGCCCGATCAAGGACGTCTACAAGTCGCTGGTCTTCCGGCTCGCCCGCTGGCGCAACGAGGAGGCCGAGCGGCGCGGCGAGGCGCCGCCGATCCCCGAGCACACCATCACCAAGCCGCCGTCCGCCGAACTGCGGCCGGACCAGGTGGACGCCGACTCGCTGCCCGACTACGACCTGCTGGACAGCGTGCTGGCCCGCTACATCGAGGGCGACGAGGGCCGGGACGCGATCGTCGCGGCCGGCTTCGACCCGGCCGTGGTGGACCGGGTGGTCCGGCTGGTCGACACCGCCGAGTACAAGCGGCGCCAGTACCCGCCGGGCCCGAAGATCTCGGTCAAGAACTTCGGCCGGGACCGCCGGCTGCCGATCACCAACCGCTGGCGGCGCGGCTAGTTGTACCGGTACGCGGCTAGTTGTACCGGTAGGCGGCGGCCACCGCGAGGTGGTCGCTGCCGTCCCGGGGCAGGGTGCGGGAGTCCACCGGCCGGAGCCCGCCCTTGCTCATGATCTGGTCGATCCGCGCCATCGGGAACGCCGAGGGCCAGCTGAAGCCGAAGCCGTCCCCGGCCGCGCCCTGGGCCGAGCGCATCTGCGAGGTGACCGGGGCCAGGCTGCGGTCGTTCATGGTGCCGTTGAGGTCGCCGAGCAGCAGCACCTTCTTCACCGGCTCGGCCTGGATCGCGTCGCCGAGCGCCTGGGCGCTGACGTCCCGCTGCCGGACGGTGAAGCCGCCCTCGGCCTTGAGCCGCACGGACGGCAGGTGGGCGACGTACACCGCGACCGGGCCCTGCGGGGTGCTGACCTCGGCCCGGAACGCCCTGGTCCAGCCGATCTTCAGGTCCACCGGCGAGACGTCGGCGATCGGGTACTTCGACCAGAGCCCGACCGTCCCCTCCACCGTGTGGTGCGGGTAGCTGCCGGCCAGCCCGGTCTCGTACGCCCCCACCTGCGGGCCGGCCAGCTCCTGGAGGGCGACGATCTCGGCCCCCGAGGCGACCAGGCCGCGGATGGTGCCCGGCACGTCGGTGTTGCCGGCGGCGACGTTGTGGCTGACCACCGTCCAGTCGCCCTTGCCGCCGCTCTTGTCGGACACCAGCCCGCCGAACAGGTTGACCCACAGCAGGGCGGGCAGCAGCAGGGCGATCAGCGCGGTGGCGGAGCGGCGCAGCAGCGCGGGCACCAGCAGCACCGGGACGGCCAGGCCCACCCAGGGCAGGAAGGTCTCCAGCAGGCTGCCGAGGTTGCCGACGCTGTTCGGCACCCGGGCGTGGAAGCCCAGCAGCGCGGCGGTGGCCACGGCCAGCAGGGCGACCAGCAGCCCGCGCCGCCAGGGGCCGCTGCCGCGGGCGTCCCGACCCCAGTGCCGCAGGCCGAGGAAGCCGCCGCGGCCGACGGGCGTGCCGACACCGCCACGGGCCGTGGTCCGTTCGGTGCTGTCCGCCTGCGCCATGCCGTGGCTCCCGTCGCTCGTGCCGTCGCCGGTCCGCCGTCCGGTCCGTGGGGGTACGGGCGCGGCGCCGGACTGGTGCCGGTTTGATCGGATACCCGGCTCAGCCTATGCCGGGACAGACGCGCGGCCCCGGGACCGGGTTCCGGCGTGGCCCGCTTTGGTGAGCCAGGCCACGTGGCCGCGGGAGCCGGGCGGCGTGCACGAAGGAGCCGGTCCGGGCCTGCCGGAGGGGCGGCTACGGCCGGGGGGCGATGCCCTCCAGGACGGCGTCGACCAGGCGCCGGGAGAGGTCCGGGTCCTCCAGGTCGGAGTCCTCCCAGAGGATGGTGCGGTAGAGGATCGGCCCCATCAGCAGGTCGCCGAGCAGCTCCACGTCGAGGTCGTCGCGGACCAGGCCCTCGGCGACGGCCTGCCGGATCAGTTGGAGCCCGATCTCCCGGCGGGGCTTGACCACCCGCTCCCGGTAGGCGGTGTACAGCTCGGGCAGGGTCTGCATCTGCCCGAGCGCGGCCTTGAGCACCCAGCGGGTGCGCTTGGCCAGGCCGCGGCGGCGGATGTAGTCGACCATCGCGATCAGGTCCGCGCGGGCGCCGGCGCCGGTGGGGGCCGGGATCGGCTCCTCCAGTCGGCCGACCACCTCGACCAGCAGGGCCTCCTTGTTGGGCCAGCGCCGGTAGATGGTGGCCTTGCCGACACCGGCCGCGGTGGCGATGCCCTCGATGGTGAGGTCGGACAGCGTGTTGCCGTCGGCCATCAGGTCCTCGACGGCGGCGAAGATGGCCTGCTCGGCGGCCTCGCTGCGGGGCCGGCCGCGCCGTACCGTCGTGTCGGGCCGGCCGGTCCCGGCGGTCGGCGTGTCCGTCCTCATCCCCGTCGTGTCTCCCTCGCTGTGCCCGGGCGCGGACGCCGTGGTGTGTCCGTCGGTCCGGTCCCGGGCGGGGTCCCCGCTCCGGGCCGAAAGCCCTGCCGACCGGATCACCGGCCGACAGGGCCATTGTCGCTCAGCTGATCAAGGAGCGGTCGAGCCGGGCTCAGGCCGCCGCGGCCTCCCGGGTCTGGTCCGGCTGCCCGGGCGCCTTCCCGCCGGGCCCGCCCGGGGCGGCGGAGCGGCGCGGGAGCAGGAACCAGGCGATCAGCACGCCGACCAGCGAGATGCCGACGGAGACCGAGGCCACCACGTGCATCGCGTGGATGAAGGCGTCGTTCGCCGGGGCGATCAGCGCCTGGCCCTTGCCCTCGGGGATCGCGTCGGCGATCGCCCGGGTGGACTCCAGCGACTCGCCCGCCTTCTCGCGCAGGTTCTCCGGCAGGCGGGTGAGGGTATCGGTCATCCCGTCCCGGTAGACGATGGAGAGCAGTGCGCCCAGCACGGCGACCCCGAGCGAGCCGCCGATCTGGCGGAAGGTGTTGTTGAGGGCCGAGCCGGCGCCGGCCTTCTCGCGGGGCAGCGAGCTCATGATCGCGACGGTGACCGGCGGCATGACGTGCGCCATGCCGGCGCCCATCACCAGGCCGAGCACGATCAGCACCCAGATCGGGGTGGTGGCGGTCATCACGACGTAGCCGGCCAGGCCCACCGCGACCAGCAGCATGCCGCCGGCGGCGGTGGCGGCGACGCCGAAGCGCTCGACCACCAGCCGGGCCCGCGGGGCGAACAGCAGCTGGGCGACGGCCAGCGGCAGCATCAGCAGGCCGGACTGCAGCGCGCTGTAGCCGCGCACGCTCTGGATGTAGAAGACGCCGAAGAAGGAGACGCCCATCAGCGCGAAGAAGATCACGCCGACCACGGCCACGGAGGCGCTGAACACCTTGTTGCGGAACCAGCTGACGTCCAGCGCGGGGAACGGGATGCGGCGCTCGTACACCACGAAGGCGGCCAGCGCGAGCACGCCGAGCGCGGTCGGCCCCCAGGCCGCGAAGGCGGTGAAGTCGGCCAGCTCGCCGCTCTTGATGACGCCGTAGACCAGCGCGACCAGGCCGACGATCGACAGCAGCACCCCGACCGGGTCCATCGCCCCCGGGTTGGGGTCCTTGGACTCGGGGACCAGGATCGCCATCGCCACCACCGCGACCACCGCGATCGGGACGTTGATCAGGAAGACCGAGCCCCACCAGAAGTGCTCGATCAGCACACCGCCGGTGATCGGGCCGATGGCGATGGCCAGGCCGACCGCGCCGGCCCAGATGCCGATCGCCTTGGGCTGCTCCTCGCGCTCGAAGACGTTCATCAGGATCGCCAGCGTGGCGGGCATCGCGAGCGCCGCGCCGACGCCCATCAGGCCGCGGTAGCCGATGAGTTGGCCGGGCGAGTCGGACATCGAGCAGAGCAGCGAGGCGGCGCCGAAGATCACCATGCCGCTCACCAGCGCCCGCTTGCGGCCGTAGCGGTCGCCGAGCAGGCCGGAGGTGAAGAGCAGGCCGGCGAACACCAGGGTGTAGGAGTTGATCGCCCACTCCAGATCGCTCTGGGTGGCGCCCAGTCCGATCGGGGCGGGGGTCGCGATGGTCTTCATCGCGACGTTCAGGATCGAGCTGTCGAGCACGACGACGAGCAGGGCGAGCACCAGGGTCCAGAGGATCGCCCAGCGTCGGCGGTGGATGGCTTCCGGCACACGGGGTGGCGCGGCTGCGGTGGTCATTGGTCTTCCCGTCCGTGTTGGCGTGGCACTGGCGGGTATTTGCGAGTCGCGTACGTCTCGTAACCCCCGGGGCCAGCCTAGTGGCACATTCGATACGAGACGAGGCCGTTTCGCAAAAACCAGGCATCTTTCGCCCGGCGCGCGGGAGCCCGGTGTGGTGCGGATCGCACCCCACCGATCGCACCCCTCTTTGCGCTCGCGCCGGGGCGTGCAAGCATGGAGGTGATCCGGGGACGCCGTACGGCGCCACGAGACGACAACCCTTCAGGAGTCCGTTCGATGAACGCTTCTTCGCCTTCGCCTGCCCAGAACCAGGCGACCACCACCCTCTACGGCGGGGTCACCAACCGCCGCGTCACCGTCCGCGACCTCGCCGGCGCCAAGCAGCGCGGCGAGAAGTGGGCCATGCTCACCGCCTACGACGCCCTCACCGCGGGCGTGTTCGACGAGGCCGGGATCCCCGTCCTGCTGGTCGGCGACTCGGCCGGCAACTGCCACCTCGGCTACGAGACCACCGTGCCGGTGACCATGGATCAGATGGTGATGCTCTCCGCCGCCGTCGTCCGCGGCACCCAGCGCGCCATGATCGTCGCCGACCTGCCCTTCGGCTCGTACCAGGAGTCGCCCGCGCAGGCCATGCACAACGCGGCCCGGCTGATGAAGGACGCCGGGGTCGGCGCCGTCAAGCTGGAGGGCGGCGAGCGCAGCGCCCGTTCGATCGAGCTGCTGGTCGAGGCCGGCGTCCCGGTGATGGCCCACATCGGCCTCACCCCGCAGTCGGTGCACGCCTTCGGCGGCTACCCGGTCCAGGGCCGCGGCGACGAGGCGGCGCACCAGCTGCTGCGCGACGCCAAGGCCGTCCAGCAGGCCGGCGCCTTCTCGGTGGTGCTGGAGGCCGTCCCGGCCGAACTGGCCGCCCAGGTCACCGAGCAGCTGGCGATCCCGACCGTCGGCATCGGCGGCGGCCCGGAGACCGACGCCCAGGTGCTGGTCTGGACCGACATGGCCGGCATGACGGCGGGCCGGGTGCCCAAGTTCGTCAAGAAGTACGCGAACCTGCGCGGCGTCCTCGGCGAGGCCGCCCGCGCCTACGCGGAGGACGTCCGCACCGGCGCCTTCCCGGCGGAGGAGCACAGCTTCCACTGACCCGCCCGGCCGCGGCCCTGCTCCGAACCCCTCGGAGCAGGGCCGCTGTCACGCCCGGACGCCGCCGGCCGCCCCGTGACAGCGGGCTGACAGCGGCGGGCGGCGGGCGACAGGGGGCTGACAGCAGGGGCGGACACCCTGGAGGCATGACAGGAATCGCGACCGCCCCGAAGACGCGGGGAACAGCCGGCAACGCCGTCGAGGTGCACGGCATCGTCAAGCACTTCGGCGACACCAAGGCCCTGGACGGCGTCGACCTCACCGTCCGCGAGGGGACCGTCCTCGCCCTGCTCGGCCCCAACGGCGCCGGCAAGACCACCCTGGTCCGGGTGCTCTCCACGCTGATCAAGCCCGACGCCGGCACCGCGTTCGTGGGCGGCTACGACGTCCTGCGCCAGCCCAAGCAGCTGCGCCGCACCATCGGCCTGACCGGCCAGTACGCGTCGGTGGACGAGCTGCTCTCCGGCTACGAGAACCTCTACCTGATCGGCCGGCTGCTCGACCTCTCCGGCCGCGAGGCCAAGGCCCGGGCCGCCGAGCTGCTGGAGCGCTTCTCGCTCACCGACGCCGCCAAGCGCATCGCCAAGACCTACTCCGGCGGCATGCGCCGCCGCCTCGACCTGGCCGCCAGCATGATGGGCCGCCCCCGGGTGCTCTACCTGGACGAGCCCACCACCGGCCTGGACCCGCGCACCCGCAACGAGGTCTGGGACGAGGTGCAGCGGATGGTCGCCGAGGGCAGCACCGTGCTGCTGACCACCCAGTACATGGAGGAGGCCGAGCAGCTCGCCGACGAGCTGACCGTGATCGACCGCGGCAAGGTGATCGCCAACGGCGGCGTCGCCGAGCTCAAGGCCAAGGTCGGCGGCCAGATCCTCCAGGTCCGCCCGGCCCACCCGGCCGAGCTCCCGGAGATGACCCGCTGCCTGCACGAGGCCGGGATCACCTCCGCCACCTTCTCCCCCGACGACGGCCTGCTCGCGGTGCCGCTGGTCGACGACGAGCAGCTCACCGTCGTGATCGGGGTGCTCGGCGGGCGCGGCTTCGCGATCGCCGGCATCGACACCAAGGTGCCCAGCCTGGACGAGGTCTTCCTCGCCATCACCGGCAAGCCCACCGCCGACGCCCCCGCCGCGTCCGCCGCCCTCGTCAAGGAGCCCGTCGCATGACCACCGCCACGCTCGCCCCCGCCCCGGTCGGCGGCGCCCCGGCCGACGAGACCCGGATCGGCCCGTCCGCCACCCTGCGCCACATCGGCGCGCTGACCCGCCGCAACCTGATGCGGATCAAGGCCGACCCGGAGTCGATGTTCGACGCCGTGCTGATGCCGATCGTCTTCACCGTGCTGTTCGTCTACGTCTTCGGCGGCGCCATGATGGGCGGGGACCAGGACAAGTACAAGCAGTTCATGATCCCCGGCCTGCTCGGGCAGACCGGCATGACGCTGGCGCTGGCCGTCGGCACCGGCCTGAACACCGACTTCCAGACCGGGGTGATGGACCGCTTCCGCACCCTGCCGATCGGCCGGTCCTCCGTCCTGCTGTCCAAGCTGGTCGCGGAGACCCTGCGCGCCCTGCTCTCCTCGGCGATCCTGCTGACCTTCGCCTTCATCCTCGGCTTCGAACTGAAGACCGGCGTCCTCCAACTGCTGGCCGCCGTCGGCCTGTCGCTGGTGTTCGGCATGTCGATCGTCTGGATCTCGATGCTGCTGGGCATGTCGATGAAGAGCGCCCAGGCCGTCCAGGGCGTCTCCATGCTGGTCCTGATGCCGCTGCAGTTCGGCAGCTCGATCTTCGCGCCGACCAACACCATGCCGGGCTGGCTGCAGGCCTTCACCAAGGTCAACCCGCTGTCCCAGCTGGCCGACGCCTCCCGGGCGCTGCTCAACGGCGAAGGGGCGGTGGCCCACCCAGTGATGATCGTGCTGATCTGGTCCGCCGCCTCGACCGCGATCTTCGCCCCGCTCGCGGTGGCCCGCTTCCGCAAGCGGACCTGAGCGAGCCGGGGTCGGAGCCGGCCGGCGGCCGTGGACGGGACGCCGACCGGTACGGACGGGCGGTCGGCCGGTGACCAGGGGACGGGCACCGGCCGACCGCTCAACCGATCAACTCCTCCAGCAGCTCCTGGATCTGCTGCTGCGTCATCCCGCCGCCGGAGGCGTACGCGGCCTCGTACTCGGCGTCGCCCAGCAGCCCGCGCAGGACGGCGGCCGAGCGGTCCCGCTCGGCCCGGTCCAGGTAGCCGCCCTTCGGGCCGTTCAGCCCGCCGTGCGCGCCGAGCAACCGGACGGCCAGCCGGGCCCGGTCGAGGTCCCCGTCACGCTCGGCGAAGGTGCGCAGCACCCCGGCCACGGCCGGCACCAGCATGATCGCCATCTGTCCGGCGAAGCCCGAGGCGGAGGCCGCCGAGCGCAGCGCCCGCCGTCCCTCGCGGAGCAGGTCGAGCCCCCGTTCCGGATCCCCCGCCCGGGCGACCACCCAGCCCCGGGAGCAGCTGACCAGCCCGGAGACCATGCCCAGCGCGACACCGCCCGTCCGGACCGTCTCCAGCAGGTCCAGTTCGGCCAGCGCCAGGTCGTGGTCGCCGCGCTGGGAGTGGATGCCGGCCAGCGTCAGCCGGCCGAACAGCAGCGCGCCGTTGGAGGCCTGGTCGGCCTCCAACGGGCCGAGGGCCGCCACCGTCTCCTGGATGATCCGCTCCCCGCGGTCCAGGTCCAGCTCCAGCAGGGCGCTGCCGAGGTTCACCCGGAGCACCGGCACCTCCTGCAGCGCGCCCAGCCGCTCGGCCAGCTCGATCGCCTGCCGGTAGGCGGCGACCGCCTCCCCGGGCTCGCCCCGGAGCGCCATCGACTCGCCGCGGGCCGCCAGCGCCTGGGAGACCCCCCAGAGGTTGCCGGCCCGTTCGTACAGCTCCAGGGAGCGCTCGCCGTCCCGGACGCCCTGCTCCCAGCCGCCCGGCCAGTCGTTCATCATCTTGGCCCGGATCTGCAGGACGAACGCCAGGTCGTTCAGGCTGCCGTGCACCTCGGCGCCGCGGACGGCGTCGTCCATCAGGTCCTTCATCCGGTCGACCTGGCCGATCAGGAAGGCCCCGAAGACCCGCATCATCGCCGGGAAGCGGTAGGACTGCGGCAGTTCCGGGGTGTAGACGTCGAGCAGGTGCTGCCCCACCGCGACCGCCTCGGCGCTGCCGAGCACGTCCAGGTTCCCCTCGAACAACCCGAGCAGCCGGTACATCGCGACCAGCCGGCGGGCCTCCTCGGCCACCCCCTCGGGCATCGGCAGGCCGTACGCCAGCACGGGGCGGTCCAGCGGCACCGGCGGCGGGACGTCCGGGCCGAACGGGCCCGGGCCCAGCGCCGTGACCGCGTCGTACCAGCCGCGGGCCTCCAGGCTGTAGCCGCGCAGCGACCAGTACCAGCTCATGCCGAGGGCCAGCACCAGGGCCTGCTGCTCGTCGCCGAGGTCGATCGCCCGGCGCAGCGCGGCCCGGACGTTGTCCTGCTCGCGCTCCAGCACCGAGAGCCAGTGCAGCTGCCGGGGCCCGTGCACGGCCAGGTCGGCGGCGGCCACCACGGACCGGAAGTGCGAGAGGTGGCGGGCGCCGGTGGCGTCGCGCTCGGCGGCGGACTCGGCGAGGCGCTCGGTGGCGTACTCGTGGATGGTCTCCAGCATCCGGTAGCGCGGCTGGCCTCCGTCGTCCGCCAGGTCCGCCACCAGCAGGGACTTGTCGACCAGGGAGAGCAGCAGGTCGGCGACCTCCGGGCCGACCACCTCGGTGCCGTCGGCGCAGACCACCTCGGCGTCCTCCAACTGCCAGCCGCCAGCGAACACCGAGAGCCGGCGCAGCACCGCCCGCTCCCGCTTGCCCAGCAGGTCCCAGCTCCAGTCGACCACCGCGCGCAGGGTCTGCTGGCGCGGCAGCAGAGTGCGACTGCCGGCGGTGAGCAGGGCGAACCGGCCGTCCAGCCGGTCGGCGATCTGCCGGGCCGTCATCACCCGCAGCCGGGCGGCGGCCAGTTCGATGGCCAGCGGCAGGCCGTCCAGGCGGCGGCAGATCTCGGCACAGGCCTCCGGGTCGCCCTCCGGGTCGAAGCCGGGACGGGCGGCGGCGGCCCGCTCGGCGAGCAGCCGCAGCGCCACCGGGTCGGGCAGCGGCTCGACCGGCAGGACGGTCTCACCGGGCACGCCGAGCGGCTCCCGGCTGGTGGCGAGCACGGTCAGCCCGGGGCACTCGGCGAGCAGGGTGTCGGCCAGGTCGGCGGCGGCCTGGATCAGGTGCTCGCAGTTGTCCAGGACCAGCAGCATCCGGCGGTGGCCGCAGTGCTCGACCAGTCGGCGCAGCGGGTCCTCGGCGCGCTTCTCCATCACCTCGGCGACCCGGCCGCCGCCGTGCAGCACGAGTTCGCGCAGGCCGAGCGCCGAGACCACGGCGGCGGGCACCGCCTCCGGGCTCTCCAGCGGGGCGAGTTCGGCCACCCAGACGCCGTCCGGCCAGTGCCCGGCGGACTGCTCGGCGCGGCCGGCCTCCACCGACAGCCGGGTCTTGCCGGAGCCGCCCGGACCGGTCAGGGTGACCAGCCGACGTTCCGTCACCAGGCCGCGCAGGGCGGTGAGATCGCCCTCCCGGCCGACGAAGCTGGTCAGCCGGCCGCGCAGATTGCCGGTGGGGCGCGGGAGTTGGGGCATGGGTTCGGGCGCCGGGGCCGGGGTGGCGGGGGCGGCGGGGGCGGGTGCCGGCGGGACGGCGGCCGGGGCCGGAGTTGGAGCCGGGGCCGACGCCGCCGAGCCGAGCAACTCGGCGTAACAGGCCTGGAGTTGGCGGCCCGGGTCGACGCCGAGCTCGTCCGCCAGCGCACGCCTGGTCCGCTCGTAGTGGCGCAGCGCCTCGGCGGTGCGCCCGCTCCCGTGCAGGGCCCGCAGCATCAGCAGCTGCAGGGGCTCGTCCAGCGGCTGCCGTTCGCACAGTTCGGCGAGTTCGGCGACCAGCTCGGCGGCCCGGCCGAGCCCGAGGTCGGCGGTGATCCGATGCCGGCGGGCCTCCTCCCGCTGGGCCTCCAGCCGGGCGGCCGGGCCGGCCCGGTCCGGCAGGTCGGCCAGCGCGGGGCCGCGCCACAGCGCCAGCGCGGCGCCCAGCCGCTCGGCGGCCAGCGCGTGGTCGCCGGCGTCGAGGGCGCGCCGGCCCTCGCCGCCCAGCCGCTGGAAGTCGGCGAGGTCGGTGGCCGGGTCGGTCAGCCAGTACCCGGCCGGGCCGGAGCCGACCCGGTCCCGGCCGATGGTGCGGCGCAGTCTGCCGACCAGGGTCTGCAGCGCGGCCGAGGCGTCCTGCGGCGGCTCGGCCTCCCACACCTCGTCCACCAGCAGGTCGGCCGGAACGGGCCGCCCCTGCCGCAGGGCCAGCGCGGTGAGCAGCGCCCGCAGCCGGGCGCCGCCGAGCGCGACCGGCGTGCCGTCGTCGTGATGGGCTGTGGTGGTACCGAGGATGCCGTAGTGCACCGGGCCATTCTGGTCGATCGGCGGCGGCGGGGGCGCACAATTGTGCTGTACCCGATCCGCCACCGGCGGTCCGGTGGAACCGGCCCCGGCACCTCGGACGTTCACCCCGGGTGGCTTGTCCGGCCACCGACCCGCCCGGCATGATCGGTCCCTGCCGGTAGTCCCCCGTCCCTCTGTCCACGGAGCACCCACAGATGACCTTCGCCGCCACGCCGCGTTCCCGCAGCGAGGACCGCCGGATCAGCCCGGTGTTCTGGGTGCTCCTCGCCACCCTGGGCACCTCCGCCTGGGCGGTGTACTCGGGCTTCGGCAACGCCCGCTTCGGGGTGTTCCTGTTCGTGGTGTCGGGGTGGGTCGTCTCGCTCTGCCTCCACGAGTACGCCCACGCGCGCACCGCCCTGCACGGCGGCGACATCACCGTCGGGGCCAAGGGCTACCTCACGCTCAACCCGCTGAAGTACGCCAACATGCTGCTCAGCCTCGTGCTGCCGATCGTCTTCATGATCCTCGGCGGCATCGGCCTGCCCGGCGGCTCGGTGTGGATCGAGCGCAGCCGGATCCACGGCCGGCTCAAGCACAGCCTGATCTCGGCGGCCGGCCCGCTGGTGAACGTGCTGATCGGGGCGGCGCTGCTGATCCCGGTCGGCGCGGGCTGGCTGGACGACTCGGACCTGCACTCCACGTACTACGGCTACGAGTACAACGCCTCCCCCTTCGCCTGCGCCCTCGGCTTCCTCGGCCTGCTGCAACTCAGCGCGGCGCTGCTGAACCTGCTGCCGATCCCCGGCCTGGACGGCTACGGGATCGTCGAGCCCTGGCTCTCCGCCAAGACCCGGCGCGCGGTCGAGCCCTTCGCCCCGTACGGGATGCTGGCGGTGTTCGCCCTGCTGTGGCAGCCCGAGGTGAACTCGTTCGTCTTCGGGATCGTCCACGACCTGATGGGCCTGTTCGGCGTGAGCACCGACTACGCGACGATCGGCCGCTACCTGTTCAGCTTCTGGAAGAGCTAGCCGACGATAGGGCGTGTCCGACAATCCCTAGCCCTGCTCGGCGGCGGCGGCCGCCTCGGCGAGCTTGGCCCTGCGCCGGTTCATCCACAGCACGTTGCTCGCCACACCGGCCAGCGGGAGCCAGATCAGCCCGATCCAGAAGCCCTCGACCATCGAGACCACGGCGGCCGCCAGCGCGAGGACGACGACGAGCAGGGCGAACAGGGACGTGCGAGGCATGGCGCGGGACTCCTAGGACCGGGTACGGACGGCCGGATGGCGGCCGTCCCCCATTGTCGCCGACCTCACCTCCGGAAGCCTTCCAGGGGTGAGGTCGACACGGGGTCCACCGGTCACACGTCGGTGATCCGCAGGCCGGCGTGGGCCTTGTAGCGGCGGTTGACCGAGATCAGGTTCGCCACCAGCGCCTCCACCTGGTGGGCGTTGCGCAGCCGGCCGGAGAAGATGCCGCGCATGCCGGGGATCAGGCCCGCCAGCGCCCGCACCACGTCGGTGGCGGCCCGGTCGTCGCCGAGCACCATGACGTCGGTGTCGATCCGCTCCACCGACTCGTCCTGCAGCAGCACCGCCGAGAGGTGGTGGAAGGCGGCGGTCACCCGGGAGTCCGGCAGCAGGGCGGCGGCCTGCTGGGCGGCGCTGCCCTCCTCCGGCTTGAGCGCGTAGGCGCCCTGCTTGTCGAAGCCGAGCGGGTTGACGCAGTCGACGACGATCTTCCCGGCCAGCTCCGCGCGCAGCGCGGTCAGGGTGGCGGCGTGACCGTCCCACGGGACGGCGACGATCACCACGTCACTCTCCCGGGCGACGGTAGCGTTGTCGGCGCCGCGCACGCCGACGCCCAGTTCGGCGGCCGAGGCCTCGGCCCGGGCGGCATCGCGGGAACCGATGATCACCTGCTGGCCGGCCTTGGCCAGCCGCAGGGCCAGGCCGCGCCCCTGGTCGCCGGTGCCGCCGAGGACGCCGACCACCAGCTCGGAGACGTCCGGCAGTTCGTGAGCCGGGTTTGCTGCCGGGTTTGTTGCCGGGTTTGTCGCTGAATCGAGGGAAGTCATGGGCTGATCCTGCCAAACCGCGCGCCCGGCGCGACATCCTGGCCCGCATGGACGCGGTGAGAGTTTCGGCACTCCGGGAACGACTGACCGGCACCGGCTGGCTGGAGGCGGTCGGCGGCTTCGCCGGCACCCTGCGGCGTTCGGTGGAGCGGCGCGGGGCGGGCGAGTTGCTGCTGGTCGGCACCGAGGCGTACGAGCCCTGGCACCTGGCCGCCCATCTGGCGGACGAGGCCGCCTGGTCCGCCGTCCCCCGGCTGGCCCCCACCTTGCTGCGGCACCGCCCGCCCGCCGCCGCCCCCGCCCACCTGGCGCACGACCTGCGGCGGCTCACCGAGGCCGGGCGCGGCGCCACCGTGCTGGTGGTGGCCCCGGGGGCGGCGGGCGCCCCGCTGCTGGAACGGGTGCAGGACGCCCGTCGGCACGGTGCGACGGTGCTCGCCCTGGACGGCGCGGCCGCACCGGGTGGCCTCGGCGCCCCCGCCGACCTGGCTGACCTGACCGACCTCGCCGACCTCGCCGGTCTCGCGCACGAGCGGCTCGCCGTCGGGACCGCCGCCGAGGAGCCCTTCGACCTGGCCCAGCACCTGGTCAGCGCCGCCGCCGGACAGCCGCCCGGCCGCCGCTCCGCCCTGGACCGGCTGGCCGGGCTCGCCGAACGGCTGACCTCGGCGCCCACGCTCAGCCGCTGGTGAAAAACCCGTTGCGGGGTGCCAACCAGCGGTCCCAGGATGGTCGTTCGTGAACGACGACGAACCACCCCATACCGGTCGGCGGCGCGCCCTGCTGCGCTCACTCGCACCCGACCTCTCGCCGTGGCGCGCCTCCCGCGACTTCCGCCACCTGTGGATCAGCGGCTGCATCACCACCTTCGGCAGCTTCCTGACGTACGTCGCCGTGCCGATGCAGATCAAGGAGCTCACCGACTCCTCCTTCGCGGTCGGGCTGATCGGCGCCGTCGAACTCGTCCCGCTGATCGTCTTCGGCCTCTGGGGCGGCGCCCTCGCCGACGCCCTGGACCGGCGCAAGCTGGTGCTGCGCTCCGAGGCCGCGCTCGGCCTGCTGGCCGGACTGCTGCTGCTCAACGCCCTGCTGCCGCACCCGGTGCTCTGGCCGATCTACCTGGTCGCCGCGCTGGTCGCGGCCTGCGACGGACTACAGCGCCCGGCGCTGGACTCGCTGCTGCCGCGGATCGTCGCGCACCAGCACCTGTCGGCCGCCTTCGCCCTCAAGTCCCTGTACCACAACGTCGCTTCGGTGGCCGGACCGGCGCTGGCCGGTGTCGTGGTGGCCTTCTCCGGAGTGCAGACCGCGTACGCGCTGGACGTGCTCACCTTCGCCGCCTCCCTGCTGCTGCTGGTCCGGATCAAGGCGGTACCGCCGCCCACCGGCGCCGAACGGCCTTCCGTGCGGGCGGTGTTGACCGGTGTGCGGTACGCGTGGAGTCGCAAGGACCTGCTCGGCACCTACGCGATCGACACCTGCGCCATGCTGTTCGCCTTCCCGGTGGCCGTCTTCCCCTTCCTGGCCTCGGAGTTGGGCGCGGACTGGGCGCTCGGCCCGATGTACGCGGCCTCCGCCGTCGGCGCCCTGCTGGTCGGCGCGACCAGCGGCTGGACCTCCCGGGTTCACCGGCACGGCCGGCTGCTGGTGGCCGCCGCGGTCGCCTGGGGCGCGGCCATGGCACTGGCCGGGCTGTCCGGGAGCGTCTGGGTGGTGCTGCTCGGACTGGCCCTGGCCGGCGGTGCGGACGAGATCAGCGGGATCGCCCGCTCGACCATGTGGAACCAGTCCATCCCGGACGCGGTCCGCGGCCGGATGGCCGGCGTCGAGCTGCTCAGCTTCTCCGTCGGCCCCCAGCTCGGCCAGGTCCGGGCCGGCACCATGGCCGGCCTGATCGGCGCCCGCGCCGCGGTCTGGACCGGCGGCCTGGCCTGCGTCGCCGCCGTCCTCGCCGTAGCCGCCGCCCTCCCCCGCCTGCTCGCCTACGACGACCGCACCGACCCGCACACCGCCGCCGTCCGCGCCGAACACGAACGCACGGAACGGGAGGCGGCCACCCCGGCCTGAGCGACTACCGGCCCTCCTCGTCCTTCGGCTGGTCGGTCCAGCGCGGGTCGTTCTGCCACTCGCGGTTGCGTTCGTCCGCGATCCGGAGGGCCTGGGCGGCCTCCTCCGGGGTGGCGTACGGGCCGAGGCGGTCCTTGGCCGGGCACTCCGGGCCCTCCTCGACCTTGCCGTGCTTGATGCAGTAGAACCACTCACCGGGCTTGCCGGTCGGCTTGCGGTTGAATCCGAGGGGCATGGCAGTCTCCCGTTCCAGATCTGGGGTCGGTACCGATCATTCCCCGGCCGGGGCCGCCCTGCACACCGCGGGGGAACCTCCGGGCGCGGGCCGGACAGGGCCTAGACTCGCCGCCATGGCTCTCGTACCCGGCATCCAGTCCCCCATCCGCAAGGTCCCGGCGCACATCACGCGCCCCGAGTACGTCGGGAAGCCCGCCCCGACGCCGTACACCGGGCCCGAGGTGCAGACCGCCGAGACCATCGAGAAGATGCGGATCGCGGGCGGGATCGCCGCCCGGGCGATGGCGGCGGCCGCCGAGCTGATCGCCCCCGGCGTCACCACCGACGAGCTGGACGCCGTCGCCCACGCGTACATGTGCGACCACGGCGCCTACCCGTCCGACCTGGGCTACCGCGGCTTCCCCAAGTCCGTCTGCACCTCGATCAACGAGGTGATCTGCCACGGCATCCCGGACTCGACCGTGCTGCAGGACGGCGACATCGTCAACATCGACGCCACCGCGTACATCCACGGGGTGCACGGCGACCTCAACGCCACCTACCTGGTCGGCGACGTGGACGAGGAGTCCCGACTGCTGGTCGAGCGCACCCGGGAGTCGCTCAACCGGGCGATCAAGGCCGTCAAGCCGGGCCGCCAGATCAACGTCATCGGACGGGTCATCGAGTCCTACGCCAAGCGCTTCGACTACGGCGTGGTGCGGGACTTCACCGGACACGGCATCAACACGTCGTTCCACTCCGGCCTGATCATCCCGCACTACGACAGCGAGCGGGCCACCGAGGTCATCAAGCCCGGCATGACCTTCACCATCGAGCCGATGCTCACCCTGGGCACCTACGACTACGAGATCTGGCCGGACGGCTGGACGGTCGTCACCAAGGACCGCAAGCGCACCGCCCAGTTCGAGCACACCCTGGTGGTCACGGCGGACGGCGCGGAGATCCTCACCCTGCCGTGACCGACCCGGCCCGCCCGCCCCGGTGCGCCCCGGTGCGCCCCGGCCCGCCCCGAGCCGAAGGGGCGCGCCGGTGCCGAAAGGGAGAAGCGAGGGAGCGACGAAGGAGCGAGGGAGCGACGACCGTCGGCACCGGGTCAGAGCGCCCCGGAGGCGAGCGGGCGTAAACACAGCCCCGGAGGCGAGCGGGCGAGTAACCGTGTCAGCCGATGAGCCACTGCTCCTCGGCGACGGCGCCCACCTCGGTGCAGGCGTCGGTGAGCACGTCCAGCACCCGCAGCGGGTCCGGCAGCGGCAGCTCCGGCCCGCGCAGCCACCGCACCTCGGAGCCGTCCGGCAGCGCGGCCGGCGGCAGCAGAGTGTAGGAGCCGCGGCAGTGCCAGCGTAGGCCCGGGTGTTCGGACACGGTGTCCGGGGTGGAGTCGAGCGCGCTGTCCCACCACTCGTCCTCGTCCTGCGGGGTGCCGCGGGTGGCGGTGAAGAACAGGTAGCGGTCCTCGCCGACGGCGGCGACCGGACCCTCGACGCCCAGCGCGGTCAGCCGTTCCAGGGCGAGCCGGCCGGCCTCGGCCGGGACGTCCAGCACGTCGTGCACCCGGCCGGTGGCGGTGACGAAGTTGGCCTGGGGGTCGCGGGTGAGCCAGCGGGAGAGCTGCTCGGGGTCGGTGGTGGCCTGGGTCTGCCAGGCGAAGGAGACCGGGTGCCGGGCCGGGGCCGGACAGGCCACCCGGTCGCAGGAACATCGGTAGCCGGCCGGGTGGGCGGCGGGCGCGAGGGGGAATCCGGCGCGCACCGCGCCGAGCAGCTGGTCCAGTCTGGCGGCCGGATCCGCACCCCCCGGGCGGGTCCGCTCCCGGTCACGCTTCTGCCACCAGGTCGTCCACCTGTTGCCGGCTTCCATCGGGCCCCTTCCGCGCAACTGCCGTGCCTGGTGCGACACAGCGTCCGACGTACCATCCGACGCAACGCACGGCGCCCCCGGCTGCTTCCCGGTCGGTGCTCGGCCCTGCTGTTCGGCGCCCCGCCGACCGCGGCCCGGGGTCACCGGACGGACGGCGCCAGGGTCTCGGTACGCCTGTCGCGGCAGCACGCTGTCCGCGCCGGTGACGGCCGGAGGGCACGCTGACTCGCGCCTCGCCCGGCCCGTACGGGGCCCGCTGACCCGGGGTGGACCCCAGGGGCGTACAGGCAAGGATAGGGGTGCGCGGGGCCTCCGGATGACCGGGGGCGGTGCCTCTCCGGTCACATCCCGGGCACCGCGCCCACACCGGGCCCGCGCCCCGAGGTGCCCCCTCGGTGCCCCCCGGGTGCCCTCCCGGTGCTCCCACCGTGGCCGCCGCGTGGAGGTGAGACCCTGGAGGGATGAAGAGCGCGGACACCGAATTCGTCGGCGGCCCCCTGGACGGGAAGGTCCTCCCGATCCCGCTGGGGCCGATGCTGGGCGTGCCCAAGAAGTACAAGGTCCCGGTCCCCGCGCACGGCGACTCCCCGGCGCGCACACTGGTGTACGTCCGGACCAAGCAGGTGCGGGGGCTGAGCTGGTTCTGGCGCTACGAGTACGACGAGGCGGCCTCGGCCCGGACCCCGGGCTGACCGGTCGCCCGCTTCGACCCTCCCCGGGAGGTCGGCATGGCCAGGACGGTACGGCACCGCGTACGGCAACCGCGCAGCCGCGCGCGGGCGGCCGCCCAGCACAACCGGCAGGTCGCCGGGGTGACCGGGGCGCTACTGCTGGTGGTCTGCCTCTACAGCGTGACGATCGGCCCCGACGGCTGGCTCTGGTTCGGTTGGGCGGTGCTGCTGCTCGCCTGCGTGGCCCTGTTCCTGGTCCGTCCCTGAGCAGCGGCACCGCCCGTGTCACCGGCTGTCGCCGGGGTCGTCCCCCCGCGCCGGTCGGTCCCCCCGTACCGGTCAGTCATCCTCGGCGAGGATGAGGTACAGCTTCTTGCGGGTCTCGGTCAGTACCGCCAGGCCCTTGGCGCGCTGCGCCTCGGTGCCCGTGCGCATGACCTGCTGGACCGCCTGGTCGACCGCTGCGAGCGCCTGGCCGACCTCCTGGACGGCCTCCCAGTCGACCTCCCGGCCGGCCTCGGCCCACGGCTCCGCGGGACCGGCCTCGGCCTCGGCGCGGCCCGCCTCGGTGAGCGAGACCAGCCGCTTGCCGCCGACCTCCTCCGCGACGATCAGGCCCTCCTCCTCCAGCAGTTGGAGGTTGGGGTAGATCGATCCCGGGCTGGGCCGCCAGGCCCCGTTGGTCCGTTCGGCGATCTCGGCGATCATCTCGTAGCCGTGCATCGGCCGCTCCTTGAGCAGTGCCAGCAGCGAGGCCCGGACGTCCCCGCGCCGGGCCCGGCCGCCGCGCCGCCCGTGCGGGCCGCCGCGCCGACCGCCGTGGCCGCCGAAGCCGTGCCCGAACGGGCCGCCCATCGACCGGCCGGGGCCGCCGCCACCGAACGGCGGACCGAAGCCGCCGAAGGCCGACCGCCCCTCGAAGTCGTCCTCGGGCAGTCCGCGGAACTCCGGGCCCGGCCCGCGGCGGCGTCCGCCGTCGCCCCGCGGCCCTTCCTGACGGAATCGCATTCCTGAGCGCATGGCGCCCACCTCCTTGAGGTTTTTCGATCTTTCCTGCTGTTCCGAAACAGTCGAGTCACTGTCTCGATAGTTCGACGATATATCGGTGACTGCCGCTCGTCAACGGATACCGACACGGTTCCGACAACGGGCGCCCGCCCCGGCGGAACGGATGCGGAACCGATACGGTGACGGGCATGGCCGGTGAACGAGACCTTGCGACCCTGCTGCGCGGGATGCGACCGCAGCTCAACCCGGGGCGGTTCGTGTACTGCACCCTCCCCGCGAAGGTGCCCGCCGGCATGCGGCCGGTGGTGACCGTCGCCGAGCCCGAGGGGGTGACGGTGGTGGTCGCCCAGGACGAGGCCGACGCGCTCGGACTGCGCTACGAGTACGTGGCGGCCTGGATCACCCTGCAGATCCACTCCGCGCTGGAGGCCGTCGGACTGACCGCGGCCGTGGCCGGGCGGCTCGCCGAGGAGGGCATCAGCTGCAACGTGGTGGCCGGCTTCCACCACGACCACCTGTTCGTCGCCGCCGACGACGCCGACCGGGCCGTCCGGGCCCTGACGGAGCTCTCCGCCCGCTCCGGGGGTTCCGGCGACGACGGGGACACCGGGGGCGCCACGACTTCCGTCTGACGGTCCCGCCGGGTGGCCGCCGTCGAACGCCCCGCTGCGAACAGTGCAACGTGCGCATCACACACGAAGGCCCTCCGGTCCGCGCTGCTCGCGCGGGCCGGAGGGCCTTCGGACGTTCAAGGGGCGGAAGAGTCGGCCTGTACGCCGGGTTCTGTCACCCGGGTTGCTTGCGCGGCCCGGGGAGACGGCCATCCATCTAGGGCTGCCGTTGCCGACAGCCTCGTGCGGTCTACCCGCGAATTCGGGCGAGCAGCCCTCAAACATCCGCGCACGGCGCCCGGAGGCGCCGATCTTGACCTTGCTCCAGGTGGGGTTTACCTAGCCGGCCGGGTCACCCCGGTCGCTGGTGGTCTCTTACACCACCGTTTCACCCTTACCCACGCGCCGAAGCGGTGGGCGGTCTGTTTTCTGTGGCACTGTCCCGCGGGTCACCCCGGGTGGGCGTTACCCACCACCCTGCTCTGTGGAGCCCGGACGTTCCTCGGCGGGTCAGGGACCCGTCGCGACCGCCCGGCCGGCTCTTCCGCCGTAGTGGTCATGGTAGCCGCTCGGGCGGGGCCTCCCGAACACCGGACCCCCGGACCGACGGCGGCTCGGCCCCCAGTCGGGCGGCCACCCGGGCGGCCGTGCCGGTCGCCCAGGAGCCGGTGGTGAGCAGGCCGAGGCCGAGGATCGCGCCGCCCAGACCGACCAGGATCCACCAGCCGGCGTGGCTGGCCGGGGCGAAACCGGTGGCCACCGGGCCGACCACGGCCGAGGTGACCACCGTGCCGATCACCGCGACGCCCAGCGACTGGCCGATCTGCCGGCTGGTCGAGGCCACCGCGGCCGCCACCCCGGCCTGGGACCGCGGCATGCCGGAGACCGCCGCGTTGGTGATCGGCGCGTTCACCATGCCGAAGCCGAAACCGAACAGCGCGTACGCGACCAGCAGCAGCGCGGCCGGGGAGTCGGCCGTCAGCCGGGTGAGCAGCAGGCCGCTCGCGGCCAGGCCGAGCCCTGACAGCACCAGCGGCAGGCGCGGGCCCCGGCTGCCGACGATCCGCCCGGACAGCGGTGCGCAGACCAGCAGCAGGCCGGCCATCGGCAACGTCCACAGGCCCGCCTCGACCGGGCTGTAGTGCCGGACGTCCTGGAGGTAGAGGGTGTTGAGGAAGAGGAAGCCGCCGAGCGCGGCGAAGGCGCAGACCGCGGTGAGGGTGGCCCCGGTGAACGGCGCGGAGGCGAAGAAGCGCGGGTCCACCAGCGGCTCGGCGACCCGCCGCTCCCACAGCGGGAAGGCGATCAGCGCGACCACCGCGGCTGCGGCGAGGGCCAGGATCAGCGGTGAGGTCCAGCCGTGGGCCGGGCCCTCGATGATCGCGGCGGTGCCGCAGCCGAGCAGGACGATCATCAGTAGCTGCCCCACCGGGTCCAGTCGGCGCGGGCGCGGCGCACGCGACTCGGGGACGTGACGGGCGGTCAGCAGCATGGCCAGCAGGGCCACCGGAACGTTGATCAGGAAGATCGAGGGCCAGCCGGCGGCGTCCACCAGGAAGCCGCCGAGCAGCGGTCCGAGCGCCATCGAGATGCCCACCACGCCGCCCCAGACGCCGATCGCCCGGGCCCGCTCCCCGGGGTCGGTGAAGGTGTTGGCGATGATCGAGACCGCCACCGGGTTGAGCATCGAGCCGCCCACCGCCTGCAGCGCCCGGAACGCCACCAGCCACTCCAGGCCGGGCGCCAGACTGCACAGCAGCGAGCCGAGCGCGAAGCAGGCCAGCCCGATCTGGAACACCCGACGGCGGCCGAAGCGGTCGGCCACCGAGCCGAACAGCATCAGCAGCGAGGCCAGCACCAGGGTGTAGGCGTCGATGATCCACTGCAGGCCGGAGGCGGGGGCCGCCAGGTCCTTCTGGATCACCGGCAGCGCGATGTTCACCACGGTGTTGTCCAGACCCACGATGAACAGGCTCAGGCAGCAGATCGCCAGGACCAGCAGCCGGTGGCGGCGCCCGGCGTCGGGCGCGGCGGTCGTGGGGGGTGCGGGGGGTGCGGGGGGCTGGGGAGCGGGCACGGATCGATCCTCCCACCGCAGGCCGGGGGGCGGGCGCGGAGCGGTCCGTCCGGGTGGCAGCCCGGACCACGGTGCGTCAGGCCACGGTGCGTCAGACCGCGGTTCGTCAGACCGCGGCGAACCGGACCGTCCGGGTGGCCGGGTCGGCCCGGGTCAGCCGGACGTCGATCACCCGGCCGAGCGGCAGCCGGGCCCGGCCCCCGTCCGGTGCGCCGCCGGGTGCGCCGTCCGGAGCGCCGCCCACCGCAGCGGCCGCGTCGCAACGGGCCCGGACGGCCGGCTCGCGCAGCTGGACGACGCCCGAGCCGGGACGCTTCTCGTCCACCTCGATCACCACCGCCGCGAAGTCCTCGCCCTCCCGGCCGACCAGCAGCTCCGCCTCCACCAGGTCCACGCAGGCCCGTTCGACCTCGGCCGCCCGGCGGTCCCCGCCCGCCATCAGGGCCGGCACGGTCGGCAGCGCCTCGCGGGCCCAGTCCGGCACGTCCTCCCCCGCCGCCACCGCCGCGCACACCTCCTGCGCGAAGCGGTCGCCGAGCCGGCGCAGCGGCGCGGTGCAGTGGGCGTACGGGGCGGCCAGCGCGGCGTGGTCCGGCTCGGCGGGGGCGGGCAGGCCGCGGGACTCGTCGAAGGCGTGGTAGCCGGCGCCGCGCAGCAGCCCGGTGCAGGCGTTCAGGAAGGCGGCGTTCAGCGGCGCCTCGGGGTCCAGCGAGCGGATCAGCTCCGGGTAGCGGACGGCCTGCGGCCAGTCGACGTCCAGTGCGGCGGCGATCCGGCGCAGCCGCTCGTACGCGGCGGCGGGCGCGGCGGGCAGGGTGCGCAGCAGGCCGACGCCCGCGTCCAGCATCAGGTCGGCCGCGGCCATGCCGGTGAGCAGGGAGATCTGGGCGTTCCAGCCGTCGGCGGGTCCGGGCGCGCGGTAGCCGAGCACATAGCCGTGCAGGGTCTCCTCCACCTCCTGCTCGGGCACCGGCAGGCTGATCCCGCCCCGGGCCCGCTCCTGCTCCTCGCGCAGCCGGCCGACGACGGCGAGCAGGGCGAGCTGCTCGTCGGCGCCGCCGAGGTCCACGGCGCGCTGGACGGCGGCGTAGTCGAGGCGGCGGTGCGACCGCACCAGGGCGCGGCGGAGGTCGGCCAGCACCACGGCGCCGTCGGCGTCCAGGTCCAGCTGCCAGAGCAGGGCCGGGCGGGGCTCGCCGGGCAGCAGGCTGGCGGCGTCCTCGGAGATCCGGGCGGGGTGCAGGGGGACGCGGTGGTCCGGGAAGTAGAGGGTCTCGACCCGGCGGCGGGCCTCGGCGTCGATGGCGCCGCCGGGGCGGACGAAGGCGGCGACGTCGGCGATCGCGTAGTGCACCCGGTAGCCGCCGCCGGGACGGTGGCTGAGGTGCATGGCCTGGTCGAGGTCGCGGGAGCCGGGCGGGTCGACGGTGAACAGCGGCAGGTCGGTGGCGTCGTACTCGGGCAGCCGGGGGTGTTCGGCCGCCTCCTCCGCCTCGGCGAGCACCGCCTCGGGCCACTCGGTGTGGATCTCCAGGCGGGTGCGGAGCTCGGCCAGCTCGGTGTTGATCCGGGCGGAGTCGACGGCCTTGACGCGCAGTTTTCGGCGAGGCATGCAGGCCAGCCTAGGGCGATTCGGGTGATTCCGTGTGATTTCGGGCACGGGCCCGCGGCGCGTCCACCGGGGTCCGCGCCCGTCGGAGCGGCCCCCGGGGTGCCGGAGCAGTACGGGAGCGGTGCCGGAGCGGTACGGGAGCGGTGCGGCCGACCGGGGCGGTGTGAGGGCTCGTACGGTGGGGTGGAGTCGCTGTCGACGGAGGGGTGCGAGTGATGGCTGTGGTGCGGGCGGTCGGGACCGGGGTGGCGGCGGGGCTGGGGGTGACGGCGGCGCTGCACGCGGCGTGGACCGTGACGCCGTGGCCGCTGCGCACGCCGGAGGAGTTCGCGGACGTCGTGGTGGGGGCCGGCGAGGGGGTGCCGTCGGCCCGGGCCTGCGTGACGGTGGCGGGGCTGCTGGGGACGGCCTCGTACCTGGTGGCGGCGGAGGCCGGGGTGCTGCCGCGGGTCGGGCCGCGGGGCCTGCGGCAGGCCGGGGTGCGGGCGGTGGCCGGGGTGCTGCTGGCGCGCGGGCTGGCCGGGCCGGTGGTGTTCGGGAGGCTGAGCCCGCGCACGGAGCGGTTCCGGCGGCTGAACGTCCGGTACTACTCGCCCCTGTGCGTGGCGTTGGGGGCCGGAGCGGCCGCAGTAGGGTGGCGGGGTTCGTCCGCCACAAACTGTTGAGGAGTCCGCTGTGCTGGTGCTGTTGCCGCCGTCGGAGGGCAAGGCCGGGTCCGGGGACGGCGCGCCGGTCGCGCTCGACCGGCTGTCGCTGCCGGGGCTGACGGCGGCCCGCGGCGCGGTGCTGGAGGCGCTGGTCGACCTCTGCCGGGGGGACCAGGACGTCGCGGCCGAGGTTCTCGGGCTGACGCCCGGGCTGCGCGGCGAGATCGCCAAGAACGCGGGGCTGCCGGAGGCCGGTGCCCGGCCGGCCGGCGAGGTGTACACCGGGGTGCTGTTCGACAACCTCGGGCTGGCCACCCTGGACGCCGCCGCGTACGGACGGGCCGAGCGCTCGCTGCTGGTGTTCTCCGGCCTGTGGGGCGCGGTGCGGGTCTCCGACCGGATCCCGTCCTACCGCTGTTCGATGGGCGTGAAGCTCCCGGGGCTGGGGGCGCTCGGCGCGTACTGGCGGAGCGCGACGGCCACCGTGCTCCCCGAGGTGGCCGACGGGCTGGTGCTGGACCTGCGCAGTTCCGCGTACGCGGCGGCCTGGAAGCCGGCCGGCGAGGTGGCCTCCCGCACCGCGACCGTCCGGGTGCTGCAGGAGCGGGACGGCAAGCGGACCGTGGTCAGCCACTTCAACAAGGCGACCAAGGGCCGGCTGGTGCGGGACCTGCTGGTCACCGGGGCCGAGCCGAAGACGCCGGGCGAGCTGATGGACGCGCTGCGGGAGCTGGGCCACCGGGTCGAGCTGGCGGCGGAGGGCACGGCGCGCAAGGCGTGGCAGCTGGACGTGGTGGTCACCGAGGTGCACTGAGCACCTCGGCGGTCCGGTGGGGGGCAGCGCGGTCGGCCTGCCCCCCGGTCGTCGGACGGGCGTCAGCGCAGGTGCGAGGTGTCGTTGAGCAGCCGCAGCGAGGCGTTGCCGTCCGCGTAGTACTGGACGGCGCAGATCGCGGCGGCCGACAGCTCCATCCGGTACATCGAGTCCGGCGGGGCGCCCAGGGCGAGGCGGACCAGCGTCTTGATCGGGCTGACGTGCGAGACCACCAGCACCGTCTTCCCCGCGTACCGGGCGAGGATCTTGTCCCGGGCGACACCGGCCCGGTGGGTGAGGGTGGTGAAGCTCTCGCCGCTGCCGGTCGGCTTGGCCTTGGCGGAGCCCAGCCAGGCCGAGAGGTCCTCCGGGTGGCGCTCCTGCACCTCGGCGAAGGTCAGGCCCTCCCAGGCGCCGAAGTCCACCTCGCGCAGCCCGTCCTCGTACCGGACCTCCAGGCCGAGCCGGGCGGCGACGATCTCGGCGGTCTGCCGGGTGCGCCGCATCGGGGAGGCGACCACCGCCTGGATGCTGCCGCGCGCGGCCAGCGCCTCGGCGGCCCGCTCGGCCTGCCAGCGGCCCTTGTCGGACAGCTCCGGGTCGCTGCCGCCGCTGCCGGAGAAGCGCTTCTCCGGGGTGAGCGGGGTCTCGCCGTGGCGCAGCAGGACGAAGGTGGTCGGGGTGCCGAGGTCGGCGGGGGCGGCCCAGCCCGCCTTGGGGGCGGGGGTCTTCAGCGGTTCCTCGGCCACGGCCCCGGCCGACGCTCCGGCCGCGGCGGGCTTCCGGGGCTCCCACTGGCGCCCGTCCCGGCCGGCGTCCATCGCCTCGTTGGCCAGCCGGTCGGCGGCCTTGTTCCGCTCGCGCGGGATCCAGGTGTACGTGACCCGGCCGCGCGGGAAGACCTCGCGCGCCTCGGCGGCGAGCGGCTGCATGTCCGGGTGCTTGATCTTCCAGCGCCCGGACATCTGCTCGACGACCAGCTTGGAGTCCATCCGGACGTCCACCGAGGCGTCCGGGTCGAGCGCACGGGCGGCCTTGAGACCGGCGATCAGCCCCTTGTACTCGGCCACGTTGTTGGTGGCGTGGCCGATGAACTCGGCGGCCTCCGCGACGAGTTGCCCGGTGTCGCCGTCCCGGACCACCGCGCCGTAGCCGGCTGGCCCCGGGTTGCCCCGGGACCCGCCGTCCGCCTCGACGATGAAGCGCGCCGGCAACGGATCAGACGCCCGCGTCGGCGGTGCGGACCAGGATCCGCGAGCAGTTCTCGCAGCGGACCACCTTGTCGGCCGGCTCGGCCTTGATGGCGTTCAGCTCGGTGATCGAGAACTCGGTGCGGCAGCCCTCGCAGCGGCGCTGGTAGAGCCGGGCCGCGCCGACGCCGCCCTGGGTCTCGCGCAGCTTCGCGTACACCTTCAGCAGGTCGGCCGGGATGACGGCGGCGACGGTCTCGCGGTCGCGCTTGACCTTGTCGGCCTCGCCGTCGATCTCGGCGAACGCGGCGTCGCGGCGGCCCTCGGCCTCCTTGAGCACGACGGTGGAGTGCTCCAGGCGGGCGGACAGCTCCTCGACCCGGGTCACGGAGCTCTCCTGGCGCTCCATGATCTCCAGCACGACCTCCTCCAGGTCGCCCTGGCGCTTGGCCAGCGAGCCGATCTCGTGCTGGAGGTTCTCCAGGTCCTTCGGCGAGGTGATCGCACCGGAGTCCAGGCGCTGCTGGTTGCGGGCGGCCCGGGTGCGGACCTGCTCGACGTCCTGCTCGGCCTTGGTCAGCTCGCGGGCGGTGTCGCCCTTCTGGGCCTCGGCGGCGACGACGAGGTCCTTGAGCGCGGTGTGGTCGGCGGTGGCCTTCTCGATCTCGGCGTGCTCGGGCAGGCTCCGACGCCGGTGGGCCAGCTGGTCGAGCTTCGAGTCGATGGCCTGGAGGTCGAGCAGGCGGATCTGGTCGGCGGGCGCGGCGTTCAAGGGGAAAGCTCCTGTGGATCGGGTCAGGCGGTGAAGGACATGGGGGCGTGCGCGGTCCACGGGTCGGTGACCCGCTGGGAGACCTTGGTCTCCACGGCCCAGCCGTGCTGGTCGGCGACGGCCCGCAGGGCGCGCTCGGCCAGGCCGAGCCAGGGCCACTCGGTGGCCCAGTGGGCGGCGTCGACCAGCGCGACCGGCGCGGCCTCGGTGGCCTCGGAGGCCGGGTGGTGACGCAGGTCGGCGGTCACGTAGGCGTCCACACCGGCCGCCCGTACGTCGGCGAAGAAGCTGTCGCCCGAGCCGCCGCACACCGCCACCCGGCCGATCAGCCGGTCCGGGTCGCCGGAGACGCGCACGCCGGCGGCGGTCGCGGGCAGGCCCGCGGCGACCTGGGCGGCGAAGGCCGACAGCGTCAGCGGGGGCTCCAGCAGACCGATCCGGCCGGTGCCGCGACGGCCCAGCGGGTCGGTCGGGTCCGGCACCAGCGGGCCGGTGACCTTGAGGCCGACCGCCTCGGCCAGCGCGTCCGAGACGCCGGGGTCGGCGTGGTCGGCGTTGGTGTGGGCGACGTGCAGCGCGATGCCGTTGGTGATCAGCGTGTGCACCACCCGGCCCTTGAAGGTGGTCGCGGCGACGCTGGTGGTGCCGCGCAGGTACAGGGGGTGGTGGGTGACCACGAGGTCGGCGCCCCACTCCACGGCCTCGTCGACGACCGCCTGGACGGGGTCGACGGCGAACAGCACGCGACCGACCTCGGCCCCGGGGTCTCCGCAGACCAGGCCGACGGCGTCCCAGGACTCCGCCCACTGCGGGGGGTAGACCTCTTCGAGCGCGGTGATGACGTCGGACAGTTTCGGCACCTGTCGAGACTACCGTGCGCGCGGGGCCGGTCGGGCCTCGGCCGTTCGGGGGACGGGGCCGGGCGGGACCGCGGACGGGGGTGCTGGTGCCGTACGGATGCGCGTCAACCTGCGGCCGGAGCGCCCGGAGCCCGGTCCGGGGCGCCCGTTCGGAGCCCGCGCGCGTCGTACGCGCCCGTGCGCCGGGCGCCCGTTACTCACAGCAGTGTTCTCGTACGAATTCGAAACCGCCCACTGATCACCCTTACGAGTGAAGTGACCGGCTCTGCGTTGAGCCTGCGGTTTTCTCGAAACTAACTTCAGTCCTGCGAACGGGAGTTGCCCCGGCAGTAGCCCCCCACCGGGGGCGGGGAGGGATGCACTCCGCCGGCGCGGGCCGAGGCCCGCCGGACGGGAGTCACCGGGCGCACACCCCCTGGAGGGGATCGCAACCGAGGAAACCGATCAGGCCGGGCCGCACGCCCGGGTGCCGAGCAGTGGCACCCGTGGCTCAGCGGCCGAGACGAAGGGATGTGGCGGCGGATGAGGGCAGGCACATCGCTGCGCACGGCCGGGGGCCCGGGATCGGCGGGGCGCGGACCGGATGCGGCCGGTGCGTGGCCGGAGACGACGCGGGCGGCGCTGGCCGGCGCCGGGGGCCGGGGAGGCGGCGGTGACTGGGAGGTCACCGTCGGGGGCTTCTGGTGCACGGCCAGGCCGTCCGCTTCGTCGGACGGCTCGGTGGGGGGCTCGGCGGCGGGCTCGGCGGTCGGTTCGGCGCGCTTACCGGAGCAGGGCTGGAAGCTCCACGTCAGTGCGGCCTCCGTGGTCGGCGGGGAGGTGCTCGCGGCGGTGGTCCGGGTGCTCGCCACGGACCCGTGCAGCTTCAAGTTCGCCGCCACTGAGGAGCGCCTGCGCGAGCTCAACTCCCGCAACAGCGACCGTGGTTCGGCGGGCAAGTTCATCACCGTCTACCCCGCCGACGACGCGCAGTTCCAACGGCTGGCGGCCGAACTGGACCGGGTGACGGCCGGGCTGCCCGGCCCGGTCGTCCTGTCCGACCGGCCGTACCGGCCCGGCAGCCGGGTGCACTACCGCTACGGCGCGTTCGCGGCGCGGCCCGAACTCGGCAACGACGGGGAGTACCGCTCGGTGCTGCGCGGGCCGGGCGGCGAGCGGACCGAGGACGTGCGCGGCGGCTCCTACCGGGCACCGGGGTGGGTGCGGGACCCGTTCGCGGGACCCACCGCCACCGCTCGCCGCGGTGCGGGCGGGGTGCTGCTGGCCGGGCGCTACGCGGTCACCGCCGCCGTACGGCACGGCGCGAAGGGCGGCGTGTTCCTCGGCCGGGAGGCCGCCGGCGGGGCCGAGGTCGTGGTCAAGCAGGCCCGCGCCCACATCGAGGTCGACCGCGCCGGGACGGACGCCCGCGACGCGCTGCGGCACGAGGCCGCGCTGCTCGCCCGGCTGGACGGGCAGGGACTGGCACCGCGCGCCGTCGAACTGATCGAGCAGGACGACTCCGTCTTCCTGGTGCAGGAACGAATCGCCGGACAGCCGCTGGGCGCCTGGGTCGCCGCCCGACTGCGGCGCGACGGCAGCCCGGACGTCGACTGGGCGGAGGCCGAACCGGTGGTGCACGGGCTGCTCGACCTGGTCGAGCGGGTGCACGGCCAGGGACTGGTGCTGCGCGACCTCTCCCCCGGCAACGTGATGGTCCGCCCCGACGGCACCCTGCGGCTCGTCGACCTCGAACTCGCCGCCGAGACCGGCCGCTCGGCCGGCTCCGCCGGCACCCCCGGCTACCGCGCCCCCGAACAGGGCCGGCTCGCCCTCGCGGGCTCCTGCGTCGCCGACCCGGCCGTCGACCTGTACGCCCTCGGCGGACTGCTCTTCCTGCTCGCCACCGGACACGACCCGCTGCTGCCGGAGGACCTTCCGCACGCCCGTCCGGTCGCCGAACGGCTCGGACGCTGGCTCGCCCTCGCGGCCCGCTCGGGTGCCACGGCGCGGCGGCTGGCACCGGCGGTGCTGGGGCTGCGGGCGGAGGCGCCGGGACTGCGGTGGGGGGTGGCCCGGGTCCGGGAGGCGCTGGGCGCTCCTGCTCCCGGGGCCGTCGGGCGGTCGCCTTCGACTGCCCCTCGGAACCCCCTGGAGGGCGGCTCCGCCCCGACGGACAGCCGGGACGCCCGTCGACGCGTGACCACGCCCGTCCTCGTCGCCCCGCTGTGGCACGCCGCCGCCCGGCCCGACGCCGACTCGACGCCGTCCGGCGCGCTGCCGTCCGGCCCGCCGCAGGATGCCGACGGCCCGTCCCTCGACCGGCTGCTGCGCGACGGCCTGCGGCACCTCGCCGTCGGTGCGACGCCCGAACGGGCCGACCGGTTGTGGCCCGTGGTGCCCGCCGGGGAGCGGACGGACCCGTGCAATGTGCAGCACGGCGCCGCGGGCGTGCTCGCCGTACTGGCGCGGGCGGTTGCGACGCAGGGCCTGCCGGCCGTGGTGCGGGCGGAGGCGGCCCGCACCGCCCGTACCGCCGTGGAGTGGATCGAGCGGCGGGTCGCCGCCGAGCCGGTGGTGCTGCCCGGGCTGCACTTCGGGCGGTCCGGGACGGCCTGGGCGCTGCTGGACGCCGCCCGGGTGCTGGGCGACGCCGAGGCGGCCGAGCGGGCCGCCGCGCTCGCCCGACGGATCGCCGTCGAATGGCCCAACCCCGATGTGTGCCACGGCGCGGCGGGCGCGGGTTTCACCCAACTCCGTTTTGCCACAGAGCACTTCGACGACGGCTTCGCCGAGCGGGTCGCCCGTTGCGCCCGTGCCCTGCTCGCCGCCGCCCGGCCGGAACCGTACGGGACGGTCTGGCCGGTGCCGGCCGACTTCGACTCGGCGCTCGCCGGGATCACCCACCTCGGCTTCGCGCACGGCGTGGCGGGCGTCGGCGCCTTCCTCCTCGCCGCCGCCGAGGCGACCGACGACTGCGCCCTCCGGGACGCCTGCATCTCGGCCGCGCTCGACGCCGGGCTGACACTCGCCGCGACCGTCCGGTGGGGCGGCGCCGGCCCTGCCTCCGACCGCGCCACCGACCGCACCACCGCCTGGTGGCCGCAGAGCGCGGGCGATCCGGAACACCTCCGGCTCTCGCACTGGTGCAGCGGCTCCTCCGGCGCGGGCAGCTTCCTGCTGCGCCTGTGGCGGGCCACCGGCGACACCGACGCACTCGACCTGGCCCGGGCCGCCGGTCGGGCCGTACTGGCCGGCCGCTGGCACAGCGGGGTGAGCGCCTGCCACGGCCTGGCCGGGGACGGCGACTACCTGCTGGACCTCGCCGAGGCCACCGACGATCCGGAATTCCGCACCGGCGCCCAGGAGTTCGGTCGACTGATCGCCGCCCGCGCCGCCCTGCGCGACGGCCTGCTGGTCCTCCCCGACGAGACCGGCACCGGTTGCGCCGCCGGCTACGGCACCGGCACCGCGGGGCCGTTGGCCTTCCTGCTCCGGCTCCGGCACGGCGGCCCCCGGCTCTGGCTGGACCCGGTCTCCCCCGTCCGCGGCCGACTCCCCCACCCCGGGAGCGGGGTGAGCCAGGCGTGAACACGGCCACCCGCACCACCACCCGCGCCCTGCGCCGACTGAGCTTCTCCTTCTCCGCCGACGGCAGCCACGCGGCCTGCCTGGCCGCGGCCGCCGACAGCGGCTGGTACGTGGAGAGTTGGCGGCTTCCGACGGACGGCTCACCGGCCGCACCGACCGCGCTTGCGCTGTCCGGCAACCGCTCGGAGCAGCTGCGCTCACAACTGGTCGCGCTGCCCGACGGCTCGGTGCTGGTCTGCCGGCACGACGGCGAGCGGCACGACCTGGTCCGCCTCTCGTACGGCGAGAACGGCACCGTGGAGCAGGAGTTGGCCTCGCTCCGGATGCCCGGGCTGCGCCTGCTGCCGCTCCCCGTGCCGCCCGACGCCGGCCCGAACCCCCCGGTGGCGATCGCCCTCGGCACGGACACCCGTCCGGCGACCACCGCGTGGCTGGTCCGGGCGGGCGGCAGCGAGCCGGTCCGGGTCGCCGAGATCCCCGGCCTGCACGGCGGCGGCACCTGGCTGGACCACGCGGGCGCACTGCTCGCACTGGACCGGGTGGCCGGCGGGCTGGTCCGCAGCGTGGTGCTGGACCTGCGCAGCGGCACCACCACCCCGCTGCTGGAGATCGGCGAGCACAGCAACGACCGGCTGGTGCTGTTCGACCCGGACAGCCGCTTCGCGATGGTGCGCAGCGACGCGCCCGGCACCGACCGGCTCGGCTGGGGCTTCCTGGGCGGCGGGGAGCCGTTGCGGTTCCCGGAATGCCTGCACGTCGCGGGCATGTTCCTGCGGCCGGTCGCGCTCCGGCAGGCGGCCGACGGCCCGCGGGTCGCGGTGCAGATCGACCACGGGGCCGGCTCGGCGCTCGCCCTGTGGCGCCCCGCGGCCGGGCGGCTGGACCCGCTGCCGGTGCCGCCCGGGCGACTCGGCGCGGTCGGGCACTGGGGCGGCGCGGGACTGCGCATGCCGTACTCCTCGCCCGACCACCCGGCGGCGCTGGCCACCCTGGACGTCGACGCCCTACTGGCCCACGGACCGGCCCCGGCGACCTCGGTCCCGATGCCACTGCCGCTCCAACTCGCGCCGCTGAGCTCGGGGTTGCCCGGACCGTGGCGGGACACCGTACTGCCCTGGCAGCCCGGCGGACCGCGCGTCTCCCGCACCCCGCCGCCCGGCTGGCGCCTGGACGGCAGCACCCCGGCCGGCGACGGCGGCCGCTGGCAGCCCGCACAGAGCCTCGAACTCGCGGGCCCGGCCGGTCCGTTGGAAGCCGTGGTGTACGGCGGCGACGCCTGGCTGAGCAGCCCGCACCTGGTGCTGGCCCTGCACGGCGGACCGGCCGACGCCTGGCGGCTGGAGTTCGACCCGGCGCTGCAGCGGATGGCCGCCGAGGGCCTGGCGGTGGTCGCGCCCAACCAGCGCGGCTCCACCGGCTACGGGGTGCCGCACGCACTGGCCATCCGGGGCGCCTGGGGCGGGCCCGACCTGGACGACGTGCTGTACCTGCTGGACGGCATCGCCGGGCAGCGGGCCGCACTCGGCCTGGAACCGCCCGCGCTGTTCGGGGTGAGCTACGGCGCGTTCCTGGCACTGCTGGCGGCCGCGCACGCGCCGACCGAGCAGGTCGCCCGCTGCGCGGTGGTCGCGCCGTTCCTGTCCGGCGCCCGACTGCTGGCCGAAGCGGCGCCTCCCGTAAGGGCGTTGACCACCCGGCTGGGCGGCGGCGAGCCGATCACGGACGCCCGTGGGCCGCGCGACGTGCTCCAGCTCGCGCACCGGCTGAGCGCACCGCTGCTGGTCGTGCACGGCAACCGGGACGAGGTGGTTCCGGTCAGCCAATCCCGTTCGCTGCGACACGAGTTGCTGCGGATCGGACGGGTCGAGGGCGCGGACTTCCGGTACGTGGAGGCGGCCGGCTCCGGGCACGAGGTGCTGGCCGAGGAGGGCGCCGCCGTCCTGCACGAGCTGCTGGCCGCGTTCCTGCGGACCGGCCGCCCGGGCTGACGCCCCGGCCGTTCCACCTGTTCACCGAGCCCTGACTGCTCACCGAGCCCTGACCGTTCACCGGGCTCGACACCTCACAGACTCCCGGACCCCGTGCGGTCCGGGGCACCACCCCCGGTGCGGCGGATGGAGGCCGCTTCCGGGGTTCAACACCCGACGCCCGCAGGCAGATCGCGGCGGGCGCACCTCAAGGGGAGGACCCGATCATGGACAACATGGTGGACTTCGAGACCGACCTCGCGGCGCTGCAGGACCTGCCGGAGACCGAGTCCGTCGAGCTGACCGGCCACGGCAGCGGCTGCCAGTACACCTGTCTCATCCTGACCTGCCTGATCTTCACCAACAGCTGATCGCGCACTGGTCCGAGGTATGCCGTCCCCGCCTGTCCGGACAGGCGGGGACGGCACCCTTCTTCCCCCCTCCGATCCTCCGACTCACCGACGGGAGCCCCGCATTGCCCCGCCGCCCGGACCGATGGACGCTGGCGCTCGGCATCGCCCTGCCGGTCGAGGCCGTCACCACCCTCGCGCTGCCCGCCGTACTCGCCGGCGCCGTCGACGCCGCCCTCGACCACCGCTCCGGCGGCCCCGGCCCCTACCTGCTGCTCGCCGCCGTCCTGGGCGTGGCGGCCGCCGCCGACGCCACCGCCGCGGTGGCCGGACCGGCCTGCTCGGCCGAGGCCACCGCCGCCCTGCGCGGACGCCTGATCCGTCACCTGCTCGCCCTCGGGCCGGGTGGCCGACTGCACGGCGGGCCGCCGCCCGGCGACCTCGCCGCCCGACTGCTCGGCTCGGCCGGCGACGCCGGCGGCCGACGTCCCGCCGTCCTCGGCGCCGCCACCGCGCTGCTCACCTCGGTCGGCGCGATCCTCGGACTCGCCGCCCTGTCGCCCTGGCTGGCCCTCGCCTTCTTCGCCGGGGTGGTCCCCGGTGTGCTGCTGATCCGGCTCTTCCTGCGCCAGGCCGGGCCGGTGTTCGCCCGCTACCAGGAGGTCCAGGCCGAGATCGCCGCCCGACTCGGCGGCGCCCTCACCGGACTGCGCAGCATCCACGCGGCACACGCCGAACAGCGCGAGGCCGCACGGGTGTTGGCGCCGCTCCCGGAACTCTCCGCGGCGGGGCACGCGCTCTGGACCGCGCAGCGGCGCACCGCCTGGCAGGCCACCCTGCTGATCGCCCTGGTCGAGGTCGCGGTGCTCACCACCGCCGGGTCGCTGCTCGCGGACGGCGCCCTCGCCCCCGGCGCGCTCGCCGCGGCGGCCGGCTGGGCGGCACTCGGCGCGGGACTGTTCGAGCAGGTCGAGTCGCTGGTCGGGGTCGCGCACGCCCGCGCCGGACAGGCCCGGGTGGACGAACTGCTGGCCCTCGCACCGGCCCCGACGGGCACCGCGACCCTGCCGACCGGCGGGCCCGGGGAGGTCACCCTGCGGGGCGTGGTGGTGCGCGACGGCGACCGGGTCCTCCTCGGCCCGATCGACCTCACCGTCCCCGGCGGCCGTACGGTCGCCCTGGTCGGACGCTCCGGCTCCGGCAAGTCCCTGCTCGCCGCCCTGCCGGGGCGGCTGCGGGACCCCGACGAGGGCACCGTGCTGATCGACGGTGTCCCGGTGAGCGCCCTGTCCCCCGCCGAACTGCGGCACGCGGTCGGCTACGCCTTCGCCCGGCCCACCCTGGTCGGCCGTACCGTCCGCGAGGCGCTGGCCGGCGCCGGCCCGGCCGAGGCGACGGCCGCCCGCGCGGACGGCTTCCTCGCCCGACTGCCCCGGGGCTGGGACACCCCGCTGGACGAACTCCACCCCTCCGGCGGCGAACTGCAACGCCTGGGCCTCGCCCGGCTGCTGGCCCGGCCCACCCGGGTCGTCGTCCTGGACGACGCGACCTCCGGCCTGGACCTCGCCACCGAGTACCAGGTCACCGAGGCCCTCGACCGCGCCACCCACGGCCGCACCCGCCTGGTGATCGCCCATCGCGGCACCGTCGCCGCCCGCGCCGACCTGGTCGCCTGGCTCGACGCCGGCCGCCTCCGCGCCCTCGCCCCCCACACCACCCTCCTCGCCCACCCCGACTACCGCGCCACCCTCGCCGACACCTCCCTCCACGCGGCCACCGCATGACCCGTCCCCGCGCCGCGCCAGAAGTCGACCCCGTCGACTTCCCATTCCCCGGAGGTCCCCGCCCATCGCACCGGGCAATCGCACCAAAAGTCGGCCAGATCAACTTCTGGTGCGGAGCAATCCCCGCCAGACCGTGCCGCAGTGGAGCGGTGCTGGGCTGGGGGGTCACAGCAGCGGTCCCCAGCCCTGCACCTGGACAATCGGCTCCGCCGAATTCTCCTGTTGGCCCGAGCACGGCCGCCGCACAGAAAGTCGGCCGAGCCGACTTCCGCTGCCGGCAGGTCTGCTATCTGTCGCCCACACGGGCAGCAGATACGTTTCCGCACCCGCGCAGGAAGTCGACCACATCGACTTCCTGCGCAAGCAACTCCTCCAGCTGCCACACAGGGGACGACGACGAAATCCTGCCGGCGCATCGGCCCTGGCGGCTTGTCGCATCGGCTGGCGCCTACAGATCGCCTCTGCGCGAGAAGTCGGCCAGATCGACTTCTCGCGCAGGCAAGCCCCCCGCGCGTCCCACCGGGCTGGGGAATCGCACCGGCCAGCGGCCGCGGATCACCACCGCGCAGGAAGTCGGCCCCGCCGACTTCTCGTGCCGGGCGGTCCGTTGTCGCCCACACGAGCACCGGCAGCAGTTGCGTTTCTTCACCTGTACAGGAAGTCGGCCAGGCCGACTTCTCGCGCAGGGAAATCCCCCGCGCGTCCCACCAGGCTGGGGAACCGCATCGGCCGGTGGCTGCGGATCACCTCTGCACAGAAAGTCGGCCGGGCCGACTTCTGGTGCGGGGCAGGTCTGCCATTGGCCGTGTGGGGGTGGATCGCCGAAACGTTTCTGCGGTGGCGCCGGGAGTCGGACGGGTCAACTTCCAGTGCGCGCTGTTGGCCCTATCAGCCCTGTCCGTGGGGAAGTCGGCCTGGCCGACTCTCCTCTCCCTCCCAGAAAGCCGGCTGGATCGACTTCCCATGCAGCTCACCTCAAGCCGCGCAGCAGCCGGCACAGAAAGTCGGCGGGGCCGACCTCCCATTCGACCGCTTCCCCCGAAACGGGCGCGAGGGCGTCGGCGGCGGAAGGGTTCGATGGCGGGGGCGCCGGGGTGGGGATTGCTGGTCCGGCAGTTGCGGGGGACGCGGCGGGCGCTGGTGCGGTTGCTGGTGTGGTCAGGGGTGGAGGCGCTGCCGCCGCTGGTGTCCGGGTTGTTCGTCTCGGCGGCGGTCGATCAGGGGTTCCTGGCCGGGCGGCCGGGGGTCGGGGTGGCCTGGCTGGCTGGGTTCGGGGCGACCATGGCCGTCCGGGCCCACGCGGCGCGGGCTGGGTTCCCGTACCTCGCCGGGGTGGTGGAGCCGCTGCGGGACGCACTGGTCGAGCGGGTGGTGCGCAGTGCGCTCGCGCGCCCCACGGCGGATCCGGCCGAGGTCGCCCGGCTCACCGAACAGGTCGAGTCCGCAAGGCAGTTGACCGCCACGCTGCTCCGCACCCTGCGCGGGGTGGGGGTCACCCTGGTCGCCGCCCTGGTCGGGCTGACGCTGCTGGCGCCGGCCGTGCTGCCGCTGGTGCTGCTGCCGCTGCTGGCGGCCGGGCTGGTCTTCGTTCGGCTGCTGCGGCCGATGGCGTCGCGGCGGGAGTCGGTCGTGCTGGCCGAGGAGCGGCTCGCCGCCGCGGCCGGGCGTGCGCTGGACGGGCTGCGCGACGTGCAGGCGACGGGTACCGGCGCCGACGTCGCCCGGGCGCTGGCGGAGGCCGCGCAGGAGAGTGCCGCGGCCGCCCGCGCGCTGGGCCGGGCGTCGGCCCTGCGTGCACTGGTGGTGGCGCTCGGCGGGCGGCTGCCGGTGCTGGCCGTCCTCGCCGCGGCCCCGTGGCTGCTCGCGCACGATGCGCTGACGGCGGGCGAGCTGCTCGGTGTCGCCACCTATCTGCTCCAGCAACTCGATCCAGCGGTACGGACGTTGGCGGGCACGGTCGGCGGCTGGCTGCTCAACCTCGCGGTGGTGCTGGACCGGCTGGCCACGGTCACGGAGCACACCCCTCCACCTGGCACGACGCCGCACGGGGTGGCCGGCGTTCCGGTCGGGGAGGTGCGGCTGGTCGGGGTCCGGTTCGCCCACGCCCCGGGGGCGGCGGCCGTGCTGGACGGGCTGGACGCGGTCTTCGGCGCCGGGGAGCACGTGGCGGTGGTGGGGCCGAGCGGGGTGGGGAAGTCGACCCTGGCGGGGCTGCTGGCGGGCCTGGTGGCGCCGACCGCCGGGACGGTGGTGGTGGGCGGCGGACCGCACGGGGTGGTGCTGCTGCCGCAGGAGGCGTACGTGTTCCCGGGGTCGCTGTGGGACAACCTGGCCTGGCTGGCTCCGGAGGTGTCCGAGCGGGACCTCACGGATGCCGTCGAACGGTTGGGCGCGGGTGAACTGGTGGCCCGCCTGGGCGGGTTGACCACCGGCGCGCTGCGGGATCCGGGTGAACTGTCCGCCGGTGAGCGCCAGTTGCTCGCGCTGGTGCGGACGTATGTGGCGCGCGCTGCGGTCGTGGTGTTGGACGAGGCGACCTGCCGGCTGGACGCCGCCGCCGAGGAACGGGTGGAGCGGGCCTTCGCCGAGCGGCCGGGGACGCTGGTGGTGATCGCGCACCGGATCAGTTCGGCCCTGCGGGCGGACCGGGTACTGCTGTTGGACGGCGGCCGCGGGCTGTCGGCCCGTCACGGCGATCTGCAGGTGCTCTCGCCGTTCTACCGCGAACTGGTGGGCCACTGGTTGGGTTCGGTGCCTTCGGGACGGACGGGACTCGCCTCATGAGGTCGATAGGATCTCGTCAGTCCCGGCCGTTATGGTGGCCGGGGCACGGGCCGCGATCACCGGCTGTGGGCGCGTACCGAGCGCCCGATCGGGGACCCGACCGTGTGCCGCTGGCGCCGGACGGGCGCCGATGACCTGCACCCTCCGCACGGAAGAACGATTCCCATGTCCGACACCCTCACCGACACCACCGGACCCGCGATCAACGGGACCGACGCCGACGAGAAGACGGCCGAGGACACCGCGCTCCACGGTCGCCACCGGGGCGGTTCCGCCGCCGACGACACCGCCGGGACGGACCCGCACGGCCGCCACCGCGCGGCCGGCGTCCAGGGCTGATCCCGACCGGACGGCCGCTCCCGACCGAAAGGCCGGAAAGCCGGAAGGAACGACCGCACCACCGCGAGGGCCCGCCGGGGACGTCCCCGGCGGGCGCTCGCACGTCCTCAGCCCTGCGGGTCCAGCGAGACCACCGTGCGCAACGCCTCGCCGCTGCGCATCTGCGCGATCGCCCGGTTGACGTCCGCCAGTCCGACCCGGTGGGTGATCATGCCGTCGAGGTCGATCCGGCCGGCCCGCCACAGGTCGACGACCAGTCCGATCGTGCGCGCCACCGGCGCCCCGCCGTACAGCGAGGGCAGCAGCCGCTTCTCGTTGAAGAACAGCTCGCCCATGGTGAACTGGGCGAGGTCGTCGCGGGCGCCCGCGCCGATGACGACGACGGCGCCGCCGCGCCGGGCGGCGTCGTAGCCGGCCCGGACGGTGGCGGCACGGCCGACGGCCTCGAAGACGTAGTCGAAGCCGCCGCCGGGCAGGCCCTTGGCGACCGCCTTGAGGTCCTCGGGGGCGATCGCCTCGGTGGCGCCGAAGGCCAGGGCCCGTTCGCGGCGCGAGGCGACCGGGTCGACGACGGTGATCCGGGCGGCGCCGCAGACCCGGGCGCCCTGGACGGTGGCCACCCCGACCCCGCCCGCGCCGATCACCGCGACCGACGAGCCGGGCTCGACCCGGGCGGTGTTCACCGCGGCGCCGATGCCGGTGGTGACCCCGCAGCCGATCAGCGCGGCGGCCTCGTACGGCAGGTCGGCGGGCACCTTGATGACGGCGTCGGAGGTGACCACCACCTCCTCGGCGAAGGCGCCGGTGCCGTAGAAGCCGGAGGCCTCGGTGCCGTCCTCGGCGAGCCGGAAGCCGGGCTCGCCGAGCCGCCGCAGGCTGGCGACGCACAGGTGGCCGCGGCCGTGTTCGCAGTGCGCGCAGCGGCCGCAGGGGGCCATCCAGCAGAGCACCACGCGGTCCCCGGGCTCGACGCCGGTCACGCCCTCGCCGACCTCGACGACGTCCCCGGCGCCCTCGTGCCCGGGGACGAACGGCGCGGGCTGCGGCAGCACCCCGTTCATCGCGGAGAGGTCGGAGTGGCACAGGCTGGCGGCACGCATCCGGACCCGTACGGTGCCCGGACCGAAGCCGACGGCCGTCACGTCCTCGCGGACGTCGAGGGTCTCCTGGCCGGTCTTGTGCAGGACGGCTGCGCGCATGGGGCTGCTCCCGGTGTGCCTCGGGTCAAGGGTCGGGCCGATTCTGGCACGGCCACCGGGGCCCGACTAGAACGCGTTCCAGAACGGCGGATCCGGCGACCGGCTCGGGGGTGCCGGGGCCCCGGGGAGGGTGGCGGCCCGCGCACCGCTACCGTCGAGTAGGGTCCGAGCACGTCCGTCCGCCGCCCGAACCCCCGAGGAGCACCGCATATGTCCGACCTGCTGGAGGGCGCCCGTCCGGCGCCGGAGGTGCTGGCGGCGTTCGAGGCGGCCACCGGGTTCATGCCGGTGGACGAGGGCCTCGCGCTGTACGCGGCGGCGGTGGAGGCGGCCCGGCGCACCGGCGGGCTGCCGCTGCTGGAGATCGGCACCTACTGCGGCCGCTCGGCGGTCCTGCTGGCCGCCGCGGCCCGGGAGGCCGGGGCGGTCGCGCTGACCGTGGACCACCACCGCGGTTCCGAGGAGCAGCAGCCCGGCTGGGAGTACCACGACCCGACCCTGGTGGACCCGGAGGTCGGGCTGATGGACACCCTGCCCCGGTTCCGCCGCACCCTGCACGCCGCCGGGCTGGAGCAGCACGTGGTCGCACTGGTCGGCCGCTCGCCGCAGATCGCCGCGCTGTGGGGGCGGCCGCTGGCCCTGGTCTTCATCGACGGCGGGCACACCGACGAGCACGCGACCGGCGACTACGACGGCTGGGCGCCGCACCTGGCGCCCGAGGGCCTGCTGGTGGTGCACGACGTGTTCCCGGATCCGGCGGACGGCGGCCAGGCCCCGTACCGGGTGTACCTGCGGGCGCTCGCCGAGGGCTTCGAGGAGGTCTCGGTGACCGGCTCGCTGCGCGTGCTGCGCCGCACCGCCGGCTGAACCGACAGTCCGTACGCCCCCTCCACCCGCCGCCACGCCCGTCCGCACCGCGAGATCACCCCCGCCGCCGCATCCGGATGCTCTAACGTCGTGCCGGGGCTGTCGGCCGGGGGTTCGAACGGTACGGTGTCCGCGCAGCACCAGGCGGCTGCGGCACCGGCGGCAGCACCAGGCAGAGCATCGGCGGACGGGTGGGGGCCAGCGACACATGACGGACCAGCACAACACCGCTCCCGCGGTCTGGGACCCGACCGCGCGCGGCGGCGCGGGCGGCTGGGTCCGCAATCCGCAGCGCCCGGAGGCCGAATCCGCCCCCGCCGCACCACCCGCGCCCCCGACCCCGACTCCGGCCCCTCCCCCGGCCGCGGGCGCGGTCGGCGACCAGGGCCCGCCGCTGGGCGGCCGCCCGTACCTGTCCACCGCCCCGGGATTCGACCCGCCCCGGGACGCGTCGACGCCCCCGTCGGCACCCGCGCCGGGCCCCGCCGCCGACACCGGCCCGGGGGCGCCCACCGCCGCCCTCCCCCGGGTGCCCCCGTCGCCGCCGGGTGCCCCCTCCGCGGCCACGCCGTTCCCCCCGCACGCCGCCCCGCAGGACCGCGCCCCCCAGGGCGGCGGCCTCCCCGGCCCCGGCTACGTCTACCCGCCGCCGCCCCCGGCCGGCCCGTACCAGCAGGGTCCGTACCAACAACCCCCGTACGGCGCCCAGTCGTACCCGGACCACCCGGTCCACGAGCCGGTCGACGACCAGGACGACGAGGACCGCCCGACCAACCGCAAGGCCCCGCTGCTGATCGGCTTCGCCCTGCTGCTGGTGCTCGCGGTCGGCGGCGGCCTGCTGTACGCGACCTCGGGCAACGCCAAGAAGGACCAGGCCGCCCCTGCCCCGTCGGCCGCCACCGCGAGCGGCTCGGGCGATCCGCGGCCCGCCCCGGCGCCCACCGGCACGGACGCCGCGCCGAGCGGCAGCGCCCCGGCCACGCCCTCCGGCACGCCGGCCCCGACCGCGACCACCGCCGGCCCCAACGCCAAGACCCAGGCCCAGGCGCTGGACGGTCTGCTCACCGACGGCGAGAACGCCCGCGCCTCGATCAGCAACGCCGTTGCCAAGGTGAGCAGTTGCCCGGCGAAGGCCGACATCGACAGCGCGGCGCAGGTCTTCGACAACGGTGCCAAGCAGCGCGACGGCCTGCTGTCCAAGCTCGCCGGTCTGAGCGTCTCGGACCTGCCCGGCGGCGCGGACGCGGTGAACTCGCTCAAGTCCGCCTGGCAGTTGTCCGCCGACGTCGACCGGGCGTACGCGGCCTGGGCGCGCGCCGTCTCGGCCCAGGGCTGCTCCGGCCGGGCGCCGACCACCGCGGACAAGAAGCACGCGGACCAGCTCAACCCGCAGGCCACCCAGGCGAAGTCGGACTTCCTGACCAAGTGGAGCCCGATCGCGACCGCTTACGGCATCACCCCGCCCACTTCGGACAGGATCTGAACGACCCGTGACCGGCCAGCCCTCCCGACCGCCCCGCCGCTCCGCCCTGCTGCGCACCACCACCGTGGTCGCCGCGGCCGTCCCGCTCTGCACGGCGGGCTGGTTCGGCTGGCAGGCCCTGGACCACTCCAGCCCGGCGGGCGCCGCGGCCTCCGCCCCGGCCGCCCCGGCCACCCCGGCCACGCCGTCCACCCCGGGCGAGTCCGCCGGCGCCACCTCGGCCACCCCCGAAGCCCCGCCGACCACCGCCGCACCGACGACCGCACCCACGACCGCACCCACCGGCGACCTCGCCGGCCGCACCATCGTGCTCGACCCCGGCCACAACCCCGGCAACTTCTCCCACCCCACCGAGATCAACCGCCAGGTGGACGTCGGCAACGGCCGCAAGGAGTGCGACACCACCGGCACCGAGACCAACGCGGGCTACACCGAGGCCGACTACACCCTGGACGTCACCCGCCGGGCCCGCGCCCTGCTGACCGCCCGGGGTGCCAAGGTGGTGCTGGTGCAGGACGGCGACCGCCCCTGGGGCCCGTGCGTCGACGAGCGCGCCCGGGCGGGCGCCGACGCGCACGCGGACGTCGCGCTGTCGGTGCACGGCGACGGCGGCCCGGCGAGCGGCAGCGGCTTCCACGTGATCATGCCCGCGAAGGTGGTCGCCGGAAAGGCGGACAACTCGGCGATCGTCGAGCCCTCGCACCGGCTGGGTCTGCTGCTGCGCGACCGCTTCCACGCCGCGACCGGCGAGCCGTACGCCGACTACATCGCCGACCAGGGCCTGGACACCCGCTCCGACCTGGGCGGCCTCAACCTCTCGGCGGTTCCCAAGGTGTTCATCGAGTGCGGTAACATGCGCAACTCCGCGGACGCCCGGCGGATGACGGACCCTCAGTGGCGCCAACAGGCCGCCCAGGGGATCTCCGACGCGCTGGCCGCCTTCCTGACGACGCACTGAGCAAGCCCGGCAAGGGAGTTGGGACGCTCGGGAGCGGTGGACGACAACCCACCCCGCCCGAGCGGTTTGCAACGACTTCGACCCGTTCCCGGTCCCGCTGTGCACCGGCGGGACGGTTGGGCCTAGGCTTCTGGTCCGTTCGGGAGTTTCGGCCGGTCAACCCGACCGCACGAAGCACCGTCCACGACACGTCAACGAGGGGAACGTAAGTGAATCTGCGCGCTCTCACCAGGGGAGACGCCGCCGTCGCAGGCGGGGCCGTCCTGCTTTTCATCGCCTCCTTCCTGCCCTACTGGACCGTCGACTGCAGCGGCCGGTACTGCGGGACCACCTCGCAGAACGCGTGGAGCACCGAGCTGTTCCCCATCCTGCCCTCGATCTTCCTGCTGGGGATCGCCGCCGCCGTACTGATCCTGGTGCAGCGCTTCCAGGGCCCGGCGGCCGCCAACCGCCAGGTGCTCGGTCTGCGGCTGGACCAGTGGGGCATCGCGTTCAGCGTCGCCGCGCTGTGGACCTCGCTCTGGGCGCTGGGCGGCGGCCCGACCGTGGGCAGCCTGAGCCACGGCTTCGGCGCCTGGCTCGGCCTGATCTCGCTGATCGTGCTGGCGGGCGCGGCCGCGGCCTCGCCGCTGGTGCCGGCGCTGCAGGCCCCGCTGGTGAGCGACCGCCCGGCGGCCGTCCCCTACCAGGGCGGCTACCCGATGCCGGGTCAGCCCGGTCACCCGGGTGCCCCCGGCCAGCCCGGCCCCGGCCAGTACGGCTACCCGGGCCAGGCCCACGACCCGGCCTTCGGCGCCCAGCCGGTTCCCGGCGGCTACGGCTACCCGGCCGCCGGCCAGCCGCAGCCGGGCCAGCCGGTGCAGGCCGGTCAGCCGGTCCAGCCTCAGGACGCCGGCGCCCCGGCGCCGCAGCCGACCCCGGCCGCCCAGCAGCCGGCCGCCCCGGCGGCGGACTTCCAGCCGTTCTGGTTCGCCGTCCCGGCCCCGCGCCAGCTGGCGCCGAAGGACAACCCGACCGGCGCCCCGGTCGGCGAGGTCGTGCCGGGCACCTGGTACCTGGCCGTCGAGCAGCGCGGCGCGGCCCTGGTCGCCCAGCTGCCGGACGGCACCCAGGGCGTGCTCGCCGACACCACGGGCATCCAGCGCGGCTGACGCCCGTCGCCGTACACGCCGAAGGGGCGGGACCGGATCTCCGGTCCCGCCCCTTCGGCGTCCGCGCCGCGGCGGTGAGCGCCCGCCCCGGCCGGACGTCCCGGAGGCTCGCCCGGCCCGGCCGCCCCGGCCGCCCCGGCCGCCCGCAGGCTCAGCAGCAGTCCTGGACCACCAGCCCGGCGGGCAGGTGCTCGCCGCCGAAGACCGCGACCGTCGCCGGGTCCCCGCCGAGCGCGGCGACCGCGAGCAGCAGCGCCCCGGCCGTCCAGGTGGTGCGCTCCTCGGGCCAGATCGCGTCGTCCTCGAAGACGTACCCGGTCCAGTAGGAGCCGTCCTCGTGCCGCAGGTGCCGCTGGATCCAGCGCAGGATGTCCACGGCGCGGTCGGACTGGCCGATCGCCCAGAGCGCCAGGGCCAGTTCGGCGCTCTCGCCGCCGGTCACCCACGGGCGGTCGCTGACGCAGCGCACGCCGAGGCCGGGGACGACGAAGCGGTCCCAGTCGCGGTCGATCCGTTCGACCGCCGCGTCGCCGCGCAGGCCGGTGCCGAGGACCGGGTAGTACCAGTCCATCGAGTAGCGGCCCTTGTCGAGGAACCGCTCGGGGTGGTGGGTGATCGCGTGCCCCAGCCGGCCGGCGGCGAGCTCCCAGTCGGGCTGGGGCTCCTCCAGGTAGTCGGCGACGGCCAGGCCGCAGCGCAGCGCGTGCAGGATGCTGGACGAGCCGGTGAGCAGCGCCTCCTCGGTGGCGCCGCCCTCCTCGTCCACCCGCCAGGCGATCGGGCCGCCGGTCAGCCGCAGGCCGACGATGAAGTCCAGCGCCCGCCGGACCACCGGCCAGATCCACTCCAGGAAGGCGTCGTCGCCGGTGCTGAGGTGGTGGTGCCAGACCCCGACCGCGATGTACGCGCAGAAGTTGCTCTCCTTGGCGCGGTCGGTGACCTCGCCGTCGGTGTACGCGGCGAACCAGGAGCCGTCCGGGTTCTGCCGGGCGGCGAGCCAGCGGTAGGCGGCCTCGGCGGCGGCGTGCTCGCCGGCGGTGTCGAGGGCCATCGCGGCCTCGGTGTGGTCCCACGGGTCGAGGTGGTGGCCGGCGAACCACGGGATGGCGCCGTCCGGGCGCTGCTCGGCCAGGATGCTGCGGACGGTGTCGGCCGCCTGCTCGGCGTCCAGCACCCCGTCGAGCAGCAGCACCTCGGGGACGGCGGCGGTCATGCGTCGGCCTGCTCGGAGGCGGTGCCCTCGGACGCGGCCCGCTCGGAGCCGGTGCGCCCGGAGGCGGGGCGGTGCGGCTTGGACGCGTAGGCGACGAAGCTCTTGCCGATGACCGGGTTGAGCGCCTTCTCGGCGGCCTTGGTGATCCGGCTGATCACCGGGGTGCCGACGATGTCCCAGACCAGCAGCTGGTGGTAGGCCTTGACCGGCAGCGCCTTGTCGTTGTCCACGCCGACGGCGCACTTGATCCACCAGTACGGCGAGTGCAGCGCGTGCGCGTGGTGGGTGCCGTACGGCTCCAGGCCGGCGTCCTTGAGCTTGCCGAGCAGTTCGTCGCCCCGGTAGATCCGGATGTGGCCGCCCTCGACCTCGTGGTACTCGTCGGACAGCGCCCAGCAGATCTTCTCCGGCAGCCAGCGCGGGACGGTCACGGCGAGCAGACCGCCCGGCTTGAGGACCCGGAACATCTCGTTGAGCACGCCCTTGTCATCGGGTATGTGCTCCATCACCTCGGAGATGATGATCTTGTCGAAGTAGTCGTCCTCGAACGGCAGCGCCAGCGCGTTGCCCTCCATCGCGACCGCCGACGCGCCCTCGGGGGCCTCGCCGGCCAGCTCCATCGCGGCGAACCACTTCTTGACCTCGGCGATCTCCTCGGTGTTCTGGTCGAGGGCGATCACATTGGCGCCGCGGCGGTAGCACTCGAACGCGTGCCGGCCCCCGCCGCAGCCCAGGTCGAGCACCCGGTCGCCGGGGGCGAGCGGGAAGCGCGAGAAATCGACGGTCAGCACTGCAGGGCTCCCATTCCTATTGCTACCAAGCGTTCCTGACGTCTCGTCAGAACACTTCGCCGGAAAGCTTCGTCAGGTCGACGCTCCGCCGGTTCGACGCCTCGGGCGCCGGACTCAGGGCACGTACCGCCACCCCGGCCCGGAGCGGGCCCGGGCGCCGACGCCGGTGGCGATCGCCGCGCGGTAGGCCTCGGCGGTCAGCTCGGCGGCCCGCTCCCAGGTGAACCGGGCCAGCACCCGGTCCCGGCCGGCCGCGCCGAGTTCGGCGCGCAGCCCCGGGTCGTCCAGCAGCCGGCCGAGCGCGGCGGCCAGCGCGTCCGCCTCCCCCGGCGGCACGGCCAGGCAGGTCCCGCCGTCCGGCCCGGCGACCTCCGGGATCGCCCCGCCGGTGGTCGCCACCAGCGGGGTGCCGGTGGCCATCGCCTCGGCGGCGGGCAGCGAGAAGCCCTCGTACAGCGAGGGGACGCAGGCCACCTCGGCCGAGCGGTACAGGTCGACCAGCTCCCGGTCGCTCAGGCCGGTGCGGAACTCGATGTGCGCGGAGAGCCCGAAGCGGCGCACCGCCTCGGCGACCGGCCCGTCCTCCTTCTGCGGCTTGCCGACCACCACCAGGTGGGCGTCCCGCTCGGTGCGGACCTTGGCCAGCGCCTCGACGAGGAACACCAGGCCCTTGAGCGGCACGTCCGCGCTGGAGGTGGTGACGATCCGGCCGGGGACCCGCTCGATCTCCGCCGAGGGCGACCAGAGCCGGGTGTCGGCGCCGATCGGCACCACCGAGATGGCGCCGGGGGCGGCGCCCAGGTGCTCGGCGATCTCGCGCTGCGAGGTGCCGGAGACGGTGATCACGTGGTCCAGCCGGGCCGCGACCCGGCGCTGCATCCGGGTGAAGGCGTACCAGCGGCGCAGCGAGAGCCGCTTGCCCCGGGTGGGGGCCGCGTCCAGCTCCAACTGCCGGTCCACGGTGATCGGGTGATGGATCGTGGTGACCAGCGGGAAGCCGTGCCGGGCCAGGCCGAGCAGGCCGTAGCCGAGGGTCTGGTTGTCGTGCACCACGTCGTAGCGGCCCTTGTGCCGGGCCAGGTACTGCCGGGCGCGCAGCGAGAAGGTGAGCGGCTCGGGGAAGCCGCCGGTGCGCATGGTGGCGAACTCCAGCACGTCGACGGGCCCGCGGAACTCGGCGCGGGCGGGCGTGCGGAAGGGGTCGTCGGCGCGGTAGAGGTCCAGGCTGGGCAGCTCGACCAGGCGGACCGAGCCGGGGCCGTCGACCTCGTCGAGCACGGGGTAGGGCTGGGCGCCGATCACGTCCACGTGGTGGCCGAGCCTGGCCAGCTCCCGGGAGAGGTGCCGGACGTACACGCCCTGGCCGCCGCAGAACGGGTCCCCGCGGTACGACAGCAGGGCAATCCGCAGCGGCTGCGCGGTCATCCTCGGCCCTCATCTCTGGCTGCTATCGGTGCGAGCGGCGCCAACGGTGGCACCGGTCGCTAAAGTAGATCAGGTTTCAGTGGCTGTGGAACTCGTCATCGACCATGTGAACAATGAGAGACCTCGAAGATACCGGCCCGTAGCTTTCGCTCAGGGGGCAGGGCTGGTGATTCCCGCCACGCCCGCCCCGCTCGACCCCCGATCGGCCCCCGATCACCCCTCGCTCGACCCCCGATCGGCCCCGGACCGACCCCGGAACGACCGCGACCGGCCCCGACCGACCGCGGGCCGCACCGGCTCGGCCGCGGGGTCGCCCCCGGGTCGACCTTTCTGGAGCACACCGCCGCCCACGCGCCCCCGGGAGCAACCCTTGCCGTCGCCGACCACGTCCGTGAGCCCCGCCTCCCCGGCGCAGGGCGAGCCCCCGCTGTCCGCGCGCCAGGCCGAACGGCGGCGCCGGATCCTGCGCGCCGCCACCGCGCTGGCCGCCCGCGGCGGGTACGAGGCGGTGCAGATGCGGGAGGTCGCGGAGAGCGCGCAGGTCGCCCTCGGGACGCTGTACCGGTACTTCCCGTCCAAGGTCCACCTGCTGGTCGCGGTCATGCTGGAGCAGTTGCAGGAGCTCCAGGAGCACATCCGCCGGCACCCGCCGACCGACCCGGAGCCCGCCCCGCGGGTCGCCGAAGCGCTCACCCGGGCCTTCCACGCGCTCCAGCGCGAACCGCTGCTGGCCGAGGCGATGGTCCGGGCGATGTGCTTCGCGGACCGCTCGGTCGGCACCGAGGTGGACCAGATCAGCGCCGCCACCGGACAGCTCATCCTGGACGCCATCGGACAGTCCGGCCCGCCCAGCGAGAGCCAGCGGGCGGCCGTCCGGGTGATCGAGCACACCTGGCACTCGGCACTCGTCGCCTGGCTCTCCGGGCGGGCCTCGATCGCCGAGGTCCGGGCCGACCTGCACACCGCGGCCCGGCTGCTGGCGCTGCCCTGAACCCGGCCGCGCCGTCGCCCCGCCGGCCCCGGCCGCACCCCGTCCGCACCCGTCCGCGCCCCCGCCCGCGCCCCGTCGCGACACCCGTCCCGGCCCCTGACCGACGCCCCTGCGGGCCCCGAATACTGGAACCTGTTCCTGCTCCGGCGGACCCGCCGACCACGGCCCGGCGGCCGACGCCCGGGCCCGCCGACCACGGCCCGGCGGTTAGAGTCGACGGGCAGCACAACTCCATCCCGCTCCTCCCCCGGGGGAAGCCGGTGCGAATCCGGCGCTGACCCGCAACCGTGGACCCGACCGCGCGCCCCGCGCGCCAGGGCCAGCCGGAGCACCCGGGGCGGGACGAGCGGCGAACCGGGCCCCCGCGCCCGGCACCCGTCGAGGACTACGGAACGGCCCCGCCCGGGCCCCACCGCTCACCGAAAGGCACGACCGCACCATGCTGACCGCCGCCCGCCTGGGCGCCGCCGCCCTGTCCGCCGCGCTGCTCGCCGGCCTCGCCGCCGGACCGGCCCTGGCCGACAGCCCGTCGCCCTCCGCCCCGGCCGCCCCCGCCGTCCCGGACGGCCTGTACGGCAAGAGCGACCCGACGTACGACGGGGTCTGGCGGCAGTCGCTCGCGCTCACCGCGCTGACGGCGGCCAAGGTCACCCCGGCCGACTCCGCGGTCGACTGGCTCACCGGCCAGCAGTGCGAGGACGGCGGCTGGCCGTCCTTCCGGGCCGCCGGCGCCGCCTGCGACCCCAAGACCGAGGACAGCAACGCCACCTCCGTCGCCATCCAGGCCCTGACCGCCCTCGGCGGGCACCAGCCGGCCGTCGACAAGGGCGTGCAGTGGCTCAAGGCCAACCAGAACACCGACGGCAGCTGGGCCTTCAACCCCGGCAACCCGGGCGACGCCAACTCCACCGCGCTCGCCGTCAACGCGCTGTTCGCCGCCCGGACCGACCCGGCGAGCGTCGCCAAGCCCGGCAGCGGCGGCGCCGCGGGCAAGAACGCCTTCGACGGCCTCGCCCGCTTCCAGCTCGGCTGCTCCGCCCCCGCCGACCAGCGCGGCGCCTTCGCCTTCCAGCCCGACCCGGCCACCGGCGCCCTCGCCCCCAACACCCTGGCCACCGCGCAGGCCGCCCTCGCCGCCGCCGGCGGGCACCTGCCGGTCGACACCTCGGTCCGCGCCGACGCCACCCCCAAGCCGCTGACCTGCACCGACGGCTCGGCGCCCGCCACCGTCCCGCACGCCGAGGCGGGCGAGGCGGTCGGCTCCCACCTGGCCGCCCAGCTCGCCACCGGCGGCGAGCACCTCACCCTCACCATGCCGGGCGCCGCGCCCACGCCGGACTACACCGCCACCGCCTGGGCCGCGCTCGGCCTCATCCAGAGCGGCCACCCCGAGCAGGCCAGTGACGCGGTCGACTGGCTGGAGGGGCAGGACGCCACCTGGACCAAGAACGGCACCGACGCCGGCGCCGTCGCCACCATGCTGCTGGTCAGCCACGCCGCCCACCGCGGCGACACCACCCTCACCGGCCAGCTGACCGCGCTCGGCCCGGCCCCCAAGGCCAACGCCGCCGCGTCGACGGAGGCCACCCCGGTGGAGAAGAAGAAGGACGGCTTCGGCACGTTCTGGATGATCGCCGTCGGCGCCCTGATCGGCCTCGGCGGCGGCCTGCTGCTCAGCCTCCAGCGCAAGCGCAACCCCAAGCTCTGATGGGCCGGCTCCCCGACGGCCCGGCGGGCCGGGCGCAGGCCCGGCCCGCCGCCGGCCGTCCTCCCCGGCGGGCGGCGGCCGCCGTGCTGCTCCCGCTGCTCGCCGCCTTGGTCCTGCTGGCCGGAGCCGCGCCCGCGCAGGCCGCCGGGTACCGGTACTGGTCGTTCTGGCGGGGCGCCGACGGCGGCAGCTGGACCTACCAGCTGCAGGGGGCGACGACCGCCGTGCCGCCGGACGGCTCGGTGGACGGCTGGCGGTTCGCGGTCAGCCCGGACGGCGGGCAGGACGCCGCGAAGCCGCGCGCGACCGCCCGGTTCGACGAGCTCTGCGCCACCACCCCGGCCCAGGACGGCCGCAAGCGGGTGGCCGTGGTGCTGGACTTCGGCACCGCCGAGGACGCCGGGTCGTCCGCCGCCCAGCCGCCGGCGCAGCGGACCGCCTGCGCCACCGTCGCCCCGCGCGCCACCTCGGCCGAGGTGCTGGCCGCCGTCGCCCCGCCGCTGCGCTACGACACCGCCGGCCTGCTGTGCGCCATCGCCGGGTACCCGACGGCGGGCTGCGGCGACCGGGTGGACGCCGGGGCCGCCGCCCAGCCGGCCGGCCCGAAGAGCGGGACCGACGGCGGACCGGACCTCGGCCTGGTCGCCGGCGGCGCGCTGGTCGCCGTCCTCGCCGGCGGCGCCGTCTGGCAGGCCCGCCGCCGCCGTAACCTTCCCTAGTCGCCCCAGGACAGGCCTGTGAGCAGCACCACCCGTAGCACCCGCCCGCCCGTCGGCCCGCGCCAACTGCACCCCGGGGCCTGGTGGTTGTGGGCGCTCGGGCTGGGCGCGGCGGCGACCCGCACCACCAACCCGGTGATCCTGCTGCTGCTCGCCGCGACCGCCGGATACGTGGTCGCGGCGCGCCGCGGCGACGCGCCCTGGTCGCGTTCGTACGGGGCGTTCCTGCGCCTGGGCCTGCTGGTGCTCGGCATCCGGCTGGTCTTCGCGGTGCTGCTCGGCTCGCCGGTCCCCGGCACCCACGTGCTGTTCACGCTGCCCGAACTCCCGCTCCCCGACTGGGCGCAGGGCGTGCGGATCGGCGGGCGGGTGACCCTCGAAGGCCTGCTCGCGGCGGTGTACGACGGGCTGCGGCTGGCCACCCTGCTGGTCTGCGTCGGCGCCGCCAACTCGCTGGCCAGCCCGGCCCGGCTGCTGCGCGCCCTGCCCGGCGCGCTCTACGAGGCGGGCGTGGCGGTGGTGGTGGCGATGACCTTCGCACCGAACCTGGTCGCCGACGTCCGCCGACTGCGCGCCGCCCGGCGGCTGCGCGGCCGCACCGACAAGGGCGTCGCGGCCGTGCTGAGCGTCGGACTCCCCGTCCTGGAGGGCGCGTTGGAGCGGTCCATCGCACTGGCGGCGGCGATGGACACCCGCGGCTTCGGCCGCACCGCCGACGTCCCGCGCAGGCTCGCCCGGGCCACCGCCGCGCTCACCCTGGCCGGACTGCTCGGGGTCTGCCTGGCGGCGTACGGCCTGCTCACCGCCGGAGGCACCGGCTGGGCGCTGCCGGTGCTGCTGCTCGGCCTGGCCGCCGCCTTCGGCGGGCTGCTGCTCGGCAGCCGACGGGCCGTCAGATCCCGCTACCGGCCCGACCCCTGGGCGCTGCCGGAGTGGCTGACCGCCGGTTCCGGCGTCGCCGTGGCCGCCCTGGTGACCTACCTGGCGTCGCGGGACCCGGTGGCCTTCGCCCCCACCGTCGTCCCGCCGACCGTCCCCGAGCTGCCGCTGGCCGCCGTGCTGGCCGTCCTCCTCGGCCTGCTCCCGGCGTTCGTCGCCCCGACCCCGCCCCGGAGGGCATCGTGATCACCTTCGAGCAGCTCTCCGTCCGGTACGCGGACTCCGCGGAGCCCGTCCTCGCGAACCTCGACCTCACCGTCCCCGAGGGTGAACTCTGCCTGCTGGTGGGCCCGTCGGGCTCCGGCAAGTCCACCCTGCTCGGCACGGTCAGCGGCCTGGTGCCGCACTTCACCGGCGGGGTGCTGCACGGCCGGGTCACCGTCGGCGGCCGGGACACCCGGGAGCACCGGCCGCGCGAACTCGCCGACCTGGTCGGCACGGTGGGCCAGGACCCGCTGGCGCACTTCGTCACCGACACCGTCGAGGACGAACTCGCCTACGGCATGGAGTCGCTGGGCCTGCCGGGCGACGTCATGCGGCGCCGGGTCGAGGAGACCCTCGACCTGCTCGGCCTCGCCGACCTGCGCGACCGCGCCCTGGGCTCGCTCTCCGGCGGCCAGCAGCAACGGGTCGCGATCGGCTCGGTGCTCACCGTCCACCCGCGCGTCCTGGTCCTGGACGAACCCACCTCGGCGCTCGACCCGGGCGCGGCCGAAGAGGTGCTGGCCGTCCTCCAGCGGCTGGTGCACGACCTCGGCACCACCGTGCTGATGGCCGAACACCGGCTGGAGCGGGTCGTCCAGTACGCCGACCAGGTGCTGCTGCTGACCCCGGGCGCCCCGGCCGTGCTCGGCGAACCCGCCGAGGTGATGGCCCACTCCCCCGTGCACCCGCCGGTGGTCGGCCTCGGCCGGCTCGCGGGCTGGCAGCCGCTGCCACTGTCCGTGCGCGACGCCCGGCGCAAGGCCGGCCCGCTGCGCGCCGAGCTGGACGGGCGGGCACCGGCCGCCGTCGCCGCGCCGGACGCCGCCCCGATCGCCGCCACCGACCGCCTCGCCGTCCGGCGCGGCCCGGTGCAGGTCCTGCGCGGGGTCGACCTCGCGCTGCGTCCCGGCGAGATCGCCGCCCTGATGGGCCGCAACGGCGCCGGCAAGTCCACCCTGCTCGGCAGCCTGGTCGGCCTGCACGCCCCCACCTCCGGCACCGTCACCGTCGGCGGCCGCGCCCCGCACCGCACCCGGCCCGCCGAACTGATCCGCCACGTCGGCCTCGTCCCCCAGGACCCGCGCGACCTGCTGTACGGCGAGAGCGTCGCCGCCGAATGCGCGGCGGCGGACACCGACGCGGGCGCCGACCCCGGCAGCTGCCGGGCCCTGGTCGAACGCCTGCTGCCCGGCATCGCCGACACCACCCACCCCCGCGACCTCTCCGAGGGCCAGCGGCTCACCCTCGCGCTCGCCGTCGTGCTCACCGCCCGCCCCCCGCTGCTGCTCCTGGACGAGCCGACCCGCGGCCTGGACTACGCGGCCAAGGCCCGGCTGGTCGAGATCCTGCGCACGCTCGCGGCCGAGGGACACGCCGTCCTGCTGGCCACCCACGACGTCGAGCTGGCCGCCGAACTCGCCCACCGCACGCTGATCCTGGCCGAGGGCGAGATCGTCGCGGACGGCCCGACCGCGGAGGTGGTGGTCTCCTCGCCCGCGTTCGCCCCGCAGGTCGCCAAGGTGCTGGCGCCCGGGCCCTGGCTCACCGTCCGGCAGGTCGCGGAGGCACTGGTCGCATGAGCAGCCGTCCCGTCCCACTCGGCCGCCGGTCCGTCGCGGCCCTCCTGCTGGTCTCCCTGGTCGGCGTGACGGCCTTCGGCTGGCCGCTGCTCGCCTCCACCGGGTCGGCGCTGGTCGGCCACTCCGCCGACGCGCCGTGGCTGTTCGCCCTGCTGCTGCCGCTGCTCCTCGCCGTCGTCATCGCGCAGATCTCCGAGGGCCGTTCGGCCGGCGGCGGCGCGCCCGGACTGGACGCCAAGTCCGTCGCCCTGCTGGGCGTGCTGGCGGCGGCCGGGGCGGCGCTGCGCCCGCTCGGCGCGGGGACGGCGGGCCTGGAGCCGATGTTCTTCCTGATGGTGCTGTCCGGCCGGGTGCTCGGGCCGGGCTTCGGCTTCGTCCTCGGCTCGCTGTCGATGTTCGCCTCCGCGCTGCTCACCGGCGGGGTCGGGCCGTGGCTGCCGTTCCAGATGCTCGCCATGGGCTGGGTCTGCCTCGGCGCGGGCCTGCTGCCGGGCTCCGCCACCCTGCGCGGCCGCCGCGAACTGCTGCTGCTGGCCGGGTACGGGGCGCTCGCCGCGGTGCTCTACGGCACGATCATGAACCTCCAGGGCTGGCCGTACATCGGCGGGCTGGCCGGCTCCATCTCCTTCCACCCCGGCGACCCGCTGGCCGCCAACCTGGTCCGCTTCGCCGCCTACTGCCTGACCACGTCGCTGGGTTGGGACCTGCCGCGGGCCGCCCTCACCGTGGTGCTCTGCCTCGGTCTGGGCACCCCGGTGCTGCGCGCGCTGCGCCGCACCACCCGCCGGGCGGCCTTCGACGCACCGGTCGACTTCCGGCCGCCACCGCCGGCCGGGTGAACCCGCCGCGCCACGCTCCGGCCAGGACCTAGGGTGAACCTCCGAAACCGCACGTCAGAACGGAGTTCACCCCGGTGTCCGAGCAGCCCCTCGCCCCCGCCGCCGTCCCCGTCCCCGTCCCCGGCCCCGTCCCCGGCCCCGACGAGGACCTTGAGGAGGACCCCGACGAGGACCCGTACGAGGACGACCCCTGGATCGTCGCGTACTGCCCTGTCGGCCCCGAACTCGCCGCCCGGATCGTCGAGATGACGAAGGTCGACTGGACGGACCCCGCGGCCGGCGAGCGGGCGATGGCCGAGGCCGGCTGGCGCTCGACCGGCGACCACCTGGGCGACCTCGACGAGAAGGCCTCCACACCCGCGGGCCACTTCGTGCACGGCGACGACTGCCTCGCCGTCCCGTTCGCGTACGAGTACTACGTCCACCCCGACGGCGCGATGAGCGAGGACTTCTGGGGCGCCCTCCCCGGCTGGCAGCGCGACACCGACCAGGACACGGACACCTTCGGCGACCAACTCGAAGCCGTCGTCGCCCGGTTCACCGCCCTGCTCGGCCCGCCCGACCACGACGTCACCCACGAACGCCGCCCCGCCCTCGACCACCGCTGGCGTTACCGGGTCTGGCGCCGAGGCGACAACGCCCTGGTGGTGGCCCCTGGCCTGGACCCCTTCTCGTACTCCCAGTTCGAGCACGCCTTCGTCCAGATCCGTCCACTCCCCGCGGACGCCCCGCTCCCGCCGGCCGTCGAACTGCCCGACTTCTTCTGGTGACCGCCGCGCGCCCGGGCCGGAGAGGGCCGGGGCGCACGGGCGCATCGGGTCGGATCAGAGCAGGCCCTTGGCCGGGTCGCCGGCCGGGAAGGCGTCGAGGACCGCGACGTCGCCGGGCTCGGCGAGGGCGTCGGCCAGGACGCGGCCCAGCGCGACCAGCGGGGCGCCGACGCCGTGGGCGTCGAGGCTGGCCTGGTCGGCCCACTTCTCCACCACGGTGACGCGGTCGGGTCCGGCGTGGACGGCGTAGAGCTCGCAGCCGGGCTCGGCGTGGATGGCCGGAGTGTGCTCTTCGAAGGCGGCCAGGACGTCGTCCCGGCGGCCGGGCTTGGTCCTGAGGGTGGCGATGACCACGGGCATGCGAATCTCCCATCGGATTGGATGATCACAGTACCGAGCGCGGCCGACGGGCCCGCCGACCGGCCACGGCTCCTCACCAGTCCAGGGCGGAACGGGCGAGGGCAGCGAGGGCGACGGCGGCCGGGAGTTCGACCAGGAAGGCCATCGCGAGGGCGGTGTACCAGGCGCCGCCGCCCTCCGCGGTCATCACGTCGAACCAGGCGTCGAGCAGGAGCAGGGTGGCGGCCGCGGCGGCGGCGAGGGCGGTGAGGCGGGAGCGGCGGACCAGCAGTCGGCCGGTGGCGAGCAGCCCGGCGACCTGGAGGACGTCCATGCCGACCCAGACGGTGGACCAGTTCCGGACCTCGGCCTGGCCCCGGGTGGTCGCCCCGAGCACCAGGATCCAGGCGAAGAGCAGGACGGCGACGGCGAGCAGGGCCCAGCCGAGGAGCCGGCGGGAGCGGTCCGCCGTCGGATGGTCCGCGCCCAGGCGGCCGAGTGCCGTTCGAATGTCCCCCGTTGGTGTTCTCATGATCCGAAAATCTACCCACCTCTCACTCCTAGGCCGGGACCACGGGCCAGGATGGCCTCCGACGCCGAGACCGAAGACCCGGGAGAGCAACGAGATGACCCAGCCGAGCCCCGACCACCAGCAGCCCCCCGGCATCGCCGTGGCCGTCGTCGTCCGGGACGGCCGGGTGCTGACGGTGCGCCGGCGGATCGCCGAGGGCACGGCGCTCGGCGACGGCGCGGCGCTCGGCGACTGAGCACGCCCTGTACGCACTCCGCACGCTCCACCCGTACGCAATACGCTCCGGACGCACTCCGTGCGCCCCCGAAGGACATCTACCGTCCAGCACCGATCTCCGGCAAGTTGGATAGAACGCCACTTTGCCGGCCCGCCCTACCCGCTACGACTCCGTCGATCGGTGGTGGTTGCCATGCGCCGTCTCCCCCCGCACCTCCCGCTGCGGACGCGAATCCTCCGGTTCGGGCTCGGCGGCTGCCTGTTGGCCGCCGTCACCTCGGGCAACGCCGCGGCCACCCCACCGGAACCGGTGGACGCCGGACAGGAGCAGCGGATCGAGCAGCTGCTCGCCCAGCTGACCACCGACGAGAAGGTGACGCTGCTGCGCGGCCGGGACGCCCCGGCGGGCGTGCACTCGGTCGGCTACGTCGCGGGCGTGCCCCGGCTCGGCATCCCGCCGCTGCTGCTGTCCGACGGCCCCGCCGGGGTGCGGGACGGCCGACCGGCCACCGCGCTGCCCGCCCCGGTCGCGCTGGCCGCCGCCTTCGACCCGGGGCTGGCCACCAGGTACGGCGACGTGCTGGGCCGGGAGGCGCGGGCCCGCGGCTACCAGGTGCTGTACGCGCCGATGGTGAACATCGTCCGGGTCCCGCAGGGCGGACGGGACTTCGAGACGCTGGGCGAGGACCCGTACCTGGCCGGGCGGCTCGCCGCCGCCGAGGTGCGCGGCATCCAGGCGCAGCGGGTCGCCGCGCAGGTCAAGCACTACGCCGCCAACAACCAGGAGGACAACCGCCAGTCGTACGGCTCGGAGGTGGACGAGCGCACGCTCGCCGAGATCGAGCTGCCCGCCTTCCGGGCGGCCGTCCGGAGCGGCCGGGCCTGGTCCGCGATGTGCGGCTACAACCCGGTCAACGGCCACTGGGCGTGCGAGAGCTTCCCGCTGCTGCGCGACGTGCTGAAGGGCCGTTGGGGCTTCGACGGCGTGGTCGGCTCCGACTACCCGGCGACCCACTCCTCGGTCTACGCGGCGGCGGGCGGCCTGGACCAGGAGTTCGGCGGCTCGACCTACTTCGCCGACCTGCCGGCCGCGGTGGCCGACGGCCGACTGGCCCCGGCCGTGCTGGACGACCAGGTCCGCCGGGTGCTGCGGCTGATGGCGCGCACGGGAGCGCTCGACGGCGTCCGGGCGCCTGCCGACGACCCGGCCGCCGGCGCGCGCGATGCCCGGGCCGCCGCCGTTGCCGGAACGGTTCTGCTGAGAAACGAGCGGCCGCAGGACAGTCAGGCACGGGACAGTCAGGCCCAGGACGGGAAGCCGGTCCTGCCCCTGGACGCCGCCCACCTCGCGTCCATCGCGGTGATCGGCCCCTGGGCGGACCGCGCCTACACCGGCGGTGGCGGCTCCTCGCACGTCACCCCCCACCCCGAGTACACCGTGACGCCCCGCCAGGGCATCGCGGCCCGGGCCGGCTCCGGGACCGAGGTGCGCTACCACCCGGGCGACGACCCGACCGCGGCCGCCGCGCTGGCCGCCCGGGCGGAGGTCGCCGTGGTGGTGGTCGGCGACCAGGAGACCGAGGGCGCGGACCGCACCTCGCTGGACCTCGCCCCGGCGGACGACGCCCTGATCCGGGCCGTCGCACGGGCGAACCCCCGCACCGTGGTGGTGCTCGACACCGGCGGACCGGTCACCATGCCGTGGCTGGACGCGGTGCCCGCCGTGGTCGAGGCCTGGTACCCGGGCGAGCAGAGCGGCGCCGCACTCGCCGACGTGCTGTTCGGCGACGCCGACCCGGCCGGGCGACTGCCCGTCACCTTCCCGACCTCCGCCGACGCGACCCCGATCCGGGACGCCGCCCAGTACCCCGGCACCGACGGCACCTACCACTACACCGAGCGGCTGCGCACCGGCTACCGCTGGTACGACGCGAGCGGCACCGCCCCGCTGTTCCCCTTCGGCCACGGCCTCTCGTACACCGACTTCGGCTACACCGGCCTCACCGTGAACGGCCCGGACCGGGCCGGCCGGGTCCGGGTCGGCTTCGACCTCACCAACGTCGGCCCCCGCACCGGCACCGAGGTGCCCCAGCTGTACCTGACCTTCCCGTCGGCGGCCGGCGAACCGCCGCAGCAGCTCAAGGCCTTCGACAAGGTCACCCTGGCGCCCGGCGCCTCGACCCACGTGGAACTGCGGCTGGACCGCTCCGCCTTCGCCGTCTGGGACCCGGACGTGCACGGCTGGGGCGTCCCCGGCGGCCGGTACGGCCTCACCGTCGGCTCCTCCTCCCGCGCGCCCCGACTGCGGGGCACCGTGGAGGCCCCAGGCTCCCCCGCCGTCTCCACCTGGTCCGGGCGGATCACCGACACCGGCGGCGCCTGCCTGGACGCCTCGACCGCCGCCGACCACGCCAACACGCCGGTAGGGCTGGCGAGTTGTACCGGCAGCGCGGCCCAGGAGGCCACCGTCGGCTCGGACGGCAGCATCGGCCTGCTGAACGGCTGCCTCACCGCGGCCGGGTCCGGTGACGGCGCCGCCGTCCACCTGCGGGACTGCACCGGGGCCGGGGCGGCCGCCGGCGGCCGCCCCGGCGGCGACCAGGTGTGGCAGCTGCGCGCGGACGCCACGATCCTGAACCCGGCCACCGACCGCTGCCTCACCGCCGACGACGGCCGCCTGCTGCTGCGGCACTGCACACGCTCCGCCGGGCAGCGCTGGGCCACCCCCCGCCCGAGCGGCCCGCTGACCGACCCGGCCGGGCGGTGCGCGGACGTCGACCGGGCGTCGACGGTCAACGGCACCGCCGTCGGGCTCCGACCCTGCGACTCCTCCGGTGCCCAGGACTGGACCGTCCAGCAGGACGGCTCGCTGCGCGCCCTCGGCAAGTGCCTGACGGCCGCCGACGGCGGGACGGCCGACGGCACCCCCCTCCAGCTCCACGACTGCGACGGCAGCGGCGCCCAGCGCTGGCAGCCGTTCGGGGACGGCCTACTGCTCAACCCGGCCTCCCTCCGCTGCCTCGCCGCGCCCACCGACGACGGCGCCCTGCGTCTCCGGGACTGCCGAGGCGGTGCCGACCAGCACTGGAAACTGCCAGCTTGAGCCGGTGCCGCGCGCCCGGGCGGCGTCCGGCCCGCGGACCGGTGGAACGGTACCGGCCCCCTTCGCCGCCCGGCCCGTTCCCCACGAACCGTCCGGAACCCCCGGCCCCAGCCGTACGCTGTCCCGCAACACCGCCCGCATCATCGCGGACACAACAACACGAGCCGCACCACGAACGACAGGCGAGCCGTCCGATCACGCGCGGGCGTTCGGGGGAACCGGAGAAACCAGTGGAACTTCGTCAGTTGCGGGTCTTCGAAGCCGTGGTCACCCACCGCACCGTCACCGCCGCGGCCGTGGCCCTCGGTCTCGCCCCCTCCTCGGTCTCCGAGCAGCTCCGCACCCTCGAACTCAGCCTGGACGTCGAGCTGTTCGGCCGGGCCCCGCGCGGAATGACCCTCACCACGGCCGGCGAACGGCTGCTGCCCTGGTCCCGCAGACTGCTCGACCAGGCCGAGCAGGCCCGCCGCGAGGTGGTCGCCGGCCGCGCCCGGATCCGCCTCGGCGCGCTGGACACCATAGCGGCGACCCACGTCCCGGCCGTGCTGGCCCGACTCGCCGAACGCCGGCCCGAGCTCGACGTCGCCCTGCACACCGACACCGTCCGGGACGGGCTGCTCGACCGCGTCGCGGCCGGGGCCCTGGAGGCCGCACTCGTCCTCGACACCGCCGGCCCGCTCGGCGACCTCGGCTTCGCCCTGCCGCCCGCCCCGCTCGACCACCTCGACCTCGAACCCGTCCCGCTCGCCCTGGTCGCCGCCCCCACCCACCCGCTCAGCGCCGCCACCACCCTCGGCCGCGCCGACCTGCGCGGCCAGCGCCTCCTGGTGGACGCCCCCGGCTGCTGCTTCCGGCTGGCCGGCGAACGCCTGCTCGGCACCGCCCTCGAACGCGTCCGCACCGGCGGCGTCACCGTCACCCGCGCCTGCGCCGAACAGGGCCTGGGCATCGCCCTGCTCCCCGACTTCGCCGTCCAGGACGCCCTCACCTCCGGCACCCTGGTCCGCCTCCCGCTCGACCCCCCACCACTCCGGCTCCGCCTGGTCTGGCGCACCGGCCGCGCCACCACCCCCGGCCTCCCCGAGGCCCTCCACCCCACCGCGGCCTGAACTCCCCGCCCCCGCAGCCCCGTTCACCCCGCACGACGAACGGCGCGCCCCGGAACCCCGGAACGCGCCGCCCACCTCGAAACCGCCTGAACCGCCCTGAACCGCCGTGTGCCGACCGGCCGTCAGGCCTTCGGACCCGCCGACTGGACGACCTCGAAGGACCACAGGGTGGACCCGGAGGCGGCCGGCCGCTTCGGCGCCTCGCCGCCGTTCTGGTGGGCCGCCTTCATCGGGCCCTCCATCCAGGCCTTGAAGTCCTCCTCGCTGCGCCACCGGGTGTAGACCAGGTACTGATCGGTCCCCTCGACCGGGCGCAGCAGCTCGAACCACTCGAAGCCGTCGGAGTTCTCCACCGCACCGGCCCGCGAGGCGAAGCGCTGCTCCAGCACCTCACGCTGCTCGGCGGGCACCGTCAGTACGTTGATCTTGACGACGGACATGCCGCTCCTCACTGATCCGCCGGGGCCCGTACGGCCGTCGGCTCGGTTGCTCACGAGCAGTCTGCTACACCTCACACGCCGGGTGAGCCGGGGCCGGGATCAGGCGATCCACGGCGGGAGCAGGCGGCCGACGTCGCGCGGGGCGAGGCCGCAGGCGCCCTCGGGGGTGCGGGCGTCGGGGTTGTAGGCGTGCGACGGGGAGGCGGAGGCGACGACGGCGGTGAAGCCCTCGGCGGTGGCCAGTCGACGGGGGACGTCGGTCGGGAGGACGAGGGTGTCGCCCCCGGCGACCCGTTCCGGCTCGACACCCCGCGGTGGTTCGGCACCCCCTGAACCGGTGCCGAGCCGACGCCGCACCGGCAGGACGGGCCCTAGAACGACCGCCCCTCCCCCCGGTACGGCGGCTGCGGGCGGAGCGGCGGGTCCGGGCGGTCGCGCCGGTCGGCGCAGAGCGCGGAGCTGAGCCGGGTGAGCAGTTCGGCGAGGTCCTCGTACTGCTCGTCGTCCCAGTCCCCCAGCAGTTCCGCCAGCTGGGTGCGCCGGGCGGCGACCAGCCGCAGCGCCGCCTGCTGCCCCGGTTCGGTGAGCCGCAGTGGCAGGCCGCCGGTGCGGGCGGCGAGGCCCCGGCCCTCGACCTCCCGGACGGCCTCCTCGACCACCGCGATCGGGACGATCCGCCGTTCGGCGAGTTCGGCCGGCTCCACCGAGCCGTGGTGGTGCATCTGCAGCAGCAGCCAGCTGGAGGCGGGCAGCAGATCGAGCCCGGCGGTGGCGGTGATCCGCCGGAAGAGGTCGCGCCGGGCCTCCCGACTGCTCAGCACGGACAGCGCGCGGGCGATCTCGTCCAGCGAGGACCGCTCGACCGGGTTGATCCCGATGGACTCGCTCAGGTCGGGCGCGGTGACCGTGGAGCGCAGCTTCTGTTCCCGCAGGAACAGCGACAGCACGAAGGCGAGCAGCGCGACGGGCACCGCGTACAGGAACACCCTGGTGATCGACTCGGCGTACGCGTGGTGCACCCCGGCCTGGACGGCGGCCGGCAGCCGGGCGATCAGCCGGGGGTCGGCGGTGATCGCCTCCGCGTGGAGGCCCGGTGGCAGCGGATGCCCGGCCAGGGCGTCGGCGAGCCGGGAGCGCAGGCCGCCGGCGAAGATCGTGCCGAAGATCGAGACGCCGAAGGAGGCGCCGATGGAGCGGAAGAAGGTGGCACCGGCGGTGGCCACGCCGAGGTCCTGGTAGCCGACCGAGTTCTGCACGATCAGCACCAGCACCTGCATCACCAGGCCCAGCCCGAGGCCGAAGACCAGGAAGTAGAGGCTCATCTCGCCGGTGCTGCTGTGCTCGTCCAGCCGGGAGAGCAGCAGCAGCCCGACCGTGGTGACGGCCGTCCCGGCGATCGGGAAGATCCGGTAGTGACCGGTGCGGGCGACGATCTGGCCGGAGCCGATCGAGGTGAGCAGCATGCCGAGCACCATCGGCAGCATGTGGATCCCGGACATGGTGGGCGAGACCTGCTGGACGACCTGGAGGAAGGTCGGCAGGTAGGTGAGCGCGCCGAACATCGCGAAGCCGACCACGAAGGAGATCACCGCGACCAGGCTGAAGGTCCGGGAGCGGAACAGCCGCAGCGGCAGGACGGGTTCGACGGCCGTCCGCTCCACCTCGACGAAGGCGACCAGCAGCACCAGCCCGAGCACGCCCAGGCCGACGACCTGCCAGGAGCTCCAGGCCCAGGTGGTGCCGCCGAGCGAGGTCATCAGGACCAGGCAGGTGGCGACGGCGGCGATCAGCGCGGTGCCCAGGTAGTCGATCCGGTGCTCGCGCCGGACCTCCGTGCTGTGCAGCACGGCGGCGATCACCACCAGGGCGACCACGCCGATCGGCAGGTTGACGTAGAACACCCAGCGCCAGCTGAGGTTGTCGACGAACAGGCCGCCGAGCAGCGGTCCGAGCACGCTGGTGACGCCGAAGACGGCACCGAAGAGGCCCTGGTACTTGCCGCGGTCCCGGGGTGCGACGAGGTCGCCGACGATCGCCTGGGAGAGCACCATCAGCCCGCCGCCGCCGAGGCCCTGGAGCGCCCGGAAGGCGATCAACTCGCCCATGTCCTGGGCGAGTCCGCAGAGCACCGAGCCGATCAGGAAGATCACGATGGAGGCCTGGAAGAACCGCTTCCGGCCGTACATGTCGCCGAGCTTGCCCCACAGCGGGGTGGCGGCGGTGGAGGCCAGCAGGTAGGCGGTGACCACCCAGGAGAGGTGGTCCAGGCCGCCGAGGTCGCTGACGATGGTGGGCAGCGCGGTGGAGACGATGGTCTGGTCGAGGGCGGCCAGCAGCATCGCCAGCAGCAGGGCGCCGATCGGCACCCACAGGTTGGGGACGGTGGCCTCCGGTGGGCCGGGCGCGGGCGCCGGGCCGCGGTCGGACGCGGCGAGCGGGTCCGTCATGGCGTCTCCACCGGCGGCATGGCCTCTCCGTAGGGTCGCGGGGCTGGGGCGGATGATCACTCCCAGTTCCCCATGCTGGCAGATATGTCCCGTTATGCACCGCCCGGTTGAGCCGAACGTAAGCGCCGGGCCCGCCCGGCCCCGACCGGCGGTTTCCCCGGGGGCCAACCATCACCAACCCGCACAACACCCCCTCCGGGGGACGGACGCCCCTGTCCCCCCTCCGGCACGTCCTGCATAATCAGGCGCGATCGTGCGCCCGGGACCGGCCCGGAGCCCAGCGACCGACCGAGACCCGAGAACCGAGGAGGACCGGCCGATGCCGGACCAGCACTGCCCGACGTGCGGCGCCGCACGCGCCACCGGGTGCGGCTGCCTCCCCGACCGGAGCCTGGACGAGACCGCCGTCCTCCCGCACCTGGAGGGACCGCCGCTGGTCCGCCCGTACGTGCCGCAGGCGTCCGGCCAGGTCGCGGACGAGCCGCCGCTGACCACCGACCCGTTCGCCACCGACCCGTTCGCCACCACCGTGCTGCCGCCGGTCCCGCCGGGGCGGCCGGCCCCCCAGGGCGGACCGGGCACGCCCCCGCTCGGGCCGGACGCGGACGCCTACGCGACGACCGTCCTGCCGCCCGTGCCCGGCCCCGCGCCGGACGCGTACGGCAGTACAGCCACCACCGTGCTGCCGGCGGTCCCGCCCGGCCCGGCCGCCCCGCCCGGCGGTGCGGGCGACCTCGGCTACTTCCCGTTCGGCAACGGGGCGCCCGAACCCGACGACGCCCCCACCGGCCGCGCCGCGCGCCGGGCCGCCGAACAGGCCGAGCGCAGCCCGTTCGCCCGGCACAAGGGACTGATCGCGGGCGTCGGCGCCGCCCTGGTGGCGCTCACCGTGGGCCTCGCCTACGCGGTGACGCCCTCCGCCGAGCCGACCCGCCGGGCCGCGCCGGCGCCCACCACCACGCTCGCGCCCGCCCCGGTGGACCCGCCGACCCTGGCCGCCCCGGCGACCACCGACCCGGCCCCGACCACGGAGGCGCCGAGCCCGACCCCGACGCCCACCCGCAAGCCGAGCCCGACCCGCACGGCCCCGCCCACGCCCACGCCCACGCCGACCCCCACCCCCACGGCGACGACGCCTTCTCCGACCCCGACCCCCACGCCGACCCCGACCCCCACCCCGACGCCGACTCAGACTCCGACGGCGCGGGTGCTCCAGATGGGGATGTCAGGACCGGATGTCTCGACGATGCAGACCAAGCTCGCCGTCGTGCTGTGCTGGATGGACGTACCGGTGACCGGCGACTACGACAGCGACACCGCGAGCTACATCAGTTACTTCCAGCGGATCCAGGGGGTCCAGGGCGACAAGAAGGGCGTGTACGGTCCCAACACCCGTGCCGCCCTGGACAAGCGCAACACCTGCTGACCTCCGTCAGCCGGTGATCGCCCCGAAGATGCTGATCCCGGCCAGCACCACCATGATCGCCGCCGCCACCCGGACGATCAGCTTCATCGGCACGTGCTTGAGCAGCTTCTGCCCGCCCACGATGGCGATCCCGCCAACCGCGCACAGCGCCAGCCAGGAGCCCAGGCCGACGGCCAGCGGATCGGCGTACTTGGCGGCCAGGTTGGCGGTCATGATCTGGGTCAGGTCGCCGAACTCGGCGACCGCGACCACCAGGAAGCTGGTCCCGGCCACCTTCCAGAAGCGGTTCGAGGACGGCTCCTTGGCGGCGTGCCCCTCCTCGTCCTCGTCACCGTGGAACAGCAGCATCGCCGCACCGACCAGGAACAGCGCACCGGTGACGCCCTCCACCCAGCGGTGCGGCAGCAGCGAGAGCAGCTGACCGGCGACCAGGGCCAGCACCACCTGGACCAGCATGGCGGCGGCGACCCCCGCGAAGACGTAGCTCGCCCGGTACTTGGTGCCGAGCACCAGACTGGCCAGCGCGGTCTTGTCCGGCAGCTCGGCCAGGAAGATGATGCCGAACGTCAACGCGGCAACGGTCACACTCATCGGAGGAACCCCTCGGTCGGCTGTCCGGCCTCCGCAGGTCCGTCAGGGGACGCTTCGGCCCGACAGCACTGGTCAATGGTCACAGCACTGCGGCCGAAGGTCTCGCCGGCAGCCGCTCTCCGAGCGGTGCCCCGGGCGCCGGGCCCCGTGGGGCCAGTATGTCGACGGTCCGGTGGAGGGCTACTCCCCTTCAACGCGTTCCAGCCTACCCGACGCCGTCGACCGGTCCGGCCGTCACCAGCCCCCGGGTGACCAGCTCCAACACCACCACGACCGCCACCGACTCCACCGCCAGCAGCCCGATCAGCACGAACAGCTGCACCGCGCCCGCCTGCACCGGCGAGGCCCCGCCCAGCAGCATCCCGACGAAGGCGCCGGGCAGGGTGACCAGGCCGACCGTACGGGTCTGGTCCAGCGCCGGGACGAGCGAGGTCGCGGCCGCCGTCCGGCAGATCTCCAGCCGCGCCTCCCGCTCCTCGAAACCGAGCGCGAGCGCCGCCTCCACCTCGCCGCGCCGCTGCCGCAGTTCGTCCAGGGCGCGCCGGCCCGCCAGCGAGGTGGCGGAGAGCGCGCCGCCGATCAGGATGCCGGCGACCGGGATCACCGACAGGCCCTTGGGCGGCAGCAGTCCGACGCCCAGCAGCAGCAGGAGCACCGGCAGCACCCCGACGCCGATCGGGGCCGCCGCCCAGACCCAGCCGGGGCCCGGGGTCATCCGCCGCCCGGCGGTGCGCACCGCCACCGAGAACATCAGCAGCACGAACAGCACCGACCACCAGAGCGAGGCGACCACCCAGCTGATCACCGCGGCGACGGCCGCCAGCTGGACGACCGCCCGCAGCCCGGCCCGGGCCACCGCCCGCCCGTGGCCGAGCCGGCCCCACCCGGCCACCGCCACGGCGGCCAGCAGCAGCACCGCGGTGACCACCCCGAGCATCGGGGTGACCGGCAGCAGCTGCCCGCCGCCGGCGGCCGAGAGCGGCATCAGATCCAGCTGGTGAACCACATCCGGTCCTGCCAGGACGACATCGGGATCACCTCCGCCGTGTACAGCGGGTAGAAGAAGGCGAAGCAGCCGACGACGGCCAGCACGATCAGCCCCGCCCCGACCGCCCCGTAGCGGCGGCGGACCGGACTGCAGCCGGCCGGGCCGAGGATCGCCCCGAGCATCTGGGCGACGGCCAGGCAGAGGAACGGCACCAGCACGACCATGTAGAAGGAGAAGATCGTCCGCTCCTGGTACTGGAACCAGGGCAGGTAGATCCCGGCCACCGCGCAGAGCACGGCGCCCGAGCGCCAGTCGCGGCGGAAGAACCAGCGCCACAGCAGGTAGACCAGCGCGAAGCAGGCCGCCCACCACAGGAACGGGGTGCCCAGGCCGAGGATCTGCGAGGCGCAGCCGCCGGAGGAGGTGCAGCCGTGCGTCCCGGCCGGGACCTGCTCCCAGTACATCGACACCGGGCGGCCGTCGACCAGCCAGGCGTAGGGGTTGGACTGGTAGGTGTGCGGGGTGCTCAGACCGGTGTTGAAGTCGTACATCTGCGAGTGGTAGTGCCACAGGCTGCGCAGCGGCGCGGGCACCCAGCTCATCGAGACCTGCGGCAGCGGGACGCCGAAGGCGTGGTCCGGGGAGAGCCCGGCGCGACCGTCCGCCCAGTGCCGGTCGTAGCCGCCGCTGTTCGCGCCGTTGGCCAGCCAGCCGCTCCAGGCCCCGACGTAGACCACCACGGCGGAGCCGACCATGGCGAGGAAGGCGGGCACGGCGTCCCGGCGCAGCATGGACCGCCAGGGGTGCCGGGCACCGGCGCCGCGGCGGCCGGACTGGTCCCAGAGCACGGTCAGGATGCCGAAGGCGGCGAGGATCGGGGCGCCGTTCCACTTGACCGCGCCCGCGGCGCCGATCAGCACCCCGGCGGCGATCCGCCAGGGGCGCAGGCCCAGCCGCACGGTGTCGCCGTCGACGCCGGCCCCGGCGGCCGCGGCCAGCCGGGCGCGGGCGTGGTCGCGGTCGATCAGCAGGGCGCCGAAGGAGGCCAGCACGAAGAACATCTGGATGCCGTCGAGCAGGCCGACCCGGCTCATCACCAGCTGGAGGCCGTCGACGGACATCAGCAGGGCGGCGGTGCAGCCGACCAGGGTGGAGCCGAACAGCCGGCGGCCGATCCGGGCCAGCATCAGCACGGCGAGGGTGCCGAGCAGCGCGGTCATGAACCGCCAGCCGAAGGGGTGCAGGCCGAACAGCTGCTCGCCGACCGCCATCACCCATTTGCCGAGTGGCGGGTGGGCGATGAACTCGGGCGCGGAGCTGAGCGGGACGGACTGCGGGACGGCCAGGATGTCCGCGTTGGCGTGGTCGGGCCAGGTGCCCTCGTAGCCCTGCTGGAGCAGGGACCAGGCGTCCTTGGGGTAGTACGTCTCGTCGAAGACGAAGGCGTTGGGGTGGCCGAGGTTCCAGAACCGCAGCAGGCCGGCGAAGAGGGCGACGCCGATCGGGCCGAGCCAGCCGGAGCGGTCGGCGGCCCAGCGCAGCAGCCCGCGCGGGGCCGGTGCCGGGTCCGGGTCGGCGGTGGCCTGGGCCGCCGAAGGATGCGTGAGCGCCGCTTGCGTCATAGCCTCGCCGATTCGCCTGTCTGCGGGGCCCGCGGGTGCTGCGCCGGGCCCGGGTCTGCTGCCCGGGCCGGGGCCGGGCGGTCAACAGCCACTGACACTATGTGGCGGTGCCCGGGAAGCCAAGCGCGACGGGCGCCGACCAGGTGACCTGGTCGGCGCCCGTCGAACGGCCGTCCGCAGCGGCTGCGGACCGGTGCGTCAGGCGGCGGTCTGCAGCTCCCGGACCGGGGCCGGGGTGTGGACCACGGCCGGGGCCGCGTTGTCCTGCTCCGCCGTGAGGTACGGGCGCAGCCGCAGCGCCAGCACGACGATCAGCAGCGTCGAGCCCGCCATGGCCGCGAGGTAGAGCGGCCAGGTGCCGGAGCCGACCAACAGCACGCCGACGGCCGGGCCGACCGCGATCGCGATCTGCTTCACCAGGGCGTACCCGGCGTTGTAGGTGCCGAGGAGTCGGGCCGGGGCGAGCTCCGCGACCATCGGGCCCATGGTGGGCGCGAGCAGCGACTCGCCGACGCCGAACAGGGCGTAGATCGAGACGATGGCGACCGTGGCGGCCATGGCCTCGGTCCGGATCAGGCCGGCCACCAAGGCCATCGCCCAGGCGCCGAGCCAGACCACGGCGGCCGCGGCCATCGCGGTGGTGCGGCGGCGGCGGGCCGTGATCCGCACCATGAACATCTGCAGCACCACGATGGTCACCGCGTTGGCGCCGATCGCGAAGCCCAGGGTGGACGGCGCGGTGCCGACGGTGTCGGTGGCGAAGGCCGCGACACCGGACTCGAACTGGCCGTAGCAGGTGAAGAAGATCAGGCCGGCGAGGATGCTCAGGCGCACCATCGCCTTGTCGGCGAGCAGGGCGCGCAGGCCGGTCGGGCCGTCGCTCTTCCCCTGGACTGCGGTCAGCTGGGCCTTGGGTATCCGGGCGCTGCCGGTGACCAGGGCCAGGCCGAGGAAGGTGATCGCCTCGATGGTGAACAGCCGGGTCAGGCTGGCCGGGTCGGCGACGTTCACGATCTGCCCGCCGACCAGCGCGCCGATGCCCATGCCCAGGTTGACCAGGGTGAACTGCAGCGCGAAGGCGTGCGAGCGGGTCGCCGCCGTGGAGCAGCGGACGATCATCGTGGCGAGCGCCGGCTGGCAGGTGGTGACACCCGCGCCGAACAGGAAGGAGGAGACCAGCAGGGCCGGGGTGCCGGTGGCGTGGCCGAAGGCGAACGCGCCGCTCGCGGCGAGCGCGGCGCCCACCAGCAGCACCGGACGGGGACCGTAGCGGTCGATGCCGCGCCCGGTGAACGGGAGGACGGCGAGCGCCGCCAGCGCGAAGACGGTGAAGACCATCCCGGCCGCCAGCGAACCCAGCCCGCGCACCTGGTCCACGTACACGAACATGTACGGCATCGTGAACCCGCTGCCGAACGCGCTGAGCGCGTTCCCGATCTGGACGCGGCGCAGCGGGCCGCCCGCCCCACGTCCTTGCTGCCTCTGCTGCTTCACCGTGCCGGTCACCGTGCACATCCCTTCCTGGTTTCGACTGGTAACTCTTAAGGCCGGAAGATTTCAGACCTAAAGTGTGACGAGATAAAGTCTTAGCACCGGAAGACTGTGGAGTCAAAGGCTTAAGGAGTGCACGACCGTGCGACACTGGTCCGCATGACTACGGACAAGCCGTCGCCGGCTGCCGAGAAGCTCCCGCCGGCCACCCCCCTGGAGTTCGGCATCGCCGAGCAAGTGGCCCTCTACCAGCGGGAGTTCCCCACCGTCGACCCCCAGGTCGAGACGATCGTGCAGACCCTCAACCGGGTCTCGCGACGGATGGGCGTGGCGTACGACCGGCAGCTGACCGTGCTCGGAATCACCTCCGCCGAGTGGGAGGTGCTCAAGGCGCTCGTGGTGAGCGGCAGCCCGTACCGACTGGGACCGGGCGAGCTGGCCAAGCGGCTGGGGCTCACCCCGGCCGCGATGACCCACCGGATCGACCGGATGGTGGCCGAGGACCTGGTCACCCGGGAGCGGGACGAGACCAACCGGGTCCGGGTGATCATCGAGCTGACCGAGAACGGCCGCGACAAGTGGCTGGAGTCGATGCGGATGGCGGCGGTGTTCGAGGAGGAGCTGCTGCAGGACGTGGTGGGCGAGGAGCGCACCGCGCTCTCCGCGCTGCTGGCCCGGATGCTGCGGCGGATCGAGGAGAGCCAGCCGGACGCGCTCGGGCGCACCGCCGACCTGGCGACGTGACGCCGGCCCGCCGGAACGCGTGAGTCCGGCCCGCCGGGGGTGCTCCCCCGGCGGGCCGGACTCGTTTCGGCTCAGGTCGTGCTCAGGTGGCGCTCAGGTGGTGCCCACCTGGTGCCCGGTCGCTCAGCAGGGGCCGTTGTCGGTCCAGACGCCCCACTGGCCGCTCTGGCTCGGGTCGTCGCCCTTGGTCCACCACTTGTTGGTGTAGTAGTGGCCCTTCCAGGAGACCTTGGTGCCGCCGGCCGCGTAGGTGGCGTTCGGGTCCCAGCTCGGGGCGGCGGCGCAGGTGGCCGGCGTGGTCGGGGTGCCGGTCGGCGTGCCGGTCGGGGTCCCGGTGGGCGTGCCGGTCGGGGTGCCCGTGGGCGTACCGGTGGGGGTGCCGGTCGGAGTCTGGGTCGGGGTCTGGGTCGGGGTGCCGGTCGGCGGGGCCGGGCAGCCGGCCGCGGAGCCGTTGGTGGCGTTCACCATCGTGTCGAACAGGCTGGTGTTGGTCCCCAGGTCGTACAGCGAGAAGGCGAAGGAGCCGCCGAGCCCGTTGCAGTGCGCGTAGTCGAGCTTGGCCTGGATGGACCGGGCGTCCTCACCGCTCCAGAAGGTGTTGCCGTCGTAGAAGTAGGTCGCCTTGGCGTCGTCGTCCCAGAAGGTCTTGGAGGGGTTGTCGACGAAGCCGGCCAGCTCCTTGTACATCTGGATGCCCGCGACGTTGCCGGACATCGCGGCGCCGGTCGCCGGGGCGGTGGCGGGCTGGAAGAGGCCGTTCTTGCCGTTGTTCTGGACGCCGGTCCAGCCGCGGTAGTAGAACGGCACACCCATGTTGATCTTGTTGGCCGGGAAGCCGCCGGGGATGCCGTACTGCGGGTCGCCGACCGTCCACGCCTTGATGGCGTTGTCGATCGAGTACTTGCCGTTGCCCGGCTTGGCCGGGGTCGACGGGTCGTTCGGGCCGGAGTACAGCGGGGCCTGGTGGTTGGTCGGACCCTGGGGGTCCCAACCGCCGTGCATGTCATAGGTCATGACGTCCATGAACGTCAGGTACTGACCGATCTTGTCGGTCTCGACGTTCATGATCTTGTCCTGGCCGGCGCCGACCGCCGCCGACAGGGCGTAGGTCTTGTTGTCGGCCTTGCCCTGGGCGTCCAGCTGGTTGCGGAACTCCTGCAGCAGCAGGGTGAAGTTCTGCTTGTCGGCCGGGCTGGAGATGTTGCCGGTGTGGCCGCCGCCGCCCGGGTACTCCCAGTCGATGTCGATGCCGTCGAAGATGCCCGCACCGGTGCCCGGGCCGCCGTAGCCGGCGTCGGACGGGAGGTTGCCCTTGATGAACATGTCGATGCAGGACGAGACCAGGTGCTTGCGCGAGGCGTCCGTGGCGGCCGCCGACGAGAAGTACTTGGAGTAGGTCCAACCACCGATCGAGAGCAGGATCTTGAGGTTGGGGTTCTTCGCCTTCAGCTTCTTCAGCTGGTTGAAGTTGCCCGCGATCGGCTGGTTCCAGACGTCGCCGACGCCGTCCACCGAGATGTCCGAGCCGAAGCTCTTCTGGTAGTCCGCGAACGCGTCGGCCGCGCCGTCACCGGCGTTGGGGTTGTTGTCGTTGGTGTCGGCGGCCTTGGTCGCCTCGAAACAGCCCAGGTCGGTCGGCGAGATGTTGGCGAAGTCGTAGATCAGGTAGTCCAGCTTCCCGGCCACGCCGGTGTCCTGGATCGTCTTCGGGTAGTACCCGTTCGCGTAGATCGACCACTGGTCGTAGTAGGCGACCTTGAGGCCGCCGCTGGTGGCGGGCGCGCCGGTGGAGTTGGTGGTCGCGGCGTTGGCCGCGCCGCCGCCGGTCAGCGCGAGGCCCGCGCCGAGCAGCAGGGAGGCGGTGGTGCCGGCCGCGATCGCGGCCAGACTCTTCGGGCGGCGCCGGCGGGGCCCGTCCGGAGCCGGGGTCCCGGCCCTTTCAATGCGTGAACGCAGCATGGGTGCGTGACTCCTGGTCGTGGGGGTTCCGTCGCCCGGCGGGGTCGTGCGTCCGGGGTGGGGCCGGACGACCGGGACATGACAGATCAGGGGGTGGGGAGTAGAGCGGGCAGGCCATGACGGACACCGGGATGTGCCGAACCGGCGCCCCCGGCACGAGGCCGGTGACGCCGGTTCAGGGGCTCCCTGCACCTGGGCAATAAAAATGGACTAGACCAACTCGCCCGTCAAGGGGTGCTGTTGGGCCTTGAGCCCCGCTTAAGGTTCCGCCCCCGGTCCGCACCGGGCCCGACCAGCGGGTTCGTCATCCGCCTCAGTAACGGACGGCGTTGGCCACCTCGGCCTTGACCGTGCCGCCGAGGCTCCGGTTGGCGTTCGCGACGACCTCGGAGCTCCGCCCCGGGGCCACGTCGTCGACGGTCACCGCGGTCGCGTCCAGCAGCTTGCCGCCGGCGTCGGTGAAGTTCACCTGGATCACGTACCGGTACGACTGCTGCCCGTGGTTGGTGACGGTCAGCCGGACCTCCGGCTTGCCGTCCGAACCGGTCGTCACCGCCCCGGCCGAGACGTCCCCCTTGGCGTCCAGCCCGCCCTTGATCCCGGCGACCGCCGAGGAGGCCGCCGAGATCGCCGACGAGGCCTCGGCCTCCGCCGAGGCGATCACCCCGCCCACCCCGCCGGCGATCCCGCCGGCCGCCGAGGCCAGCGCCGACGCGGCGGAGGCGGCGGCACTGGCCAGCTTCTGCGCCTCCCCGGCCGCCGAGGAGGCCGAGCTGCTCGCGCTCTTGCCGGAGGAACAGCCCGCCAGCACCGCCGAACCGAGCGCAGCGGCGGCCAACACGCCTGCGGCCCAACGGTGGTGACGGCTGATCGGGCGGTTCGCCCGCTGCCCGGAGACGGCCCGGGCGGGCGGCCGGAGGTCCGTACGGTCCATGGGAGTTCCTCGTTCCTTCGGGGCGCCGGGCTGCCCGGCACACCTCTCCGCCCACCCTCCGAGCCGCCCGCCACCCCCGCCAGCAGGGGTGCTGCCTCCGGGTGAAGTCACCGAGGACTAGGAGAGCCCCGAGCCCTCCTGCTCGTCCGCCTCCACCGCCGCCCGCTCCTCGCGCAGCCGCACCAGGTGGCGGCGGCGCGCCACCACCCCGTACGCCGAGGCCGCGCTCGCTACGAAGGCCGCCAGGCCGACCCACGGCCGGTCGAAGACGTGCCCGGTGGCGTGGTCCAGCGAGTACCGCCCGGCGCCGGCCAGGCCGGTGGCCAGGCCGATCGCGCCGAGGAACGCGGGGTACTCGTAGCCGCCGCTGGTCATGAAGAAGCCCGCCGGGGCGTGCACCGCGACCGCCCCGGCCATCGTCCCGGCCACCACCGCGCCGGCCGCCGGGGTGGCCAGCCCGGCCACCAGTAGCGCCCCGCCGCCCGCCTCGCCGAGGCCCGCCGCGACGGCGCTCTGCCGGGCCGGGTGGAAGCCCATGTGGTCCATCGCCTGGGTGGTGCCCTCCAGACCGGCGCCACCGAACCAGCCGAACAGCTTCTGGGTGCCGTGCGCGATCAGCACCCCGCCGACCGCACTGCGCAGGGCCAGCAGGCCCAGGTCCTTACGGTTCAGGCACATGTCGCATCCTCGTTTCCGCCAAGGAGTGGTCGTACCGCCGGCCGTACCGCCGGAGGCGATCGCAGCCACCTCCATGGCACCCGAGAGCGCCCGCCCGTTCGAGCCGGGACCGCCATCCGGGCGAATCCGCCCGCCGCGGGGAATGAACCGGGGAACGAACCGCGAACGGGGAGATTCCCGCCACGCCCGAGCGCGGGGCATGGCGTGGCGGGCGGGGCGCGCCGGGCGTCACGGTCATGCTGGGCGCATGTTCGTCTTCAACCTCGGCAGCGCCTTCATCACCTTCTTCGCCGTGGTCGGCCCGCCGAAGACCATGCTGTCCTTCGCCCGGCTGGCCGGCACCCGCAGCAACCGGGAGCTGCGCAGACTCGCCGCGTTCAGCACGGTCATCTCGGCGGTGATCGGCCTGGTGCTCGGCTTCGGCGCGGACGAGCTCACCACCCTGTTCCACATCAGCGACCAGTCGCTGCAGCTCGCGGGCGGGGCGATCTTCTTCGTCTACGCGGTCGCCCTGGTCTTCGGCGTGCACCTCGGCGGGGACGGCGACGAGGACGAGCACCTGACCAACCCGCTGGCGGACGGCATCCGCGAACTGCTGCTGCCGTACATCGCCAGCCCGCTCGCGATCACCGCCGTGCTGGTCGCCTCGCTGAACCGGAACGACTGGGGTTGGAAGGCCGCCGTGGCCGGCGCGTACGTGGGCGTGGCGGTGCTCAACTACGTCTGCGTGGCCCTGCTGGCACCGCTGATGCGGCGCACCCACAGCACCTCGCTGGAGGTGCTGTCCCGGCTGCTCGGGCTGCTGCTGGCGGCGGTCGGCGTGGAGCTCTTCCTGGAGGGCCTGGCCGGGATCGGGGTACCGCTGACGGCGGCGCACTGAGGCCTCCGGCGGTGCGCCCCCGGCATCGGCGCACCGGGACCGTCAGCCGGCCGCCAGGCGGGTCAGCACCTCGCCGATCCGCCCGCGCACCAGCGGGTCGGCGACCAGCCCGTCCGGGCCGATCGCGCCGCGTTCCAGCGGGATCCGGACGCAGGCCCCGTCCAGCACGGCCGCGCCGGTGTAGCCGAGGACGGTGCGCAGGGTCGCCTCGGCGCCGTGGCCGCGGTTCGGGGCGGCGCAGTTGATCCAGCCGGCGGGCTTGTCCGCGATCTCGACCCCGCCGACCGTCCAATCCAGCAGGTTCTTGAACGAACCGGGCAGCGTCCCGGCGTACTCGGGGGTGCAGACCAGCAGCGCGTCGGCCGCCTCGATCGCCGCCCGCAGTCCGGCCACCGGCCCGGGCAGCGGATCGGTGTCGAGGTCCGGATCGAAGTGCGGCAGCCCGGCCAGCCCGGAGTAGTAGGTGGTCCGCAACCCCGGCAGGGATCCGGCCACGGCGGCGGCGGTGCGCAGCACGGCCTCGTTGGCGGAGCCGGCCCGCAGGCTCCCGGGCAGCAGCAGGATGTGGCGCTCGTTCGGCATGCCGAGGAAGCTACCCCCTGACGTCCACGTCAAGGCCAGCGGACCGGCCGCCGGGGGCAGCTCGACCGTCTGCCGATCCGCCCGCTAGGACGGCAGCAGCGGCCGCCAGGGCACCGGGCTGGAGAGGATCATCGAGCTGGCCGGCGGGCCGTACCCGCCGAGCCGGTCGCAGAGCGCCTCGAACTCGGCCATCGTGGCGACCGCGACCAGCAGCACGCAGCAGGCCCCGCCGGTGACCCGGTGCAACTGCAGCACCTCCGGCCAGGTCGCCACCTCGGGGTCGCGCAGCACGCAGCGCGGGCCGTAGCACTGCACCTGGACCAGCGCGGTGATCGGCAGCCCGGCCCGGGTGGGGTCGACATGGGCGTGGTAGCCGCTGATCACCCCGTCCGCCTCCAGCCGGCGGACCCGTTCGGCCACCGCGGGTGCGGACAGGCTCACCCGGCGGGACAGTTCGTTGTACGAGAGCCTGGCATCGGCCTGCAGTTCGGCCAGCAGTCGGCGGTCGACGGCGTCCATGGGGCTCCCCGAAGCGGTGGTGATCAGCGGTTTTTCATTCGTAAAGCAGATCGGTCGAACGCCTCGCGAACGACAACCCGAAGCCCGGTTGCGGTGCTCGTCGGCCATTCAATCCGGGCGGCACGGCGCCGCACAATGGGCTCCCCGGTGGAACCAGGACGTCCGTCCGATCCGCCGGCCCCGGGCGACCAGGCCCGGACGGACCAGGAGGGATCGGGATGGGGCACGACACGGTGGAGACGCCCAACCTGTCGTTCGGTCGGGAGAACCGGCCGGGTCGGGGCACCCCGTACGCGCAGTACGTCCGGTTGGAGCAGCTGCACAGCCTCCAGCACCCGCGCAGCAAGGAGCCGGCCGAGCTGTCCTTCATCGTCACCACCCAGGTGATGGAGCTGCTCTTCGACCTGCTGCGGCACGAGTGGACGGCCGCCCGGCAGGCGCTGCACGACGACGACCTGGCCGCCGCGCTGGCCGCGCTGCGCCGCGGCACCCACGTCCAGGACGTGCTGGTGGAGTCCTGGGACCTGCTGGCCACCATGACGCCGCAGGAGTTCAACTCCTTCCGCGCGCTGTTCGGCGAGGCCTCCGGCTTCCAGTCCTCGGCCTTCCTGCACCTGGAGTTCCTGCTCGGCAACAAGAACGCCGCGCTGCTCAACATGTACGCCGAATCGCCCGACGTCCAGGCCGAGTTGGCCGAGGCGCTGCGCTCCCCCGGGCTGTACGACGAGGCGCTCGGACTGCTGGCCCGGCACGGCCTGGCGGTGCGCCCGGAGATATCGGAGCAGCGCCACCGGCCCTCCGAGGAGGTCACGGCGGCCTGGCGCCGGGTCTACACCGAGCCGGAGTTCGCGCACCTGCAGCCGCTCGGCGAGGCCCTGTTGGACGTGGCCGAGCGGGTCACCCGCTGGCGCCACCGGCACCTGATGTCGGTCAAGCGGACCATGGGCGGCAAGCCCGGCTCGGGCGGGTCCAGCGGGCTGACCTGGCTGCGCAAGGCGGCCGAGCAGGACGTGTTCCCGGAGCTGTGGACGATCCGGGACGAGCTGTGAGCAGAGGCGACGGACAGGGGACGGGCATGATCACGCGCGAGGAGTGCGCGGCGCTGGACGCCGTCGACCCGCTGGCCGCGTTCCGGAAGGAGTTCACCCTGCCGGACGGGGTGATCTACCTGGACGGCAACTCGCTGGGCGCGCTGCCGGTGCGCACGCCCGAGCGGGTGGCCCGGGTGGTCGAGCAGGAGTGGGGCCGGGAGCTGATCCGCAGCTGGAACGACGCCGGCTGGTTCGAGCAGCCGTACCGGCTGGGACGGCGGATCGCGCCGCTGATCGGGGCCGATCCGGCGGAGGTGGTCGTCTGCGACACCACCTCGGTGAACCTGTTCAAGGTGCTCTCGGCGGCGCTGCGGCTGCGCCCGGGGCGCCGGACGGTGCTCGGCGACGTCGAGGCCTTCCCGACCGACCTGTACATCGCCGAGGGCGTGACCGGCCTGGTCGAGGGCGGGCGCAGCCTGCTGATCCGCCCCGAGGAGCTGGACCGGCACCTGGACGGCGACGTCGCCGCGGTCGTCCTGTCGCACGTGGACTACCGCACCGGTGAACTGCTGGACATGCCCGGGATCACCGCCCGGGTGCAGGCCGCGGGCGCCCTGATGATCTGGGACGTGTGCCACTCGGTGGGCGCGCTGCCGATCGAACTCGGCGCCGCCGGAGCGGACTTCGCGGTCGGCTGCAGCTACAAGTACCTCAACTCCGGCCCCGGCTCACCGGCCTTCCTGTACGTCGCCGAACGGCACCTGGCGGCCGGTCCGCAGCAGCCGCTGAGCGGCTGGTTCGGGCACGCCCGCCCGTTCGCCTTCGAGCCCGGGTACGACCCCAAGCCCGGCATAGGGCGCTTCCTGACCAGCTCGCCCTCACTGCTCGGCCAGGCCTCGCTGGAGGTCTCGCTGGACATCTGGGAGCGGGCCGACCTGGCCGCCGTGCGGACCAAGAGCCTGGCGCTGACCGACCTGTTCATCGCGCTGGTCGAGGGCCTGGACGGGGTCGAGGTGGTCACTCCGCGCGAGCACGCCCGGCGCGGCAGCCAGGTCGCACTGCGGCACGCGGACGGCTACCCGGTGGTGCAGGCGCTGATCGCCCGCGGGGTGATCGGGGACTTCCGGGCGCCCGACCTGATGCGCTTCGGCTTCACGCCGCTCTACCTCTCGTACACCGAGGTGTGGGACGCGGCCCGGCAGCTGGCCGAGGTGCTGGCGAGCGGCGAGTGGCGGGAGGAACGTTTCTCCCGCCGGGGCGAGGTGACGTAGCCGGAGACCGGGGGTCCTTTGCCGTTAATAATGCGCAGTATTAATCTGGTGCGCATGGCAAGGACATCGGCGGGCCACGAGACCCGCGAGAGGCTGCTCCGGGCGGCGGAGGAACTCTTCGCCACCCGAGGCGTGGAAGGCGCCCTGACCAGGGACATCACCCGACTGGCCGGGCAGAGCAACCCCTCCGCCGTGCAGTACCACTTCGGCTCCCGCGAGGGCCTGCTCGACGCGATCATGGCCGGCCGCCAGGACCGCACCGAGCAGGCCCTCGCGCCGCGTCTGCCCGCACTCGCGGACACGGACCTGCCCGGACTACTCGGCGCCCTGATCGCGGCCGAGGCCACCGAGCTGCGCACCGAGCGGGGCCGGCACTGCCTGCGGATCTCCGCCCAGGTCAGCCACAGCAGCGGGGTCCGCACCCGGACCCCGCACCCCACCCTGGCGGGCGGGGGCTACTGGCGGCTGATCGAACTGGTCGAGGAGCGGATCACCGCCCTGCCGGAACCGATCCGGCTGGAACGGATCGACCTGGCCCTCACCCTGATCGGCGCCGCCCTGGCCGACCGGGCGCAGCAGTACCTCACCGGGTCCACCCCCCTCACGGACGAGGAGACCTTCCTCGCCGACCTGGTGACGGTGTCCGCCGCCATGCTCTCCGCCCCCACCCCCCTAAGGAGCACGTCATGAACGACCTCACCGGCAAGACCGTCATCATCACCGGCGGTGCCCGCGGCCTCGGCGCCGAGGCCGCCCGGCTCGCCGTCGCGGCCGGCGCCGCCGTGGTGATCACCGACGTCCTGGAGGAGGACGGCCGGGCCACCGCCGCCGAACTCGGCGAGCGGGCCCGGTTCGTCCGCCACGACGTCACCTCCGAGGCGGACTGGCAGCAGGTGGTGGACTTCGCGACGGCGGAGTTCGGCGGGGTGCACGGCCTGGTCAACAACGCCGGGATCTCCACCGGTTCGCTGCTCGCCGAGGAGAGCGTCGAGCGCTTCCGCAAGGTCGTGGACATCAACCTGACCGGCGTGTTCATCGGCATGCGGACCGTCGTCCCGGCCATGCGCGCGGTCGGCGGCGGCTCGATCGTCAACATCTCCTCCGCGGCCGGCCTGATGGGCCTGGCGCTCACCGCCGGATACGGCGCCTCCAAGTGGGGCGTCCGCGGGCTCAGCAAGATCGGCGCGGTGGAGCTCGGCACCGAGCGGATCCGGGTCAACTCGGTGCACCCGGGCATGACGTACACCCCGATGACCGCCTCGGTCGGCATCCGGCGCGGCGACGGCAACTACCCGAACACCCCGATGGGCCGGGTCGGCGAGGCGCCCGAGATCGCCACCGCGGTGGTCTACCTGCTCTCCGACGACTCCTCCTACGTCACCGGTGCCGAGCTCGCGGTGGACGGCGGCTGGACCACCGGCCCGACCGTGAAGTACGTCATGGGCGAGTGACACCGCACGGCCCATGAGGCGAGGCCGCACGACGCTGCTGGACGTGACGCAGCTCATCGTCGTGCACGAGTTCGACCGCCATCAACCCTGGGAATGCCCCACTCTGACTGTCCGTCAGACCCTGGGGAGGTTGGCGTGCACATCGAACTCGGCCCGCTCAGGCCCGATCCCGCCATGCTGGTGCTCGGCCTGACCCTGCTCTTCCTGCTGATGTTCACCCTCGGAGTCCTGCTGTTCCCGCGCATCGAACGACTGCGGGCCGAACGGTGGGACGCGACCGAGGGCCGCACCGTACGGGCGGAGGCCGTCCGCGCCGAGGCCGAGGCGGTCCGGGACGCCGCCCTGCACGAGATCGCCGCGGCCCGGCACGAGGCGGCCCGGATCCGCCAGGGGTACGCCGAGCGCGGCGCCGCGGCGATCGCGGCGGCCCGCGCCGACGGCAGCCGCGACCGCGAGCAGCTGCTCACCACCGGCCGCGCCCGGATCGCCGCCGACCGTGCGGAGGCCGCCGCCGTACTGCGCCAGGACCTCGGCGGCCTGGCCGTCCTGCTGGCCGGCCGGGTGATCGGCGAACCGGTGCACACCGTCGCCGCCGAACGCCGCACCGTGGAGCGCTTCCTCGCCGCGGACTGACTCCACGTCTCCGCTCTCCGGACCGACCTCGGGGTTCGACCCGGGGACGGCGAAGGCCGCCCGGTCCGATCGACCGGGCGGCCTTCGCGTTGCGGCCTGCGCCGACGCTTGCGTCAGCTGTGGCGGCCGCGACGGCGGGCGGCCAGGACGGCCAGTCCACCGAGGCCGAGCAGGCCGACGCCGGCCAGGCCGAAGACCACCGGGGCGTTGCCCGCGCCGGTGGAGGGCAGCTCACCGCCGGGGTGGGTCGGGTGGTGACTGGTCGGGCCGGGGCCCGCGCTCGTCGTGGACGCGCTGGCCGACGGCGAGGTTGCGGACCCGCTCGGGGACGTCGGGGCCGGGGACGTCGGGCTCGGCGACGTGGGGCTAGGCGACGTGGGGCTAGGCGACGTGGGCGACGGAGACGTCGGACTCGGCGAGGTCGGGCTCGGCGAGGTGGGTGACGGGGACGTCGGGCTCGGCGACGTCGGCGACGGCGACGTGGGGCTCGGCGAGGTCGGCGACGGGGACGACGAGGTCGGGCTCGCCGAGGGCGAGGAGGAGGTCGGCGACGGGGACGACGAGGTCGGGCTCGCCGAGGGCGAGGAGGAGGTCGGCGACGGGCTCGGCGACACCTTGCAGTCCGGCAGGTCCCCGTCGAACGGGTAGCTGTGGAGCTCGTAGCCGCCCGTGCCGGTGTGGATCAGGTTGCCCGCGAGGTACACCCGCCCGTTCATGCCCGGCTGCGCGATGGTCGTCGTGCCGCCCGGGTTGCCCGCCAGCACCGACCCCTGGAACTGCGCGCTGCCGAGGATCTGGGCGTTGGTCGCGGTCGGGAAGTTGTACATCAGCTTCGACCGCATGTCGGTGGTCTGGTCCCCCGCCAGGCCGGTGCCCGTGTAGGTGTTGATGACCGGGCTGTCCCCGAGCATGTTGACCACGACGGTCGCGCCGGCCGGGATGTTCTCGAAGACCAGGCCGATCTGCCCGCCGCTCGGCGAGGCGAGGTTCTGTGAGACGTTGAAGACCTGCTTCATGCTCGTCCCGTCACCGGTGAAGGTGGCCTGGCTGGAGGAGACGTCGACGGTGCCGGTCGCGGTGGCCTTCCCGACGCAGTCGGAGACCTCCTCGATCTGGGTCAGCACGTCCTGGTAGGGCGCGGCGGCGTTCGGGTCCTCGATCGACTCGCCGGTGGGGTCGATGGTGACGGTGCCGTCGACGGCGCCCGCGTGGCGCAGGTTGCCGAAGGCCGGGCCGTGCGAGTCGCTGCCGCCGATCAGGATCGAGTTGCCGCTCAACGCGTCGGTGTTGCCGCCGACGGTGACGAAGTCGCTGCCGTTCGGCGGGACGACCCGCGAACCGACGCCGACCACGCCCATGTTGTAGATGCCGCCGCCGTTCTTGTCGACGGTCAGGTTCCCCAGCGTGACGATCTTGCCCTCGGCCTCGGCCGCACGGCCGTTGACGGTGAAGTTGCCGCCGGTGAAGACGTTGATGCTCGCGTCCCGGCCGGTGAAGTCGCCGTTGTTCGGCTCCGGCCAGGTCGCCGGACAGTCGGGCCCGGAGCAGGCACCCAGCGGCGGGGCCAGCGGGGCGGCCGAACCCACCGCCAGCACGGCGGCCAGCGGCACCGCGGCGACGGCGGTCGCCACCGCGATCCGGACCGCGCGGCGGCCACCGGTGGCGGGCGTTCTTCTCACGGCGGTCGTTCTGTGATCCGGCGAACCGGTGGCCTGACCCATCGACAATTCCTCCGCACATAGAAAAGGGCAGGTACGGATGACCTGCCGCGTTTCGTCGTATCTACTGGCGATCCCACAGATCCGGGATATCCAACCCTAAAACGGACTATTCATACCCTATAGACCCTCAGATCGGAACTGAAAATCCCCCGCGCGGCGCACGCCCCCCCGGCGCCTGCCCGGCCGGCCCCGCCCGCTCGACCGGGTCCACCAGGTCCGGCCGCCCGCCCGACGGCGGGGAGGACTAGGTTGGGGTCCATGACCACCGAGGCCCAGGAACAGGACGCGCCGCTCGTCGCCGTCGCGTCGGCCGACGCCGTACTGCGGCACCCCGAGGCGGGCGAGCACCTGCTCACCGAGACCGAGCGGGCCCGTGCCGCGCGCTTCCGGCAGGACTCCGGGCGGACCGACTTCGTCGCCGGACACGTCCTGGTCCGGCTCTGCGCCGCCGAGCTGCTCGGTGTCCCGGCGGCCGACCTGGTCCTCGCCCAGCAGTGCCCGGACTGCGGCCTCGCCGACCACGGCAAGCCCTACCTGCCCGACCACCCCGGGGTGGAGGTGAGCCTGTCGCACACCCGGGGTGTGGTCGCGGCCGGAGCCGGCCGCCGGCCGATCGGGGTGGACGTCGAACTGGCCGCCCGGGGCGGCTCGCTGCGCGCGGTGGCCCGCCGGGTGCTCGCCCCGGCCGAGTTGGCCCTGGTGGAGGCGGCCGCCGAGCCGGACCGGGCGTTCCTGCGGCAGTGGGTGCGCAAGGAGTCGCTGATCAAGATCGGACGGGCGACGCTCGACACCCTCGGCAAGGTCGACCTCTCCGCCCTGCCGCTGGACGTCCCGGCCGGCGCCCCGCTGCGCAGCCGCTTCGAGGACCTGCACCTGCTCGACTGGACCGACCCCGGGCAGGGCGCCGCCGTCGCGGCCGTCAGCACCGCGCCGCCGCGCATCGTGGAGCTGGTCCCGGCGGGCTGAGCGCTCGCCCGCCGGTGGGAGGGCCGGACCGGGGCACCCGAGCGCGGGGCCGGTGAATAAGCGGTGTTAGCGTGCCTGGTCGTGGGCGCGCCGACGGCGCACGCCCGCGACCCCCAGCTGCCCACCGGATCAAAGGGTGCCCCGCCATGGCCAAGTTCCTGCTGAGCCTGCACGTCCTCGCGTCGGTCCTGTTCATAGGCCCGGTCGCGGTGGCCGTCAGCATGTTCCCGCGCCGGGCGAAGGCCGCCCTGGCCGGCGGGCCGGACCAGGCCTCGGACGCGGGCGTGCTGCGCATCCTGCACCGGATCACCCAGGTCTACGCGCTGCTCGGCGTCGCGGTGCCGGTGCTGGGCATCGGCGTGGCCCAGGTGATGGGCGTGCTGAGCCAGTCCTGGCTGATCGTCTCGATGGTGCTCACCGCGGTCGCCGCGCTCTCCCTGCTGCTGTTCGTGCTGCCCGGCCAGCAGGCCGCCGTCGACGCGCTCGGCCTCGACCCGGCCGACGAGAAGCACACCAAGGCCGTCGGCGGCCTGCGCCTGCTGCCGATGACCGCCGGGGTGTTCAACCTGCTGTGGGCGGTGGTCGTGGTGCTGATGGTGATCCGCCCGGGCTCGACCACCGGCGCCTGACCCGTCCGGTCCCGTCGCGGCCCGCGTTCGTCGTCCACCGTTTCCCCCGCCCTCTCCCGCGGGCCGGTTCGTTCGAGTACCGTCCTTGCCCATGACGATCATGGCGGGCATGGGCGGCCCGACCGGGACCGGAGTCGGCCCGCTGCTGCGCGGCTGGCGGGAGCGGCGACAGCTCAGCCAGCTGCGACTGGCCCTGCAGGCGGGCTCCTCGGCCCGGCACCTCAGCTTCGTCGAGAACGGCCGGGCCCGGCCGAGTCGCGCACTCCTGTTGCGGCTGGCCGAGGAGTTGGACGTCCCGGTGCGCGAGCGCAACTCCCTGCTGCTGGCGGCCGGTTACGCCCCGCAGTACCCCGAGACGCCCTTGGACGCCCCGTCGATGGACGCGCTGCGCGACGGCCTCGAACGGCTGCTCGCCGCGCACGACCCGTACCCGGCGGTGGTGATCGACGGAACCTTCCGGGTGCTGGCCGCCAACCGCGCGGCCGGACTGGTGCTGGACGGCATCGCCCCGCAGCTGCTGGAGCCGCCGCTGAACGCGGTCCGGATCGCCCTGCACCCGGAGGGACTGGCGCCGCGCATCGTCAACCACCGGCAGTGGCGACGGCACCTGCTGGCGCGGCTGGAACGGCAGCTGGACCTGGTCCGCAGCGAGTCGCTGCGGCAGCTGTACGAGGAGGTCCGCGGCTACCCCGAGCCGACCGGCGGGGCGGCGGAGGAGGCGGACGGCGGGCCGTTCGCGCTGCCGCTGCGGATCCGGCACGAGGGACGGGTGCTCTCCTTCCTGTCCACCGTCACCACCTTCAACACCCCGCTGGACGTGACCGTCTCCGAACTGGCCCTGGAGGCCTTCCTGCCGGCCGACGCGGAGACGGTCCGCTACCTGCAGTCCGCGGTGGGGCCGGAGCCGTCGGGCTCACCGGGCTGAGCGGCGCAGGGCGTTCAGCTGGAGGACCACGAACAGGGCGACCACGGCGGCCTGCAACGGGACCCACACCGCGCCCGCGGTGGTGGGCACGGTACGGACCGCCGCCACGGCCGGACTGAGCACCGCCCAGGCCGAGTTGAGACCGACCACCGCCAGGACGGCGGGCCTCGGCGGGCGACGCCGGGCGGCCAGTGCGGCGACCGCCAGCGCGTAGCCGGTCAGGACGGCCCCGAGGCCGACCAGGGCGGTGCGGCCCAGCCCCAGCGCCTCGCCCAGCGGACCGGCGAGAGCCAGGTAGGCCAGGCCGTTGCCACCGGTCGCCAGGACGTCCAGGCGCAGGACTCCGCGTACCGTCCACGGCGAGAGGACGGAACCGGCGGGGGTGACGGTGTTCGCGGGCACGGCGGCGTTCGCGGGCATGGCGGATCGGCCTCCTGACAGGGGTTCGGCTGCCCGGCCGGCCCGTGGCCACGACCGGGTTCCGCCAGCCTGCCCGGCCGTCCGGCAGACGTCGATTACCCCGTGGGTAAGGACGGTCGGGGCGGGGCCGGTCGGCCCGGCCGCCTCAGCTGCGCGGCTGTCGGAGCAGCACGCCCGCCCGTTTGACCGCGCGGGCCGTGATCGTGGTCTCGGCGCGGGTGACCCCGAGCGGGCCGAGGGTGTCGGCGAGGAAGCGGTAGAGGCCGCCGTGGTCCGGGGAGAACAGCGTGGCCAGCAGGTTGGTCGGGCCGCTGGTGGCGAAGACGCCGTGCACCTGCGGGTGGCGGGCCAGTTCGGCGCCGACCTCGGCGAGCCGGCCGGGCGGGACGTCCAGCCAGAGGTTGGCGTCCACGGCCATGCCGAGCAGCCGGGGGTCCACGGTGACGTGGGTGCGCAGCAGGCCGAGCCCGTCCAGCCGGTGCAGGCGACGCCGTACGGTCGACTCGGGGGCGCCGACCGCCCCGGCCAGCACCGCGTGGGACTGCCGGGCGTCCTCCCCCAGCCGGTCCAGCAGGGCGTGGTCGAGGTCGTCCAGCGCCGGGGGTGCGGCGGGGCGCGGGACCACCGGCCGGGCCAGTGCGGCCGCCTCCTGGGCGGTCAGCCAGCCGGCCTGCCACTGGCCGGCGTCCGAGAAGGCGTGCAGGACGGCGTGGGTGGTGGTCTCGGTGACGGCGTCGGTCGCGGGCAGCTGCCCGTACAGCAGGCGGTCGCGGGCGCCGGCGTCGCTGAGCATCACCGCGCCGACCTCCTGGCCGCCGAGCATCACGTCCACGAAGGGGACGTCGGGCCGCTCGGCCAGGGCCCGGGCGATGGCGTCCACCCGGCCGCGCAGCACCCGGACCCGCAGCAGCAGCGCGCCCACGGCGGCGTCCTCGACATCGGGCATCCGGACCACCCGCAGCACCCCGGCCCGCCGCAGCAGGCCCAGCCGACGGGTGACCGTCCGGGCGGAGACGCCCAGCACCTCGGCGATCCGGCCGGGCTCGGCCCGTCCGTCGACCTGGAGCGCGCCGACCAGGCGGCGGTCGAGGGTGTCCAGCACCTTGTCCGGATCCGTCGTGGCGAGGTCCATGGTGTCCGATCTCCGTCGTTCACGGCTGCTTGAGCGTCCTGTTCGGCAGCCCTGACGGTACTCCTTGTCCTGGGAGGTCGGAACGGACCGGCCGGGAAACGAACGTCGAGGAGGACGACATGGAGCTGCTGGAGCTGTGGACGCTGGCCGAGGCCGTGGAGGCGGCGGTGCGCGAGGTCGGCGCGGAGCTGGTGGTGCGGCGGCCGGTGGAGCCGACCCCCGGGCGGACCGTCGAGGAGGCGATGGCACGGTTCGCGGAGCTGGACGGTCCGGCCGCCGCCGACCTGCGCGAGCGGGTGGGCGCGCTGCGCCCGCAGGCCGGGTGGATGCCGGAGGAGCTGGACGGCTCGGTGCCGGCCGAGGGCGAGTGGTGGGTGTGCGACGCCACCGACGGCGCGGTGCAGTACCTGCTCGGGCAGCCGCACTGGGCGGTGACGGCGACGCTGGTGCGCGACGGCGCGGCGGTGCTGGCCGTGGTGCACGCCCCGGAACTCGGCGGCGGCCGGACCTACCTGGCGGTGCGGGGCGGCGGGGCCCGGCTGGACGGGCGGCCGATCGCGCCGCTGGAGCGCGAGTTGGCGGCCACCGTCGCCGCCACCAGCCAGCCGCCGCGGGTGGCCGCCGACCCGGTGGCGCTGCGCCGGGCGGGCGAGTCGCTGTCCGCGATGGTCGGCTCGGTGCTGGCGGTGCGCAACCTCGGGCCGACCGCGCTGCAGGTGGCACAGGTCGGCTCCGGGCACCTGGCGCTGTTCTGGGAGTACGGGGAGGACGCGGGCAACCTGCTGCCCGGCGCGCTGATCGCGAGCGAGGCGGGCGCGACGGTGACGGACGCCGCCGGGGCGGCCTGGACGGCCGGCTCGGACAGCTTCCTCACCGCCGCGCCCGGACTGCACGCGGACGCGGTGGGGGTGCTGCGGGTGGTCGGGTGAGCGGGCGGGTGGGTCAGGTGAGGCCGAACAGGGCCGCCGCGTTGTCGTGGCAGACCGCCCGCAGCCACTCCTCCCCCAGCCCCAGCCCGGCCAGCGCCTCCAGCTGGTGGACGTAGCGGTACGGGATGTTGGGGAAGTCGCTGCCCAGCAGGATGCGCTCCCGCAGCCCGCGCAGGCGCGGCAGTTCGTCGCGCGGGAACGGGACGTCGGCCTCGGCGAAGTCGGTGAACGCGATGGTGGTGTCCAGCCGGACGGCCGGGTGGCGTTCGGCCAGGTCGAGGAAGTCGCGGTACTCGGGCATGCCGAGGTGGGCGACCACCAGGACCAGGCCGGGGTGCCGGTCCAGCACCGCGCCGATCGGCCCGGGACCGGTGAACTTGCCGGGCACCGGCCCGGATCCGCAGTGGGTGACCACCGGGGTGCCGGTGTCGGCGAGCAGCGCCCAGACCTCGTCCAGCCGGGCGTCCGCCGGGTCGTAGCCGCCGACCTGGAGGTGCGCCTTGAAGACCCGGGCGCCGTCCTCGATCGCCCGGGCCACGTAGCCGGCCGCCCCGGGTTCGGGGAAGAAGGTCGCGGTGTGCAGGCAGTCCGGGGTGCGGGCGGCGAACTCGGCGGCCCAGCTGTTCAGCCAGCCGGCCATGCCCGGCTTGTGCGGGTAGAGCATCGAGGTGAACGCCCGGACGCCGAAGTCCCGCAGCCGCCGGACGCGTTGCTCCTCGGCCTCGCGGTAGGTGATCGGCCAGGGGCGGTTCACCAGCGGGCCGGCCGCGTCGAAGTACGCCCACACCTTGTCGAGGACGCTCTTCGGCATGAAGTGGGTGTGCACGTCGATCAGCCCGGGCAGGCCCAGGGCCCGCCAGAACTCCCGTACGCCCTCGGCCTCCTGGTCCGCGGCTTCGGTCCGTGGGGCCGCGGCGTCGGTCCGTCCGTCCACGGCGTCCGTCCGTGGGGCCGCGGCGTCGGCCTCCCGGCCGCTCACGCGGGCACCGGGCGGGCGCGGTCGATGATCTCCGCGGTGTCGACGCCGGGCGGCAGGGTGCCGAAGGCCGCGCCGCGGTCGCCGCCGAGCCGGCCGGCGCAGAAGGCGTCGGCCACCGCCGGGCTGCCGTAGCGGACCAGCAGCGAGCCCTGGAAGGCCAGCGCCATGGACTCCACCAGTCGCCGGGTGCGGTACTCCGGATCGGTCAGGTCACCGAGCTGCTTGCGGAGTTCGGCGACCGCCGCGTCCAGTCGGCGGTCCGCCCCGGCGGCCGCGTCGAGTTCGCCGAGGAAGGCCTCGACCGTCTCCGGGCGCTTGGCCATGGCGCGCAGGGCGTCCAGGGCGGCGACGTTGCCGGAGCCCTCCCAGATCGACACCAGCGGCGCCTCCCGGTAGAGCCGGGGCATCCCGGACTCCTCGACGTAGCCGTTGCCGCCCAGGCACTCCAGCGCCTCGGCGGCGTGCGCCGGACCGCGCTTACACACCCAGTACTTGGCCACGGCCAGGCCCAACCGCCGTACCAGCGCCTCGGTTTCGTCCCCGGCCAGGGTGCGGTCGGTGGCGTGGGCCAGCCGCATCGCGACGACGGTGGCCGCCTCGGACTCCACCACCAGGTCGGCCAGCACGTTGCGCATCAGCGGCTGGTCGACCAGCGCCTTGCCGAACGCCCGCCGGTGCAGGGCGTGGTGGACCGCCCGGGTGGCTCCGTAGCGCATTCCGGAGGCGGCGCCGACGGTGCAGTCCAGGCGGGTCATGTTGACCATCTCGATGATGGTCGGCACGCCCCGGCCCTCCTCGCCGACCAGCCAGCCCACCGCACCGTCGTACTCCAACTCGGCGGAGGCGTTGGACTTGTTGCCGAGCTTGTCCTTGAGCCGCATCAGGTGCAGCCGGTTGCGGCCGCCGTCCGGCAGGACGCGCGGCAGCACGAAGCAGCTGAGCCCGCCGGGGGCCTGGGCGAGGGTCAGGAAGAGGTCGGACATCGGCGCCGAGGTGAACCACTTGTGGCCGGTCAGCCGGTAGCTGCCGTCGGCCTGCGGGACCGCGGTGGTGGTGTTGCTGCGGACGTCCGAGCCGCCCTGCTTCTCGGTCATCGACATGCCGGCGATCAGCCCGCGCTTGGTGCGCGGCTCGCGCAGCCCGTAGTCGTACTCGGTGGCGGCCAGCAGCGGCTCCAACTCGGCGGCCAGGGAGGGGTTGCGGCGCAGGGCGGGAACGGCGGCGTAGGTCATCGAGATCGGGCAGGTGTGGCCGGCCTCGACCTGGCTCCAGACGAAGAACTTGGCGGCGCGGGCGGAGTGGGCGCCGGGCCGGTCGTCCCGCCAGGGCGCGGCGTGCAGGCCGTACGAGACGGCGGTGCGCATCAGCTCGTGCCAGTACGGGTGGAAGTCGACCTCGTCGATCCGGTGGCCGAAGCGGTCGTGAGTGCGCAGCACCGGCGGGTTCTCGTTGGCCAGCCGGCCCCACTCGGCGGCCTGCTCGGAGCCCGCCAGGCGGCCGAGTTCGCGCAGTTCCGGCTCGGCCCAGCCGGCGCCGGCCCGGTGCAGGGCGGCGAGCAGGGTCGGGTCGGCGGCGGTGTCGTGTCCGTACGGCAGGGGCACCTGGTTGGTGACCTCATGCGTCGCTGTCATCGCGTCCTCCCAGGGCACGCAGGGTGAAGGAGACCAGGGCGGGGACCACCTCGACGGTGGCCCGCCGGGGGGCGGAGGGATCGGAGGGGGCGGAGGGGTCGAGCGGCCCGGCGGTGGCCGGCGGCGCGGCCGCGAGCGGGCCGGCCAGGGCCTCGCCGACCGCGCCGACCAGGGCGGCGGCGGTCAGCACCGGGTCCTGCTCGGGGAGTTCGCCGGCCGCCACGGCGGCGGCGATCTCGGTGGCGATCACGTCCCGGAACGCCCGCCGGAAGACCAGGCGTTCGCCGTCCACCACCGTGTCGGCGGGCTCCACCAGCAGCGCGTACGCCAGCCGGGGGGCGCGCAGGGCGCGGGCGGCGAAGGTCTCGACCACGGCGGCGATCCGCTGCCGCGGGGTGCCCCGGAGGGCGACGGCGGCGTTCACCGCGGCCATCTCGTGGGTGACCACCCGGCGGAAGAGCTGCACCGACAGCTCGGCCTTGTTGGCGAAGTGCTGGTAGAGGCTGCCGGTGGCGATGCCGGCGCGGTCCGCCACGGCGGCCATGGTGCAGCCGCCGTAACCGCGCTCCGCGAGCAGGCCGACCGCCGACTGCAGCACCGCCTCGCGCTGGGCGTCCAGACGGGCTTGGACGGCGGGGGTGCGTCGGTAGGCCATGGAAGCATTGAAGCACTGATTCACTGCTTCGGGGAGGGGGCGGGAGGGGTGGAGCGCGTGGTGCGCGAACGACGGGAGGCCGCCCCGGGCGGGGCGGCCTCGTGGTGCTGCTGCGCCGGTGACGGCGCTGTCGCTGTCGCGCTCCGGATCAGAGCGGGCGGCGCTCCTGGTCCAGCCGCTGGCCCTCGACGTCCAGCGGACCGAAGGGCGCCCCCGGCTGCGCGGACTTGGCGAACGAGCGGGCGGCGTCCTGGTCGCCGCCCAGGCCGGCCCACTCCAGCACCTTCGCGGTGGCCTCCGCCGACTGGTCGGCCGGCAGCTTGGCGATGTTGGAGCCGTGGTTGCCGCCGGGCACGACGTAGACGTAGCTGTCGTCACTGCCCCGACCGAGGTGGAACGGCTTGGCGCCCCACGGGTCGTTGCCGCCGTAGACGAACATCATCCGCTCGGCGTCGCGCTTCACCCAGCGGTCGATGTCCGGCATCGCCTTCGGGTTGAAGACGGTCGGGATCTCCTTCGGCACGTAGGAACGGGCCGAGTAGAGCTCCTTGTAGTCGTAGTGCAGCTGGTCCTTGAGGTACGAGACGTCGAAGTACGGCGCACCCAGCTCGGTGGCGGCCTGGTAGTAGTACGCGGTGTACTTCGCCAGCGACTGGTCGCTGTTGCCGGTCAGGCCCGACTGCGCGTCGTACCACGCGAGCAGCTCGTCGTCGGTCGCCGTGGCGGCCACCGGGACCTTCGCGCAGTCCGACTCCAGGCTGTACTGCCAGAACGCCCAGACCACGTCGAGCACGCCGGCCTCGTAGGCGCGGTCCGGGGTGCCGAGGGTGTTGAAGGTCGAGCCCGCGGCCTGGTTGGCGGCGACGTAGCGGGGCTCCAGGCGGTCACGGCGCACCAGCAGCTCGCGCTGGGCGGCGTTCAGCTTGGCGCGGCACTCGGGGGTGCCGACGGTGCGGAAGAAGTCGGTGTAGGCCGAGTAGTCGCTGACGTCGGTGTTGTTCGGCGCGACGTAGGCGATCGTGCCCGCCATGTCGTCCGGGTAGAAGCGGCGGTAGAACGTCGAGGACATGCCGCCCTTGCTGGCACCGGTGGAGAGCCACTCCTGCTGGTAGATCCGCTTGAGCGCGGTCACCAGGTCGTGCGAGTCGGCGGCCTGCTGGCGGATGCCCGCCTTGGACCAGTCGGCCGGCTCCGGGCGGGAGGGGGTGAAGAACCGGTACTCGATGGAGACCTGGTTGCCGTCGACCAGCCGGGTCGGCTCGGTGCGGGACGGAGTGGTGCCCAGCGTGTAGCCGTTGGTGTAGAAGACGGTCGGACGGTCGTAGCCCCGGTGCAGCAGGCTGAAGCGCTGCTGGAAGCTGCCCAGCCAGGGGCGGAGGTGGTCGATCGGCTGGGTGTAGGTGGCCAGGAAGTAGCGGTGGTCGGCGTCGGTGGGCTTCTCCTCGGTGATCGTCACGCCGGGGATCGCCGCCAGGCGGTCCTTGATGTCGGCGGTCGGGTCGTCGGCGGGGCTCCGGTGGTGCGCGGCTCCGGCCGCCTCGGTCCCCCGGCCGGTGGCGGCCGAGGCCGGGGCGGCCAGGCCACCGACTCCGAACACCGGTATCAGCAGGACGGCAACCAGCAGCCGCTTCAGCTTGGTGGTCATCAACTCTCCATCTGGTCAACGGACATGGCACATACCTCGTCGGCACAACTCTGCGGTGCGGGTGGTGCGGCGGCCGCCCGGTGGACGGCCGAATGGGCCACCCGCCTGATCGCGGGTGGCCCATCGGGTGAAAGTGCTGGTCAGTGGGGTCGCCTCGGTTCCGTCGGCGGGCCGGGTGGCCACCGGGTGGTTTCCCGGGTCCCGCCCGCCGAGGGGGTGCGATGCGGGCGGGCCCGGGGGTCAGGGGTGCGCGGCTTGCGGACCGGGCTCGGGGCGGTGCGGGGGGCTTTGCGGGGCTCCGGGGCTCTGCGAGGCCCTGCGGGGCTTTGCGGGGCCCCGCGAGGCCTTACGGGCGGGCCAGGGTGCAGCCCGGGAGGGTGAGGTCCAGGGTGTTACCGGCCGAGAAGCAGGCCGGGATGATGTAGGTCTCCTGGGCGTAGCCGATGCCCTGGTGGACCGTCACCGCGCCGGACTGGTCGACCTCGCACGGGTTGTTGAGGGTGCAGCTCTGGCCGTCCTCGTTAATCGTGTTGTTGACGGCGACGACCTGGCCGGTGTTCGCGTCGACGACCGGCGAGCCGGAGGTGCCGCCGATCACGTTGCAGCCCGAGGTGTAGCGGACCGAGTCGCTGAACGTCCAGTCGGCTTCCTTGAGTTGGTAGGCGAAGCCGTCGACCGAGCAGGAGTAGGTCTGCTTCCAGTAGCCGGAGACCACCCGGATGTCGGTGCCCTGTACGGGGTGGTCGGCGGAGACGGTCAGCGGGGAGATCCCGCTCTGGGCCTGGATGCTGTCGTAGCTGGAGTCGAGCTGGTAGATCGTCACGTCGGTGCCGGTCATCGCGCTGTAGACCACCTTGGTGGCGTTCAGCGTGGCGACCTCGTTGGCGGAGCCGTCGAGCAGGGTGAAGGTGCGGCTGGACGGCTGGTTGACGATCACCTGGCCGGGGCCGGGCATACCGGTCTCCAGGCAGTGGCCGTTGGTGAGCACCAGCCCGGGGTCACTGCCGACCGAGCCGGGCAGCCGGACCAGCGAGCCGGAACAGTTGCTCAGCGCCACGGTGCCGCTGAAGTCGACGGCGTCGAGGGGCCGGGCGGCGTGCGCGGGGGCGACCCGCGCGGGGGCGGCGACGTGTGCGGGGGCGGCGACGTGTGCAGTGGCAGCCTGAGCCGGGGCGGCTCCGGTCAGCGCGGTGGCTCCGGCGACCAGGACCGAGGCGAGCAGGCCTATGAGTGGCTTCTTCATGAGAGACCTCGCGGTGTGGGGGTCCCCCAAAATTGGCGTGGACATGACGACATGTCAAGGGGTCAGCCGCACCGGCCGGTCAATCGGCACACTATGACAAGCGGTCGGCCGCCGTCAGGACTTCCGGCCGACCCGCATGCTCAACTCCCTTGCCAGTGGCGTCGACCGAGGCTGATCAGCCGCAACTGCAGCCGGGCGGTGACGGCGAGCCGCTGCTCACGGGCCGGGTCCGCCTCCTGCGCCTCCAGGAAGGCGGCGGCCGTCGACACCATGTGGTCGACGTACAACTCGGCGAGCATCCGAAGGTCCTGCTCGCTCCAGCCCTTCGAGACCGGCTGGAGCGCCAGGGCGGCCCCGACCTCGGCGGCGAAGCGACCCAGCTCGGCGTCGATCGCCTCCCGCACCTGCCGGACCCCGCCGTGCCGCTCGCGCGCCAGGAAGCGCACGTGCGGGCGGTGATCGCGGACGTGCTGCCGGATCACCTCGACCGCACGGTCGATCAACTCCTCGGCGCCGCCCGCCTCGGCCAGCACCGAGCGGATCATGACGTGCAGGCTGGCGAGCGACTCCTCGACCAGGGCGACGCCGAGCGCGGCGAGGTCGGGGAAGTGCCGGTAGAAGGCGGCCGGGGACAGCCCGGCCTCCCGGGTGACCTCGCGGACGCCCAGGCTCGCCAGGTTCTGATCGGCCAGCAGGTGCAACCCCGCATCCAGCAAGGCCCGCCGACTCTGCTGCTTCTGGGCCTGTCTGGCCCCCACGGTGTGACTCACGCCATTCAGTAAACAGTCGTTTGCCGAACTTGGCCAGTCGGGCGTACAGTGGGCACCGAAGTCAGTGAACACTTGTCAACCGAAACCGGCGCAGCACCAGCCGCAGCCGAAGGAGTCAGCCGTGATCCTGTTCTCCGCACTGGTCGCCATGGGAGTCCTGATCGGCACCGCCGCCCACCTCCCCCTCCCGGTCTTCCTCGCCGCCTCGGCCGCCATCAGCGCCTGGCTGCTCGCCTTCGGCGCCCGCGAGGGCATCGCCCGCCTGCGCCACCGCTGACCCGCGGCGTCCACCGCGACGCCCCGGCCACCGCCACCGCCACCGCCACCGAGAGGACCGTCACCGCCATGAGCACCGTCACCAGCCGCGCCATCGACGACCGGACCACCGCCGGCCGCCAGGGCACCGCCGAGGCCGACAACCTGGCCGTCGCCTCCTTCCTCCTCGGCCTCCCCGGCCTGCTGCTCTTCAACATCGTCCTGGGTCCGATCGCCATCACCCTGGCCACGCTGGCCCTGGCCCGCGGCACCGACCGCCGCGGCCGCGCCTTCCTCGGCCTGGCCCTCGGCATCGCCTCCCTCGCGATCCTCGCCGTCACCGCCGCCACCTCCCACGGCGTGCTCATCGACCTCGGATCCTGAGCACGGATCCTGAGCCTCCGTTTCTTCCCCTCCTGTCCTGAACCCGCTTCAACTCCCCGGCCCCACACCGCGCAGCTGATCACGTCAACCCTGCCCACGGCCCCCGCCTGCCACGTAGGGTGGCCACATAGACCGGGTGACCACAGGGGGCAGGCGTGAGTACCGAGATCCGCAACGACGCGCAGCCGACGCCCAGCGAGGTGGGCGGCAGCGGGGGCGGGCGGCTGCTCGCGGTGAGCGACCTGCACATCTCCTACCAGGAGAACCGCGACCTGGTGGAGAAGATCCGGCCCACCCACCCGGACGACTGGCTGCTCGTCGCCGGGGACGTCGCCGAGCTCACCACCAGCATCGAGTGGGCGCTCGGCCTGCTCGCCGAACGCTTCGCCCGGGTGGTGTGGGCGCCCGGCAACCACGAGCTGTGGACCCACCCGGACGACCCGGTCCAGCTCCGCGGCGTGGCCCGCTACAACCACCTGGTGGAGCTGTGCCGCGCCCTCGGCGTCGTCACCCCCGAGGACCCGTACCCGCTGTGGCACGGCGCCGGCGGCCCGGTCCGGATCGCCCCGCTCTTCCTCCTGTACGACTACTCCTTCCGTGCCCCGGGCACGACCACCAAGGAGGAGTCCCTGGCGGCCGCCTACGAGAGCGGCATCGTCTGCGCGGACGAGCGGATGCTCCACCCCGACCCGTTCCCCGACCTCGACTCCTGGTGCCGCGAGCGCGTCCGGCTGACCGAGCAGCGGCTCGCGGCCTGCGACCCGGACGTCCCGCTGGTCCTGGTCAACCACTACCCGACGGTCCGGCACCCCACCGAGATCCTCTGGTACCCCGAGTTCGCCCAGTGGTGCGGCACCGAGCTGACCGCCGACTGGCACCGCCGCTTCAACACCGCGGCGATGATCTACGGCCACCTCCACATCCCGCGCAAGACCAGCTACGACGGCGTCCCGTTCGAGGAGGTCTCGCTCGGCTACCCGCGTGAGTGGCGCAAGCGCGGACTGCCGGACCCGCTGCTGCGGGAGGTCTTCCCGCAGGTCACGGTGGGCGGCTCGACGCTCTCCTGAACCCCGGCCGCGGAGCCCTGGCCGCGGCCGGGCCGGCACCGCGGACCTCCACGGTGCCGGCGAGCCGGGCGGCGGTGCCGCGCACGGCGTCGAGGACCGTCACCGGGCACCACCGCCGCCCCGGGGGACGTCCCGGCCCGGCTCCGTGAGCACGGCCCGCTTGGCGCGGTACTCCTCGGCGTCGATGTCGCCCTCGGCGTAGCGGCGGCCCAGGACGGCGAGCGGGTGCTCGGCCGCGCCGGCGGCAGCGGCCCCGAAGCCGCAGGCTCCGTGCCGCCGCCAGACCGTCCGGCGCAGCAGCGCGACCACCAGGACCACCACGGCGATCCAGAACAGGGGGAAGAACAGGATCCAGGCGCCCGGCCCGTGCCAATCTGCCAACTGCGTGTACATCACGGTCCATCTCCTCGCGTTCGGCTCCACGACCCCGGGGTTTCCCGAGGTGCCTTGAGCGTCCCTCCGAGGGGTCTCATCGCGCGTCCTACCAGCAGTGACAGCTGGGCTACTCCCGGGAGCGTACGGACCGCCCGCGACACGCAGCGGCGGAAGCAGCCGCCGGGAAGCGGGGGTCTCCGACGAGAGCAGGCACCCGAGAGCAGGCACCCGGGAGCAGGCACCCGGGAGCAATCGACGGAGCAGCCGCGTCAGCCCAGCCAGCCCGGCCGCACCAGCCCCGACTCGTAGGCCAGCACCACCAGTTGCGCCCGGTCCCGCGCCCCGATCTTCACCATCGCCCGGCTGACATGCGTCTTCGCGGTCAGCGGGCTGACCACCAGCCGGCGGGCGATCTCCTCGTTGGAGAGCCCCATCCCGACCAGCGCCAGCACCTCGCGCTCCCGTTCGGTCAGCATCGAGATGTCCGAGAGCCCCTCCGGAGCCGCCTCCGGCCCCTTGGACCGGGCCGCGAACTCGCCGATCAGCCGCCTGGTCACGCCCGGCGAGAGCAGGGCGTCCCCGGCCACCGCGACCCGGATCGCCCGCAGCAGGTCGGCCGGCTCGGTGTCCTTGACCAGGAAGCCCGCCGCCCCCGAGCGCAGCGCCTCGAAGACGTACTCGTCCAGTTCGAAGGTGGTCAGCACGACCACCCGTACGGAGGACAGCGCCGGGTCCCGGGCGATCCTCCTGGTCGCCTCCAGCCCGTCCATCCGGGGCATCCGGACGTCCATCAGCACGACGTCCGGCACCAGTTCGCGGGCCAGCTGCAGCGCCGCCTCGCCGTCGTCCGCCTCGCCGACCACCGTGAGGTCGTCCTGGAGGTCCAGCAGGGCCCGGAAGCCCGCCCGGACCAGCAGTTGGTCATCCGCCAGCAGTACCCGAATCAATCGCTCTCCGCCTTCGGTGTCGGCAGCTCCGCCCGGACCCGGAAGCCGCCGCCGGGCAGCGGCCCCGCCGTGATGGTGCCACCGAACGCGGCCGCGCGTTCCCGCATCCCGACCAGTCCGCTGCCGGACCCCCCGGCGTCACCGCCCGCCGCGGGCCCCGGGTCCTCGACCCGGACCACCAGCACGGCGGCGTCCCGCCAGTCCAGCACCACGACCGCCTCCCGGGCCACCGAGTGCCGGATGACGTTGGTCAGCGCCTCCTGGACGATCCGGAAGGCGGTGAGGTCGACGGTCGCGGACAGCGGGCGGCGCGCGCCGTCCTCGTGCACCTCGACCGTCAGGCCCACCCGGTCGGCCTGCTCGGTGAGTTCGTCCAGCCGCCCCAGCCCGGGGGCCGGCCCGCGCGGCGCCGCGTCGGGCCCGCGCAGCGTGGCCAGCACCTGGCGGACCTCGCCGAGCGCCTCCTTGCTGGTCGACTTGATGGTGACCAGCGCGGTGCGGGCCTCCTCGGGCCGCCGGTCGAGCAGCGCCAGCGCGACCCCGGCCTGGATGTTGATCAGGGACAGGCTGTGCGCCAGGATGTCGTGCAACTCGCGCGCCATCTTGAGCCGTTCCTCGTTCGCCCGGCGCTGTTCCAGCTGCTGGCGGTAGGCCCGGTGGGCGGCGATCCGCTCGCGCCGGAAGCGGATCAGCTCGGCGACCGCCAGCATCAGCAACAACCAGGCCAGCAGGCCGAGTTCGGCCTGCCAGACGAACTTGGCGGGCGGGGTGCGCCGCCAGCTCTCGGGGAGGGCGAAGGCGGCCAGGAGGTGCACCAGGTACACCCCGGCGACCCCCGCCCAGGCCGCCCGGCGGTGGCCGCAGCCGATCGCGAAGCAGCAGGCGACCACCCAGCTCACGAACACCGGGCCGTACGGGTACCCGGCGGCCAGGTACCCGGCGGTGACCACCGACGTCCCCGCCACCGCCTCGACCGGGCGGCGCCGGAACAGCGCCAGCAGGGCCGGACCGAGCAACAGCAGCAGGTACCCGAGGGCGTCGAGCGGGGCCCGGCCGCCCTGGTGCCGGGCGGCGACCCCCGACCCGACCACCTGCACCACCGCGGCCCCCACCGCCAGCCCCAACGGCAGGCCCGTCCGGCCGGTCGAGCCGGACGTGTCGGAGGAGCCAGGCGAGTCGGACGAGCCGGGCGGGCCGAACGGGCCGGCCGGGCCGAACCGCGCCCACGGCGGGCGCCACGGCCCGGACGGGCCCGAGGGCTCCGGCCGGTCCGGAGGCGGGCCGGAGGGCTCCGGCGGTCGGGAGGTGGGCGGCGTCATGCCCGGAAGGCTAGACCCGCGTCCCGCCCCCGCGCGTCCTCCACCAGTGGCGTTCGGGCGTACTCCCGCTGGAGTACGCCCGAACCGGTGACTGCTCCGGTGACTGCTCCGCCGGCCACTCGGTGTCCGCCCCGCTCAGCCCTCCGCGCCCGCCGCCCCCGCCGCGCCCGCCTGCGCCTTCTCCTCCGCCTCCGCGAAGGTCGCCGACGCCTCCGGCCGCGCCAGCGTCACCGTCAGCTCGCCGTCGCCGACGTCCGCGATCAGGGTGTCCCCCTCCCGCACGGTGCCGTCCAGCAGCAGGTTGGAGATCCGGTTGTCCAGCTCCGACTGGATCGTCCGGCGCAGCGGCCGGGCCCCGAACTCCGGCTGGTAGCCCCGGTTGACCAGGTACTCCTTGGCCGCCTCGGTGACCTCCAGCCGGACGTCCTGGGCCCGCAGCCGACGCTGGCTGCGCTCCAGCAGCAGGTCGACCACCGAGAGCAGGTCCTTCCGGGTGAGCGCGTGGAAGACGATCACCTCGTCGATCCGGTTGAGGAACTCCGGCCGGAACTGCTGGCGCAGGTCCCGCATCAGGTCGTCCCGGATCTCCTCCACGTTGCCGGCGTGGTCCAGGATCCGCTGCGAGCCGATGTTGCTGGTCATGATCACCACGGTGTTGCGGAAGTCGACCGTACGCCCCTGGGAGTCGGTCAGCCGCCCGTCGTCCAACACCTGGAGCAGCAGGTTGAAGACGTCCGGGTGGGCCTTCTCCACCTCGTCGAAGAGCAGCACGCTGTACGGCTTGCGGCGCACCGCCTCGGTCAGCTGGCCCGCCTCGTCGTAGCCGACGTACCCGGGCGGGGAGCCGACCAGCCGGGAGACGGTGTGCTTCTCCTGGAACTCGCTCATGTCGAAGCGGATCATCCGGTCCGGGTCGCCGAACAGCAGCGCCGCCAGCGCCTTGGCCAGCTCGGTCTTGCCGACGCCGGTCGGCCCGAGGAAGAGGAAGGAGCCGGTCGGCCGGTCCGGGTCGCCCATCCCGGCCCGGCCCCGGCGGACCGCCTGGGCGACGGCGGTGACCGCCTCGTCCTGGCCGATCACCTTCTCGTGCAGGTGCTCCTCCAGCCTGAGCAGCCGCTCCCGCTCGGTCGCGTTCAGCTCCGCGACCGGGATGCCGGTCCGGGAGGACAGCACCTGGGCGATGTCGTCGGCGGTCACGTCGACGACCTCCTCGCGGGACTCGGCGGTCGCCGCCAGCTCGTCCTCGGTCCGCCGCAGCTCGGACTTCAGGTTGGCGGCCCGCACGAACTCCTCGTCCGCGACGGCCTCGTCCAGCTCCCGCTTCAGCTTGGTGATCCGGTCCTGCACCGAGGTCGCCTCGGTCGAGCCGCTGAGGCTGCGCAGCCGCACCCGGGCACCGGCCTGGTCCAGCAGGTCGATCGCCTTGTCGGGCAGGAAGCGGTCGCTGACGTACCGGTCGGAGAGCGTCGCCGCCGCGTCCAGCGCCTCGTCGGTGAACCGCACCTGGTGGTGGGCCTCGTAGGCGTCGCGCAGCCCCTGGAGGATCTCGATGGTCTCCTCGACGCTCGGCTCCGGCACCAGGACCGGCTGGAAGCGGCGCTCCAGTGCGGCGTCCTTCTCCACGTGCTTGCGGTACTCGTCCAGCGTGGTCGCGCCGACCACGCTCAACTCGCCGCGCGCCAAGGCCGGTTTGAGGATGTTGCCGGCGTCCATCGAGCCCTCGCCGCCACCGCCCGCGCCGACCACGGTGTGCAGCTCGTCCAGGAAGAGGATCACGCTCTTCTCGGCCGCCGTGACCTCGTCGATCACGCTCTTCAGCCGCTCCTCGAACTCACCCCGGTACTTGGAGCCGGCCACCAGGGCGGTCAGGTCGAGGGTGACCACCCGCTTGTCCCGGAGGCTCCGCGGCACGTCCCCGGAGACGATCCGCTGGGCCAGGCCCTCGACGATCGCGGTCTTGCCGACGCCCGGCTCGCCGATCAGCACCGGGTTGTTCTTGGTCCGCCGGGAGAGGATCTCCACGGTCTGCTCGATCTCCTCGGCCCGCCCGACCACCGGGTCCAGCCGGCCGGAGCGCGCCGCGTCGGTGAGGTCCTGCCCGTACTCGTCCAGGGTCGGCGTCTCGCTCGGGTGCGCGCCCGTGCTGCTGCGCTCCCCGCCGGTGCCGCGCCCCTCCAGCACCGACTTCAGCGCCCCCTGCGAGGGCGCCGCGTTGCGCAGCGCCGTCCCGGCGCCGGAACGTTCCTGCTCCAGCAGGGCGCCGAGGATGTGCTCCGGGCCGATGTACGAGGCACCGACCTCCTGCGAACGGGCGTGCGCGGCGAGCAGCGCCCGCTTGGCCGAGGGGGTGAGCGCGGGCTGCCCGTCCAGCGCCTCGGGCCGACCGGCCGGCAGTGCGTGCTCCAGGTCCCCGGAGAGCCGGTCCGGGTCGATGCCGGCCCGTTCCAGCATCCGCCGCGAGGGCTCCACCCGGGTCGCCGCCCAGGCCAGGTGCGCGGTGTCCAGGTCGCTGCTGCCGTCCTCGGCCGCGCGCTGGGCGGCCAGCCCCAGCAGCTCCTGGGAGGACTCGCTGAGCAGCCGCCCGATCGGCACCCGCTGCACGGCGGGCGGGGAGGCCAGCGGGCTCATCCCGAAGAACCGGCTGAGCAGGTCGGAGAACGGGTCGTTCGATCCGAACGGGGGCATGGTCACGGCAGTTCACCTCTCCCAAGCGTTTTGCAGTCACACAAACACAGGGCGCGGGCGCCCGCCTGTCGAGCGGGACCACCCGAACGGTCGGGCCCGCACTGCCCGCCCGCACTGCCGACGAGCCGGTTCAGCTCCTGAGGTGGTCCAGCAGCACGCCCCCGCTGTACGTCACCGCCATCGCCAGCAGCCCGCCCACCACGTTGCGCGCCACGGCCCGCGCCGGCCCGGCCCCGCCCAGCCGGGCGCTGGCCCACCCCGAGAGGACCAGCGCCGCCACCACCGCCACCACCGTCACCCACAGCCGCGCGGACTCCGGCGGCAGCAACACCGCCAGCAGCGGCACCAGCGCCCCCAGGGTGAAGGCTGCCGCGCTGGCCAGCGCCGCCTCCCAGGGGTTGGTCAACGCCTCCGGGTCGATGCCGAGTTCGGTCTGCGCGTGGGCCAGCAGCGCGTCCCGCTCGGTCAGCGCCGTCGCCACCTCCCGGGCCAGGCCGTCGGTCAGCCCGCTGTCCCGGTAGTAGTCGGTCAGTTCGTCGAGCTCCCCCTCCGGGTCGTCGGCCAGCTCGCGCCGCTCCTTCGCCAACGCGGCCCGCTCGGTGTCCCGTTGGGTGCTGACCGAGACGTACTCGCCGGCCGCCATCGACATCGCCCCGGCCAGCAGCCCGGCCACCCCCGCCGCGAGCAGCGCGGTGCGGGACCCGGCCGCACCGGCCACGCCGGTCACGATCCCGGCCGTCGAGACCACACCGTCGTTGGCCCCCAGCACGGCCGCCCGCAGCCAGTTCAGCCGCGCGGACAGCTGCGCCCGGCTCTCCCCCATCTGCTCCGCCATCCGCGCCCACCGCCCTCAGGGGTCCGTACGGTCTCCCCGATCCTCGCCCGGCGGCTGCGCCCCCGCCACCCGCGGCCGACGGGCGGGCGGCTACTCGACCGTGCTCTCCGGCACAGGAACCGTCGTCCCCGCGGTCTCGTGCTTGGAACCCCGCTTCGGAGGACTCGGAGGACTCGGAGGACGCTTCGAAGCGGACGACGGCGTGGTGGCGGTCGGCACGGGCTCGGGCGGTGGGGTCGACGAGGTGGGCGAGGACGAGGGCGGGCAACTCGGCGACGGCGCCGCAGTGGACGCGGTGGGAGTCGCGGGAACGGTGGCGGAGGAGGCGTCGTGGCCCGGCGGTGCCGACACCGGCGCCGCCGGCCGCGGGCCGCCTCCTCCCCCGGACGTCGAGGGGCCGAGGAGATTGCCCGCCGCCTCGACCGCGCCGCCGCAGGCGAGCAACACCGCGGCCAGCACGGACAGTCCGACGGAGGCACGGACCGCTCGGGGCGCCCGGGGCGCCGGGGGCGCCGGGGGCGCCGGGGGCGCCGGGGGCGCCGGGGGCGCCGGGGGCGCCGGGGGCGCCGGGTCACGCGGATCGGAGACCATGCTCAGTCCACGTATTCCTGGGTGACCTGGACGTACTCGAAGCCCTTGACGTCGGTGGCGATCTGCATCTGACCGGTCTGCGACGAGGCGATCAGGGTGTTGAGCAGGCCGGAGATCGCCCCGCTCAGCGCCGACTCGGTGTCCGTGCCGTCGGCGATGAACAGGGCCTTGGTCGCCACCTCCTGCAGCACGCCGCGCTCGGCGTCGCCGAAGCCGTAGGCGATCACGTGCGGGTAGCGCGGCCGGCTCCGGTCCACCAGGGCGCGGAAGGACTGCCGCCAGGTCGCGTCGGTCGGACCGCCGTCGGTCAGGAAGAAGACCGTCGGCCGCAGCACGCTGTAGTGCTGCGCCCGCAGGCTGCTGACGTCCTCTTCGATGCACTGCCGCAACCGGTCGAAGGTCTTGCCGTAGTCCGTGCGCCCGCCGCAGATCACTTCGGGCATGCTCGGCACCTGTTCCATGTCCGACATCGGGATCACCACGTGCACGTCGGTGGAGAAGGCGACCACGCTGACCCGGGCGAACTCCGAGACGCGCGGATTGGTCGCCAGGTTGTAGTGCAGACGCGAGAGGGTCGCGTTGAGCACTGCCTCGTGCGGCTTCATCGACGAGGACGCGTCGATGACCACGTAGGTGGGCAGGCAGAGTGACATGGGTGCACCCCTGAGCTAGTGGTTGGCGGCGGCGATGACGATGCCGATGAGCAGGATCACGGCGAAGGCGAGCGCCCAGATCCACTCGGTGTTCCAGTTGGTCGCGGGATCCTTCTTCTTGGTTCTGGTGACCTTCTTCTCGACGGTGACCGTTTTGTTCTTGGCCGTGACCGGCTTGTTCTTGAGGCTGACCGACTTGTTCTTGGCACTGACCGGCTTGTTCCTGGCGCTGACCGATTTGGCGGCGACCGTTCTGTCCTTGGCGGCGACCGGCTCGGCGGTGGTCTGCTGGACGGAGCTCGCGGCCACGGCGCCCGGGTCGGCGGCGGGCTGCGGGACCGGGCCCGACGCGGGCAGCGGCGGCACCGGGGGCAGCGGGGAGCGAGTCGGACGCGGCGCGACCCTGAGGTAGGGCCCGTTGTTCAGTGCCTGGTTCAACTGGACTGCCGCGGGCCGTCGTTCGCGATCGGTCGCGAACAGCATGTCCAGCAGCACCTCGGAGAGGGCGGGCTGGTCCGGCCAGGGCGACAGGGAGACGCTGTGGAAGGCGCGCGCGTCGCGCTGGCCGGTCAGGCACTTGGCGACGAGCAGGCCGAGCCGGTAGCGGTCGGTGCAACGGTCCGCGTCGGAGCCCGGCGGTGTGAGCGGGTCGGCCCAGTTCGGCTGGTGGATGTCGGGCATCCGGTCCGGCCGGCAGCCGTCGACGTCGATCAGGTAGACCGAACGCCGGTCCGGGCTCCAGAAGGCGTTGGAGAACGACCAGTCGGAGTAGACCAGCCCCAGCCGCTCCAGGATCGCGGCGAGCTCGGTCAGTCGGCGGCAGGCCGCCAGTCGGTCCTCGAAACCGGGGCACGACAGGCCGACCCGCCGGATCGACTCGTCGGACTTCGCCAGCCAGTCGATCTCGACGAACCGGCGCTCGCCGAACTTCCCGCGCCGCAGCTCGGCACGGTAGTGCTCGGGCGCCATCGGGATCACGCACCCGACGACCGGATCGCCGGGCCCGTGGATCCGGGCCGCGGGCCAGCACGTCCCGGCGTACAGGGCCGCCCGCTCCGCCTCCGGCAGGGTGTCCGGGGCCGAGATCAACAGGTCGATCCGCCGGGCGTCCTCCGGGTGGAGGTCCGGCCGGTAGAGCTTGGCCAGCCAGCCCGGGTGGTCCGTCAACGGCCGTACGGCGACGGCCTGACCGTTGTGCTCGGAGATCGGCTCGGCGAGCGGTCCGAGATCGCCGAGGCCCACGGCCCGCGGCAGGGACCAGCCCCGCGGATCGACCGCCGGGGCGCCGCCGTCGGCGACGGAACGGAGATCGGTCATGCCCCCCTGCCGTTCCACACCACGACGGCGGTGCGATCGTCGAGGCACTGCGGTGCGTCGAAGCCGACGTCGGCGGTGAACCGGGTGGCCGGGACCGGCGTGCGCCAGGCGTTCGCGAAGTACTCGTTGACGTTGCCCGCCGGATCCGCCCACGCATCGCCGATCCCGTCCGTGACCAGGGCCAGGGCGGCACCGGGGGCCAGTGTGAGGTAGCCGTCCAGGGCCAGCTGCGGCGTGTCCGGCAGTCGGCCGGCGACCTCGTTGGAGACCACCTGGGCCGCGCGGTCCTTGGCCTCGCCGGCCGAGAACCGCCACCGCGCGCCGTGCGGGTCGAGCGTCCAGGCCGAACTGTCACCGAGCCACCCGACCCAGGCCCGGGCAGCGCCGCTCGCGTCCGGCTCGGCGATCACCGCGGTGATCAGCACGGTGGCCAGCAGCGAGGTGCCGACGCCGCGTCCGGCCGCCTGTCCGGCGATCGACTCCGCGACCCGCCGGTACAACTCCTGGACGTCGAGCCGGTCGAAGCCGCCCGTCTCGATCTGCTCGCGCAGCAGGGTGACGGCCTGGCTGGAGGCCGTGGTGGCCCCGGTGTCGGACCACGCCGCGCTGGACAGGCCGTCGGCCACGGCCACGATCGCGTACCGGCTGTCCCGGGTGCGCCCGATCCGGTAGGAGTCCTGCCGCGGCCCGGCGGGCTGGTCACAGCGGTGCCCGGGCCCCACCACGGAGGCCGCCCGGACGGTCAGGGCGCCGACCGCCGCCTCGTCGGCGGCGATCCCGTTCTGCACCGTGCGCTCCGGCAGCAGCCAGGGATAGCCCTGGGCCCGCGCGCCGTCACCGAAGCGGGGCACGCTCAGATCGGTCGGCCGCTCGCGCAGGACCGGCCGGGGCTTCGCCTGCTGGGCCGTCGGCCCGGCCGGTCCCGCGACGTAGCGGCAGGCCGGCACCGCCGCGTCGGGCCGGGGCGCCGGTTCGGGCCGGCTCCGCTGCCCGGCCGGGGCCGCACCGAACCCGGAACCCGCCCCGGAACCCGACGCGGACCCCGACCCGGGCCCCGACCCGGGCCCCGACCCGGCCGACGCCACGGCGAGCCCGGACCCCAGCGCGGCCGCCGCACCGACGACACCCACCGCCGCGAGCGCGAACACGTTCACCAGCCAGCCGTAGTGCCGGTGCGGCGCGCCGACCTCGACGAAGGCCCCGACGGCGACCGCGACCAGCAGCCCCGCCCGCACCCAGCCGTCCGTCGGGCCGTCCGCCCGGCCGTCGCCCCCGCTCACCGCCCCTCCCCGGAATCGCGCGACCGCGGCCCGCCGGCGAAGTGCTGGTTGCCGTGCTGCACCGCGAACACCTCACCCGAACCGGTCGCGGAGTTGACCTGGACCGCGACGTCCGGCTGCTGCGGGAGCCGCAGCGACGCCAGGGCCGTCACGTCCCGGGCGAGCCCCGGGTCCCGGTCGAGCAACTGGACCAGGACGTCGGTCCAGTAGCCCACGACCTCACCGTCGACCGCTCCCCTCGCGGCGGTCGACGGCAGCTCCAGTGCGGCGGACAGTTCCCGACGGCGGCCTCCGTGGGCCCGGGCGATGACGCCGCCCATCAGCCGTTTCGCCTCCGTCCAGAGGTCGGTGCCCATCGCGGCGACCAGAGCGGTGGCCCCGCTCGCGGCCAGCTCGGCGAGTTCCTCGTTCATCGGTGCTTCAGCCCCGTTCGTTGTAGCGGATGTGCTGGACACCACTGGCGACGGCGAAGACCGTGCCGTGGTCGGCGGCCCGGACGACTTGCTCCACCGTCCGCGGCCCGGATTCCCCGGTCGGCGGCTCGACCTCCGCGGGCCGTTCGTCCGAGCCGGCTTCCCGGCCGGCACCGCCGTGCGGCCCGACCGGGCTGCCCGGGTACCAGAGCCAGGCCGGTGCGACGTACTCCTTGACCCTGACCTCGGCCGCCGTGAAGGCGCCGGTTTCGAGCCCCTCGTAGCCGTGCCCGACCGTCTCCTCGTAGTAGTGCTGCGACAGGACCACGGCCACCGGGGTGCCGTCCGGACCGGCCACGGCCGCACGCCGCAGCGGGGCCGAGTCCAACAGCCGGGCGAGCGCCTCGAACGGGGAGCCGGAGACGGTGCCGTCCGGATCGAACCGGACCTCCCCCGCGTGCACCGCGGCCCGTACCCGCAGCCGGGCGTCCGGACCGGCCTGCCGGTTGTGCCCGCGGATCCGCGCGCCCAGCTCCGGCAGCAGCGGGACCAGCAGTTCGGCCTTGGGCAGCCCGGCCGGAGCGACCAGCCGGCAGCCGTCGCCGGTGTCCACGTACGAGACGTCCCGCAGGTCCAGTCCCGCGACCTCCAGGGCACCGGACAGCGCGGCCCGCAGCGCACCGCGGATCTCCTGCAGCCGCTGCTGCCCGCGGCCCGCGGAACCCGCGATGTCGCACGCCAGCAGAGCTCGGTATTCGTACCTCGGATTCACGTTCCCTCCGCTTCCCTCCGCGCTCACGACGGGGGCCGGCACCTCGGGGATCGATGTGCCGCCGACGCCGAACTGGCGGCGCCGACAAGATGGTTGACGAGATCGTAGAGGAGGGGTCCTCGGGTAGAACGGCTACTAATACGGCTTGTCCGGCTTCGGCTCGCCCGGCTTCGGCCGGACGAGGAGGAGGAGTGACCGATGGGCGACACACGGGTGCGTGTGGGCAACGCACGGGTACGCGGGGCAGAGGCCTACTGGCCACCGGCCGGGCTGCTCGGCCGGGTCGGCGAGGCCGACCGCCGGGTCCTGCTGGGGCTCGGCCACGGCGTGGTCTACCCGGCCGGCCAGATCACCATCCACGAGGCCGACACCTCGGACTTCGCGCTGCTCCTGATCGGCGGCACGGTGAAGGTCACCGCGCACGCGCAGGACGGCCGGGAGGCCCTGGTGGCGGTGCGGATGGCCGGGGACCTGGTCGGGGAGTTCGCCGGGATCGACGGTCAGCCGCGCAGCGGCACCGTGACCACCTGCGGCCGGGTGCTGGCCCGGTACATCCTGTCCTCCGAACTGCTGGAGTGCACCAAGCAGCACCCCGCCATCGGGCTCGCGCTCAGCGCGAGCGTGGTGGCCAAGCTGCGGACGGCGACCGGCCGGATCGTCGACTTCACCGGCTGCGACGTGCTCGGACGGCTGGCCAGGATCCTGCACCACCTGGCCGTCACCTACGGGCGGCCGGGCCGCAACCAAGCCCAACTCCCGCTGTCGCAACCGGAGATGGCCACCCTGGTCGGCGCGGCGGAGTCGTCGATCCACAAGGCCCTGCGGGCGCTGCGCGAGTCGGGCGCGGTCGTCACGGGCTACCGCAGGATCACGATCCTCGACCTGGACCACCTCGCCCGGATCGCCGTCGCGGCCGAAGCGAACGGGGCCACAGCGAGCGGGGCCACAGCGAGCGGGGCCACAGCGAACGGGGCCGCCGGCGCCGGTTCGCAGGCGATCCCGCCAAACAGCTAAAAGCGCCGGGTTCCCCACGACGGGTCGGCGTCAGCATGACCGAGAGCCGGCAGCCGAACGTTGGAGAGGACCGGGACAGCAGATGCCAGACAACAAGAGTGCTCCGGACGGTTCCGGGGGGATCCGGACGGGCGACGTCTCCGGGACGGTGATCGTCGGCGACCGGAACACCGTGACCAACCTGAGCATCACCGCCACGGACGGTTCGGAGGTCACCGTCCACGCCGGACCACTGCCGAATCCGGTCAAACGCCGGCGGATCTCCCACCTGCCACGGCCCGCCGCCGATCCGCTGATCGGCCGGGAGGGGGCCCTCCGGGCACTGCAATCGGCCGTCGGGACACGCCAGTTGGTGCAGATCTGGGGCCCCACCGGAGTCGGCAAGAGCGCGCTGCTGCGCCACCTCGCCCGCACCCTGCCGGGCGGGGCCGACGGTGCGGCCTACATCGAAGCCGGCGGACGGACGGCCGACGACCTCGCGCAGGCGATCTTCGACATCGGCTTCGAGGCACCGAACTACAAGCCATCGCTGGAGGTGCTGAAGGAGCACCTGAAGACCCTGCGGCTGCGCATCTACCTGGACGACGCGGGGCTGGCCGAGAAGGACCTGCGCCGACTCTTCGACATGGCCGAACAGTCCGTGTTCGTCTTCACCTCGCGCCGCCGGTCGGCGGTCGGCGGCGTGCACGCGATCCCGCTCGACGGACTGACCTCCCAGGCCGGCGTCCACCTGGTGCAGACCGTCCTGGCCCGGCCGCTACGGCCCGAGGAGGCGCAGACCCTGCCGGCCCTGTGCGACGCCCTGCACGGCAATCCGCTCCAGCTGCGGCGCATCGCCCTGTCCGTCGCGACCGGCAAACGCCTACCGGGCATCGGCGACCTCCCCGCACTGCTGCCCGCACTGCTCAACCGGCTCGGGCCGGCCGAGCGCGACCTGCTGCACCTGCTCGGCTCGCTGTCCGGCACCGAGTTGGCCGCCCCACAGCTCAACCTCCTGCTCGGCCGGACGGACGCCGAAACGCTCGCCGAAGGCCTGGTCCGGCACGGCCTGCTGGTCGCCTCCGAAACCGGCTACGGATGTCCGCCGGACGTCGCCGCATGTGTGCTGAAGAGCCGGATGACGGAGTTCCCCGCCGGGCCGCTCTGCCGGGCGCTCACCGCGTGGGTCGAGTCGCGGCAGACCACCCCGGACCAAGTGGCGGCCCACTTCCAGGCCCTGGACGTCGCGGTGCTGCGGGCCGAGCAGAGCGGACAGGCGCGGCTCGGCACGGCATTGGCCCGGGCCGCCTCGCCGAAGCTGGCGCAGTCCCGGCAGTTCGACGCGTGGGGCAGCCTGCTCGCAGCCGGCTGGGCCGCCGCGAAGACCGCGGGCGACAGCGCGGGCGAGGCGTTCTTCCTGCGCGAGGCGCGCGCCCGCCGCAAGGCGATCGGCCGGGCGGCGCAGACGGCGACGCTGGCCCTTGAGGCGGGGGTGCTGTGGCAGGAGCTCACCGCCCTGCACGCGCATTCGGCGGCCCACCAGGCCGCCACGGCGATGGCGACCAGCGCGGCACCGTCCATGGGGATCGCCCCGGTGGCGCCGATGGCGCCGATCACGCCGATCACGCCGGTCGCCCCGATCACGCCGGTCGCGCCGGTCGCGCCGGCACCCACCGTGGTCAACCCGCCGGTGGTCACCCACCCTGTGGTCGGCCCGACGCCCGTCACACACCCCGTCATCAGCCCCACACCCGTACAGCCGGCGCCCACGCCGAACGTGATCGACCTGTCCCAATCGGCTCAACAGCCCTTGGCGCCAACGCACATGACCGGCGCCCACTCCGCCTCGCAGGCCACGCCACCGAAGATCGACCTCTCCGGAGCGCACAGCTCCGCCGCCCATTCGACGCCCGTCTCCCATGCGTCGCATGCCTCCCATGCAACGCACGCCGCCCATTCGACGCACGCCGCGGGCGCCGCCACGACCGGCTCGGGCCACACCGCACTCGCCACCGCCGGCGCCGCGACCGCCAAGGGCAGCACGGCCCTCGTCGTCGCCTGCGTGGTCGGCTTCACCACCGTGCTCGGTGTGGGCACCATGGTCTACGCCGCCAACCAGTCGAACCGGGCTCCGACGGCCCAGGCCACCTACCCGCCGGCCGCGCCCCCGAAGGTCTACACCCCCCTCCCGCCGGCGCCGCCACCGAAGGTCTACACCCCCGCCCCGCCCGTCCACACCCCCGCACCGCCGGCCCCGCCTCCGGTCGTCACGCCGAAGCCCGTCGACCCCGCGTGCGCAACGGTGATGCCGGCCCTGAAGCAGAATTCCCAGCAGCTCAAAGCCGACCAGGCCGTAGTGTCCCGAGTTCTGCAGTCGTACAACAACGCCATGGACGCGTACAACTCACGGCGGACCTCGACGGTTCCCGACGACCGCGCAGTGAAATCCGCCCTCGACGCCGTCATCAAAGACCTTCGCTCCGATGAGTCCACCTTGCGCGGGGCCATCTCGCGCGCACGGGACAGGTCCGTGGCAAACGACCTCACCGCCATGCTGACTGCCGATCAGCAGGAGGAGAGCCAGTACCGCTCGTTCCGCAACCAACCGGCCGGCAACAGGTTCGACACGGCCAACCAGGCCTCGGCGTTCAACTCGGCCCTGCTCGATCTGACATTCCGCTGCTGAACCCGACCACCCACAGAACCGACCGGGAAGGGCCCGACCATGCCTGCAGAACCCACACCGAACGGCATCCACGCCGGAGACGTCTCCGGAACCTTCATCGTGGGCGACAACAACCACGTGACGAACACGACGGACCAGCCCGAACAGCCGCAACCACAACCGCAATCCCCGCCGCGCCAGCAGAACACGGCCGAGGACCGGGCCGCCGTCTTCGCGGTGGAACACGGCACCCTGCACGTCACCTACAACGCCCAGGCCGCGCCCGAACCCGACGCCGAGGCCGAGCGCTGAGCTCCGAACGCCGAGCAACGCCGCGCGCCCCGGCCGAACCATCGACCGGGGCGCGCGAACCGTCCGTCGCTCAACCCCGTTCGGGCAGCAACTCCAGGTCCTGGGCGTTCAGCGTCGCCGTCCTCAGCAATTCCCTGATCAGGTTGACGCTGAGCACCGAGCCGACCGGCTCGCCGACCTCGTCGCGCGTCAGCCCGCGCACGCCCCGCCGGCGCAGCCGCTCGCGCACGTCCTCGACCGTGTTGGCCACCGACTTGTAGGTCCAGGACTTGGTCGCGTAGGGCGAGGCGTTGACCAGCCGGGCGGTGTCCTCCCAGGCCAGCGGGAGCGGGAAGGCGTCCTGGCCCTCCAGGTACCGCCGGGCGAGCGCGGTGAGCACCAGCCGCTCCTGCGGGGAGAGCGCGTAGACCGTCTCGGGAGCCGCGGTCTCGGCGCTGCTCGTGGAGCGGGGGTGCAGGTCATCCCCGTCCACGACGCGGACCTCGACCAGGTGGGAGCGCCGCTTTGACGAGTTGATCACCAGCGGGGTGTACCCGGGCCCGATGATCCGCTTGTGGCCGCTGAGCATCAGCACGCCGTCGGGCAGTTCGATCGGCAGGTTGCCGGTATTGACCAGCCACCAGTCGCCGTCCGCGGCGGCGCGGCTGAAGACTCCGTGCCGACGGCTGACGGTCGGGTCGTCGACGCCGACCGGTACGTGCACGTCCTCGCGGTCGCGCCCGAACAGCAGGGCGTACCGGCGCGGCGGCACGGCGTACCCGCCCTCCGGGCCGATCACGAAGATCGTCCCGGGCGGTGCCGGGGGCACCCGGTCGGAGGGGCTGCCCGGAGGCAGCATCTGGGGTGGGAAGTTTCCGTACGCCATCTCACATACCTCCGGCTCGAATCGCGCCAGCGAGTGTACGAGCGCACCGGGAGGACCACTCCTCCCGCCGACATGTGTGCCCCCTCCTTGCGGAACCGTCAACTCTGTTTGCCCACCCTCCACTTGCTCGGTAACCTGCCCGCCGTGAGCACGATCAGCGGGCGCGATGCTGCGATCGACAGCATGGTCGCCGAACCACTCGGCCCGGGCGATCCGCAGGAGATCGGCAGCTTCAGCGTCATCGGCCTGCTCGGCACCGGCGGCATGGGCGAGGTCTACCTCGGGGTCTCCGACCGGGGCTACGCCGCCGTCAAGCTCGTCCGGCCGCGGCTGGTCCCCAGCGAGCGCTTCGAACGGGAGGTCGGCATCCTCTACCGGGTGCCGTTCGGGGTCGCGCCACGGGTGCTGGCGAGCGACGGCACACCGGAACGCCCGTGGTTCGCCACCGAGTACGTCCCCGGACTCACGGTCGACGAGGCTGTCCGGCTGCACGGGCCGCTGCCCGCCGAGGCGCTGTGGCTGCTGCTGGCCGAGACGGCCGCCCAACTGCGGGCCGTCCACGCCGCCGGCATCGCCCACCGCGACATCAAACCCGCCAACGTCATGCTGGTGCGCGACGGCGTGAAGCTGATCGACTTCGGCATCGCGCGCGCCGCGGACCAGGCGCGGCTCACCAGGAGCGGTGACGGCTACGGGACACAGGGCTTCTCGGCACCCGAACAGCAGGCCGGGGACGACGTGGCGGCACCTGCGGACCTCTACGCGCTCGCGGCGCTCCTGCTCCACGCCGCGTCGGGCCGCACACCCGGTGCCGTCCCCGACCTGGACCGGCTGCGCGCCGTGGACCCCGACCTCGCCGCCGTCCTGGCACCCTGCCTCGCCACCGACCCCGCGGCCCGCCCCACCGCCGACCGGATCGTCCAGGCGACCCACACCCACCGGCCCACCCCTCCCCCGCTCTGGCCGGCCGCGATCCTGGCCCGCATCGACGCCCGACGCGCCTTCGCCGAGACGCCGGTCGGCAAGCTGGGGACCGTCCCACCACCGACCACGAGCACGGACCCGCCCCCCGCACCACCCCGCCGCCCGCGCAAGCGCTCGTTCCTCATCCCGATCGCCGCGGTGATCGCCCTCGGCGCGGCCGCCGTCTTCACCCTCAGCCCCTCCACCTCCCCGCAGCACCCCACCAGCCCACCGGTCACCGGCCAAGCCCTGGCCGGAGCGACACCCGCCCCCTCCACCAGCCCCAGCACCTCCCCCTCCCCCTCACCCACCGCCGACGCCCCACCCCCGCCGTCACCCACCCCGGCCGACACCGCGCGCACCCCCTCCCCGACCCCGAGCCCGCGCCCCTCGACCGCCACCACCACCCACCCCGCCACCCAGCCCCCGGCCGCCCCGCCCGACACCACCCCCACCGCGGCCGCCCCCACCCTCACCTCCACCTCGATCACCGGCATCAACGGCAGCGACGACCCCGCCCAGGTCAAGGGCTCCGAGGCGGACACCAGTTGGCTGGGCAACGACGCCGCCTGCTCCGCCTGGCTCGACGACAACGGCTCCGGCTCCCTCGCAGGCGTCCTCAACACCTCCCTGAACCAGAGCTGCGTCGCCGAACTCTCCCGCAGCGACGGCTTCACCTACACCTTCCGCGCCTCCTGGGGCGCCACGAAGACGAGCCCCCTCCCCGCCACCGGCTACACGGTGTGGATCTGCGTCCGGAACGCCAACAACCCCTCCGCCGAACAATGCTCCCCCCGCTTCACCATGACCGGCACCACCCCAACCCGCCACTGACCCACCCCACACCCACCCAGCACAAGGCCCTCGACCCCCTGGACCGGCTGCTCAAGCAACACCACCGATGTCAGCCCGAGATGCCAAAAGGCCCGCAGCATGATCGCTGCGGGCCTTCTGTGCTGGTGGGCGCGGACGGTTTCGAACCGCCGACATCTGCTTTGCAAGTTTTCCCCGGTAAGCCTCTGACCTGCAAGAACGTCGACCATTCGGCCGCTGACCTGCGAAAATCACCGTTCTTTGTACAGACCCGGTCTACGGGAAGCCGCCGTAGTCGTTCGACAGATGACTCAAAGCCGGACCCGCCAAACGGGCTACGCGCCCGCAGGTGCCGCGTCGCGCCGACCGTGGTGAACCCGAGAGGGTGCGGCCCCGACGGAATGCGTCCGGCGATCAAAGATCCTGTGCGAATCATGATGCGCCGTGTCAAATCGAGAGGACGCCCCGGAAGGCACTAGCAGAGCGCACCCACGGGCAGGCTGGGGCACATACAGTTCGTCGCAGGCAGTGCAGGCAGCATCCTGCAGCGCCTGCACTCATGGATGAAAATTAGGGAAGAAGTGCGGGAATATCCAAATCGACTGACGGGTGCACCCTGCGGCATAAATGGTGACCCAGCGGTTTTCTTTAGAACTCACAGGGTCGCGCTCGTCCGTTATGCCGCAACCCTGACAGGCGACTGGCACAAGGCAGAGGACCTGGCCCAAGAGGCGTTCGCCAGAATTTTTGACAGATGGGAGGCAGTGGATCACTCCAGGCCACTGTACGCTTATGTGCGAAAGATCCTCCTGCGAGAATTCCTGGCATCAACGAGAAACGAATCTGCACATCGGGAAAGTCTGATGCCGGAGATTCCGGACCGCGCCACGGCGGAGCATGGACCGATGCTCGACGACCGCACCCTGAACGCTGTAGTTGAACTGGGTGGACGGCAGCGCCAGGTCCTTTATCTCAGATACGTCGAGAACATGCCGACACGTGAAGTGGCCGAGCTCCTGGGAATATCCCCGGGAACTGTCACAAGCCTGGCCAGTCGGGCGACTCGCCGCATACGTGAGAAACTTCTGCACGTCGAGCCGGCGTGATACATCCGCTCGCGCCCCGGGTCCCGTGGGACCGCAGCGGTAGGGGAGCCGCGCTGGCGAGCGGGCAGCGCGCCCGCTCGCCAGCAGTTCAGCTACTTGTGGACCATCTTGCAGGCCCCGTCCCACCGCTTGCCATTCTTGTAGGCAGTCACGCAGTACTTCCCGGGCTTGACGTTCGCCATCGGAGACCAGCTGACCGTCACGCCGCTCCAGCCCATCGTCGGTCCGCGGAGAACCACGCCGTCGGGGCCGTTGACCTCCATGTAGCCCTCGTCCTCGGCGTGCCACGGACCGATCTCCATCGCCGTGCCCGTGATGCCCTTAACGAAAAGGCCGGACCCGTTGATCTGGATGCACACACGGTTCTTGAGGCCCGAGCACCCATGGGCACTGAAAGGCTCGACGGCAGAATCGCCCGGCGCCGGGGCGGTCGCGCCCGACGACGGAGCGGCAAAGGCAGTCGAGGGGGTCAGCAAAGCGACCGCAGCTGCGGCAACCACACCTACTGAGCGTATGGCATTTCGAACGGACAAAAGAATCACTCCATCGCAGATCGTACGAAGGGCACCCGAGCATCTTCCGGGCCCATCTATATACAGGGAAAACAAGACGTCCTCGCTGCTCGAGGATGTTGTGATCTAAAACACGTTGACCGGAGTCATTCGTCGTTGCCGGCCAGCAACGGCAGGGGTCAGCGACCGGCTCCTCGTGGCGGAGGCGGCTGGGCTCCGGGGTAATCCGGAGCACGCTTGGCGTGCACCGCCTCACCCGGCCGCGCACACACCGACCTCGAGCTCCGGCACATTGACGTTGTGATGAGAATTAGAGAAGGGCATTGGGCTCTCAGGCGGATATGCGAATAGGAACTTCCTTCGGCATCCGCGCGGCAGCAGCGGTCGTACGGCAAGCACATCGCGCCCTCACACGCCCGCTGCTCCTCGCGGCGCTTCACCAGCAGCTCGCGTTCGCCGCGGCTGTCGGCATCGCGGTCGCGACCCTCTCAGGCGCGGTAGCCACGTGGTCCGTCGCGCGCAGCGAGATCCTCGCTCAGGCGGACCGCGACCTCGCCCGGTCGTGGGAACTCGCCGAACAGGAACTGCCGGACCGCTCCCATGCCGTCGCCGCCTGGTGCCATCCCGCCCCCAGCCGGGCTCTACAGCTCAAAGACGCTTTTCTCACGGTGGTGTTCGAGGATGGGACATCCTGTCCACACGGCCATCCGAAGTCAGTGCAGGCGACGGCGGGAGAGAGCCTGTTCGCCACCGCCGGGAAGACGGGCTCACAGGCATCTGGGCACTACAGAAACGGCAGGACGCTCGACGGAGAGCCCATCCGGATCCTCACCATCGGGTACGGGCCCACCATCGTCGACGGGCACCACCTCCGGACGGCCGTGCTGCTCGCGAAGCCCTCGAAACCAACGGATCACGCCATTGCCCACATTGCTGTGATGACCGGCACGGCAGCGACCGCCATCATCGCGGTCTGCGCCGCCGTCGCACCTCGAACCGTGAGACGGCGTCTGGCCAACCTCCGACAGCTCGCCCGCAACGCCGAGCTCATCGCCCTCACAAAAGAGCCCGGCCGGACCGTCCCGACCGCTGGAGGACCCGAACTCGCCCGCCTCGCGACCGCCTTCAACACGATGAGCGCCGCCCTCGATTCCTCCCACGATCAGCAGGCGCAGCTCATCGCGAATGCAGGGCACGAGCTGCGCACACCCCTGACCACCCTGCGTACCAACATCGGTCTGCTCATCCGCAGCCACGAAACCGGGCGGGAACTCCCCTTCGACACCAGGGCGAAGCTCCTGAACGATCTGCGAACCCAAACGGCTGAACTGTCCGCACTCGTCGACGACCTGCTCCTGCTCTCCAGCCCCTCCTGGCCGACCCCGAACCGCAGCGTGATCGCCCTGCACGAGGTGGTGGCCCGCTCGATCGACCGGACGCGATCTCGCGGCGAGGGCGTGACGATCAACGCGCACCTCACCACCTGGTACGTCCAAGGTGATGAGCGGAGCGTGGAGCGAGCCGTCACCCACCTCCTCGACAACGCCGTGAAGTTCAGCCCGGCGGCTGCCACTGTCAATGTCGCCCTCGAAGCGGGCGCTCTGACGGTGACCGACAGCGGACCCGGCATAGCCGCGACGGATCTTCCGCATGTCTTCGCCCGGTTCTGGCGTTCACCAGCAGCTCGTCAGATGCCGGGCGCCGGGCTGGGGCTGCCCGTGGCGGCCCGCGTCTTCCAGGACGCGGGCGGCGAGATCTCCCTGTCCTGCGGCGACCGGTCACCAGATGGACAACCCAGTGGCACTCGCGTCGAGGTCCGGCTCCCCGGCTCTTGCGAGCCTCTGCTGTAACCTCGGCGGACGCGGGGGCATCGGCAACGACGGCCACATCAGCGCCCACGGCACCATCACCGTGACCGGCGGCAACGGCGGCAAAGGCGGCGACGCCAGCGGATACAGCGACGGCGGCCACGGCGGCGACGGCGACAACGACCGCATCATCGGCAGCGGCACCGGCAGCACCGTCCGGGCGGTCGGCGGCGACGGCGGCGACGGGCAGTCCACCGGCGAGGGCGGCAACGGCGGACACGGCAACAACGGCCGCATCACCATCGACAGGGGCGTCGCCGGCACCGAGGCCGTCCGGGCCCTCGGCGGGAACGGCGGCACCGGCGGACGGAGCAGCAACACCTACGGCGGTGGCGGCGGCGAGGGCGGCGACGGCAACAACCGCAAGATCGACATCCACACCGCCGGCACCGCCTACGTGCGCGGTGGCAACGGCGGCGACGGACACCCCGGCGGTGCGGGCGGGAAGGGCAACGACGACACCGTCGCCACCGTGCCCGCCGGCAACTACCAATCCCCCAGCGGGACCGACGGCCGCTCCTACTGATCCCGAGCCCGACGCCGGGCTCCCCGCGAACCCTGCCGCCCCGGGCCGCCGCCCCCGCCCACGGCCGATCCACAGGCGGCAGGGCCGCGATCGCCTCCGGCTCCCGTCGGCGCGGGGCGGACCCGTTCGTCGAACCGTGCGAAGCGCTCCTGCGCGCGGACAGGCGCCTCCTGCGCGCCGTCGCCGAACGCATCCGCTGGCGCCAAGCCCTGGACGAAGCCCTGGCCCGCGCCGAAGGACCCGGCTTCCCGACAACCGCCGTCACTCCCGAAAGGAAGGCAGCATGACGACCCTGGACCCGCTCCTGACCACCACCCAGGCTGCCGAACTCCTCGGGACCACCGAGCGGTTACCCCACCGGCTGATCGCCGAGCGCCGCATCACCTTCGTGAAAGTCGGACGCCACGTCCGCATCCCCGCCTCGGCCCTCGCCGAGTTCATCGCCGCTCGAACCGTCCAGCCGGTCACCGTCCGGCGCACACAGCTCAGGAGGGCCGCCTGATGGCGAACACCAAGGGAAACCGCCGACGCTTCGGCTCCGCCCGCCAACTGCCCTCCGGCCGCTGGCAGATCCGCTACCCGGACCCAGTCACCGGGCTGACGCGTAAGGGTGAGGAGACCTACCCGACCAAGACCGATGCCGAGGTCGCGCTCACGCTGATCGAGGCGGACATCAAGCGCGACAAGTGGGCCGACCCGGATGCCGGAAAGGTCAAGCTGTCCGACTTCGCCCTCGCCCGGCTGCGGGACCGCAAGTTGGAGGAGAGCACTCGCGAGCGGTACGCCATCACGCTCCGCCAGTACATCCAGCCCGGGTTGGGCCACCGGACGATCTCCAAAATCACCCCGGCACGGGTCCGCACCTGGCGATCGAACCTCCTCGACGGCGGGGCCGGCGAGCCTTCCGTCGTCAAGGCGTACCAACTCCTGCGGGCCATCATGAACACGGCTGTGGACGACGAGCTGATCCAGCGCAACCCGTGCCGGATCAAGGGTGCCGACACCTACGACGTGCCGGAGCGGCCCGTGCTCACAGTCACCGAGGTGTTCGCCGTCGCCGACGCGATCGGTCCGCGTTGGCGGGCCCTGGTCCTGCTGACCGCATTCACCACCCTGCGGTTCGGCGAGCTGGCCGCGCTCCGCCGGCGGGACGTCGACCTGACGAACCGGCTCGTCCGAGTGCAGCGCAACCAGGCGGAACTCAACAGTGGGCGCCTCTACGACAAGGCCCCGAAGAGCCGTGCGGGCTTCCGTCCTGTCGCCTTCCCCGCCGAGATCGTGGGCGACCTGGAACACCATCTCGACCAGTACGCCGGCCCCGACCCGGAGGGGCACCTGTTCATCGGCCCCCGCGGCGGCAAGCTCCGCCGGAGCAACTTCCGCGACGACTGGATCAAGGCCCGTACCGCCGCCGGGGTGAGCGAGGACGCCCACTTCCACGACCTCCGCCACACCGGGAACACCCTCGCACCGCAGAACGGGGCGAGCACCCGGGAACTCATGACCAGGATGGGCCACAGCAGCACCCGGGCCGCGCTGATCTACCAGCACATGACCAGCAACCGGGACCGGGCCATCGCCGATCGGATGGGGGCCGCGGTCAGGGAAGCGCTCGGCCGGCCGGGGGCTTCTGGCACGGGGGTGGCACGGGAGGAGTAGGACCGCAGAAACGATCAAGGGCCAGTTCGGGAGGATTCTGCCTCCGAACTGGCCCTTCGTGTGGGTGGGCGCGGACGGTTTCGAACCGCCGACATCTGCTTTGTAAGTTTTCCCCGGCAAGCCTCTGACCTGCAAGAACGTCGACCATTCGGCCGCTGACCTGCGAAAATGTCCCTCTGGGGCTCTCGCGATCTCTCCGCATTTCTCGGCCTCATGTGTGCCGATTCCGTGCTGCGAGGTGGTCCGCCTGCCTTCTGGCGGTCGTCGGCTGCCTCGCTGCTCAGCCCCTCGGCGGCCCCACAAGTATCGCAGGCCCACTGGGCCGTCGCAGGCACCGAACAGGGCTGGACACCGCCGCAGGCCTGCGGGTGGCAGCGCCCCTCACCCACCCTGGCTATCACGGAACGTAGCCAAGGAGCTGACCGTGTACATCGGCATCAACACCCCTCAGCGGTTCGACGAACTGCTCTCGGACTCGACCGTTCCTGTCGCTCACCGCGCGTTGTGGGTACTAGGGAGCGGAGTGCTTCCCTCGCGCACGGTTCGTTCCGGATAGCTGCGAATCGCCTCCGGAACTCGCGGACGAGACCGAGGAGCAGACGCTCGACGTTGACAGCGATGGCGTGAGTCCACCGACCAGTGGGCAAGCCGCCGGGAACCCCGGGGCTTTCGATCCACCAGCTCGGGCCCGTGAATTCACTACCTTCCGCGCTGTTCCCTGTTTCGTTGATCTATTCACAGGGGTGCGGCGCTTCCGTTGGGAGCGGCGCCGCACGCCTGTGATGTCTATTCGTCGTCCTCGTCGTCCTCGGACTCGGCAGTCCACCACAGGTCGACCCGATAGGTTTCCAGGGCCTCATGATGGGCTGCGAAGACGGCCTCCGAGTTGAGCTGTCCCTCCGGCGTGGCCAGTTGGGCGCGCAGGCTGCTCTGCTGGCCCTCTGCGGCCTGGCGACCCTTCCAGGAGACGCGCCCTTCGTAGACTCCGGGGCGCGGCATCTGGAAGTCGCCGGCGATCTCGGGTGAGAACGCGCGGATGACTACGTATCCGGTGGGCGTTTCGAGTTCCACCTCGCGTTCACCGTCGGCTTCCCAGGCGCTGTCGGCCGGCACCGGGCCGTCCCACACGCGAAAGAGAATCTCGGCGGGGGCGATGCCCTGAAGACTGTGGATGTAGATCTGGGTGCCTGTCCCGGCGACCACATCTCGTCGGCTCCTGCCGAGGGCTTCGTTGCTCGGGATGGTGGCGTCGGCGTCGTGCACCATGATCTTGCCGTTGTCGGGACGAGCTTCGGTGCGGAACTCGAAGAGGACGGTCACCGCTTTCTCCTTGCTGATCCGACCCGCGTCGGGTTACGGGATGATCTCTGTGCGGCCGTCCGCCACCAAGGCGGTGGCGGACGGCGCCGAGCGGGACGAGGAAACACAGATCGGCAGCGGTACATCCGATCTCGGTACGCGACCCGTGGCACGCCCCTTGCGGTCCAGACCCGAAGCGGTGCGGGTGCCAAGCCGGCCCCTCAGCCCAGCGTTTGAGCGACGGCAGGACAGCACCGTTCCGAGAGGATACTGAGCGGGGGCGCACGACTGGAGCCCCGGGGCGGGTCAGCCGACGTGGACGACGGTCGTCCGACCGAGTTCCAGGCCGTACGAGCGGTGGGGACGGCGGGGCCTGTGCGCGAAGGCCCGGCGCTGATTCAGGCCGCCGTACCCCGAGGGCAGAGCTGGTCGTGTTCCAGGATTGCCACCAGGGCGGCCTCCAGACGCGACCGTACCCCGAGCTTCTCGAAGAGGTTCGAGACGTGCTTCTTGACGGTACGTTCGGTAATCCCCAGGCGCACGGCGATGGAGAGGTTCCCCAGCCCCGTAGCCAGCAGCAGGAGGACGGTGGCCTCCCGCTCCGTGAGGGCGGACAGGTCACGCGGGAGCGACAGGGCCGTAAACGTGGCCGGGTTGCACGGGCAGACGGCGGGAACAGGCGGCCCGGGTCGGCTCATCGGTGCGGTATTCCGTTCATCGAGGACACGCGTCCGAGCCCTGGCGAACCGAGGAGAGGGGACGTTGTGCGGGAAAGACGGGCGAGTGCGGCCACCGCACCGCCTCTCGCGCCCGGCGGTCGTGCTGCGCTCACTCATCGTAGGCGGCCGGAAGGCGCCGGACCCGGATCCGGGCGGCTGGACCCGCCCCGCCGGTCGGCCAGTGTTCTCCGGCCGGGTGGCGGGCCTCGCGGGTGCGCCCGCGCAACGCCTGCGGGCCGACGTTCAGTGCCGACGCTCGGGCAGTGCGACGTGGACGCGGTAGCCGCCATCGGGGGTGGGGCCACTGGTCAGGGTGCCGCCGAGGTTCTCGGCCCGCTCCCGCACGGCGGACTAGACCGGCAGGCCGTAGTGGACGACGGCGAGCGAACCGATGACCGCGGCCGCGACAAGGCAGCTGATCCCGCCTGGGCCGGGACTGCGTCGTGACCGCGCGCACAAGAGCAGTCCCGTGACCGTCAGGACGAGCCCGACCCCGAGGCACGGCCAGCCGATACCGTTGCGGACACTCTCGGAGCCGAACTTGAACAGGGGGAACGTCACCGCGAGCAGGACCATGGGAACCGCGAAGAACTTGTCGACCACGGTTGAACCCGACCGCTGCGGTCCTCGCTGCACTTCTCGGTCTGCCACTCTCTCCACCTTCTCCGTTCCTGTCCTGAATCCGTCACGGAGTGCCTGCCTCCCCCCAGGCAGGAGCCGGGGGAGGCAGGCACCGGCCGCCGCCTACGGAACCATCTTGATCAGCTCTTCGAGGACCCAGGTCTGGGTGCTGCTGCTCAGGGCCCACCAGGCGGCCCGGACGGCCCAGTTCTGGTTCTTCATCCAGTTGTCGAAGGCGCCCTTGCCCTCCTTCGCCTTGGAGATCGCGCCCTTGAAGAGCCCGGGCGACTTCTTGAGCAGGCCGATGAGCTTCTTGCCCGCGTCGCCCTTGGCGCTGAACCCGGAGACACCCGACGCGGCGGCGTTCTCCTGCTGGGCGTCCCGCACGATCTCCTCGGAGAGGAGCCGGATCTCGGCGAGTTCGGCAGCGCTGAGCTCAACGGCCGCGCCGTCGGCCACGGAGACGGCGGCCGGCACCGGGGCGCCGGAACGGGGCTGGGCTGCCGTGGCGAGCGGTGCGGCCGCCGTCAGCGCAGCGGTGGCGACGACGGTGGCAGCGGCCATCCGCAGATGAGTACGCACGGTTCCTGATTCCTTCCATCACATGCCGGGAGAGCAGGCGGATTCTCCGGTACATCCGGTCCTGTCCTTGCTCCCTGAGGGTGTGTCCGGCAGTGGGCAGAAGTCTCGCCAGTTCGTGAGCGGACGGAAAGTGGACTTCAGGGCCGGTGCACGACGGTCCACCGGTGATTCTCAGGCAGATCACTCTGCGAGACAGGAGAAGGTAGACGAGCCCACGAGTTACCTCTCCAGTTGCAGGACGCCGCCACGGGCCTGTGCCTGATGGGCGACGTCGGCGGCAACGCGTTCACCGTCCCGTGCCGTGGCGCCGGAACGTGGGAGTCCACCCTCGTCCCATGACCGGGCCCTCGCGCGCGGTCGGGTGGTGCGGCCCGGAGCCGGCTCCGCACCACAGGGCGCCGATTCAGCGGTGGAAGACCCGGAGTTCGCGAACGCTGTCATTGAAGCCCGCACCCAGATCGGGGGGCGGGAGGCCCGTGGTCCTCTCCAGGCCGAGGTTCGACCACAGTTGGACGGCGCTGCAGTTGTTGCAGCCGATCAGCGAGGTGACGCTCAGTTCAACCTTGGGGAAGTTGCCAAGGTGGTAGCCCGTCTCGTCGCAGCCTCCTGCGGCACCGTAGAAGGAGTAATCGATGCCACCTCGGCTGGCGCGCCGCCGAGGTAGTGGCCCAGCGTGGTGGCGGCGAACAGGCCACCGGGACGCAGGGCGCGGGCGGCGGCCGGCAGCAGGCAAGGGTCGGTGAAGTCAACGGCCCCGAATACCGAGTAGACGACGTCGTACCCACCCGGGCAACCGTCCAAGTACTCCTACTGATCCCGAGCCCGACGCCGGGCTCCGCACGCACCCTGCTGCCCGGGCCGCCGACCCCACCGCCCACGGCCGATTCACTGGCAGCAGGGCCACAATCGCCTCCGGCTCCGCTCACCGCGCCTTGTGGATGCTGCTCGCGGAGGTCGAGTTCAACCTCGCGGACTTCCTTTCCCTCGACATCCGAGACGCGACCGACGCCACACTGTCCGCCGCTGGCGCTTCGAAGACCAGGCTGACGGAGATGCCTATCCCGGAAAGTGCCTCGCCCCTTCTCCGGGAGGCCATCGGCGGCCGCGTGGAGGGCGCCATCTTCACCGAAGGCGGGAAGGCTACGTCCCGAGAGGCGGCGGTCCGGGCAGCACAGCAGTTCGCCGGGTGCTCGATCCACGCCTTCCGAAACTCCGGAGGCGCATGGCGGTCAAATCCTGCTGGCTGACCATCCACGCCGGCCACCACCTCCATCCTTATCCTGGGGCTGGCCTGCCCAGGACAGCATCGAACGCAACTTCACCGATGCGCTATGCACTGCACAGGTCACCAGCCAGCACAAGCCCGGAGCATGATGCAGATCACAAGTGCACGGGCAAGATTCCTTGCCTCTCAACCGTCCTCCCGCGCCCAGAAGGTGAACCCTTACGAAGGAGACTCGATGACCACCGCTCCCGACCGCCCACGCCGGACCAACGCCCCCGACAAGCACTGGGTCTTGACCATCCACCTGTCGGATGATGAGAGAGAGGAGGTCATCCGCATGAAGCAACGCAATGGCTCCACGAAGGAGCTGCGCTTCCACACCGCTGATTTGAAGCAGGCAGTGGACGCCGCTCGCCCCGAGATCCCCGGATACGAAGTCAACCGGGTCCGGGCAGCTCTCGCAGCCCGCAAAGCTGTGGTCGCGCTCGATGGCGCCGATCATTAATGCCTGGGGCTACTCGGCCAGCGCATCCTGGGCTGCAACCGCAGTCCCCGGTGGACCGAGGCACTCTCCACTGCGCTGCTCGGCGACTGGACCGTCCCGCTGCACGATGACGCCGACTCGGGCTCATTCGCGATCAGACGACTCCGGAGAGAGGTTCGGACCATCCACCGACAGTTGGTGCCGTTGTGGGAGCGGCGGACGTACGGCAACAAGCGGGTCGCGCTGCTGGAGACCCCGGTCTACGACGGCGCGTCCCTGCGCGAACTGCTGCCCGACCGACACCTGCCGGGTGACCCGCTGTTCGACATGGTTCCCCATGACCCCCGTCTGGTCGCCCTCCTGGGCCAGCTCGCCCCAGCCGACTTGTCCGTCGTCCTCGCGTTCGGGCACCCCGGAGTGGTGACCTGGGCCGACGCCGCGCAGCTTGCCGGCAGCACCCAGCCGGACAAGGACGGCGAGACGGTCCGGCGCAGGATCCGCCGCACCGTCGCTGAGCTCGGGCGCCGCGAACAACAGCGCGCTGACGGCTCGGCCGCCCTCTGGTGCCCTGGCGGTGCCCAGTGCTGAAGGATTCCTGCTGTCCGCCGTCGCCGAGTGCGCTGGTACCCTCGTCGCCACTCGGCTTATCGCGTTCGGCGCCTGGACGTTCAACAAGATCGAGGAAAGGCGGAACGCAGCCTGTGGGCACCTGGGAGAGCCATCGGGGAGGTCAGATGATCGTCCGCCGGTCGCCCGGCTGGGACTGGTAGAAGGCCATTCGGTGGAGAGCATGGACGGGGATCAGCGAGGCTAGGAAGTTCATGTACTCCTCTCGACTGTCCAGGAGCGTAGGCCGATAGAGGCCGAGCGCAATCTCTTCGCCGTCGGTGACGTCATGCATGGCACCGTTGACGATCCGGTGCCCCCAGCTCACCCACATCGGGTGGGTCATCATCCGCTGGGAGTTGGCGTACGACATGCCGAGGTCGTGCCATCCCTTGAACGTGTCATCGGTCAGGGTGCCGGCATGTCGCATGAGGGCGATCTGCGCCGAGGCTCGGGCGGCTACTTGAAGGCGTCGGCTTGACGGGACCGCACGGCACGCCCGAACAAGCTGGTCAGCGGGTGCTGTCCGAACCAGCTCGCACTGCTGCCTGTATGGCGGGATGGCCAGCACTTGATTACGAATCAGATCTCGCACTTGCTCGATCTGGTCGGGGAACAGCTGTGTGACGGAGATGCCGTGGGGCATACCGGTCCCACGCACCTTCAGGACCTCCAAGAGGTCGTTGACAACAGCTTCGACGTCACCGGGGTCAACTTCCTCGTCGCTGTCCCGGTGACCGAGTGCAAATAGCTCGGCAAACCGGGGGGAGTCACCACCAAGCCGGTCTGCCACGCCAAGGCGCGCCCTCGACGCCTCGGCCGGCGAGGCCGCCGTGACGTCCATCCCTCGGCGTCGGCGAGCGGCCGTCAGGTGCTCGACCACGGCTTCACGTAGGAGGCCGATATCGGGGTCGGTCTGGCTGGCAATGAGGGAGATCGGCTTGTGGTCGAGCGCTCCGGGCCGTGCGTAGTCGGCTAGCAGCTGGGCGCGCTCGACAATCTCGTCGGTGAGCACCGACCTGCTTCCACCGCCGCCCGCGTACGAGCGGGGAAACCGCGGCAGGTAACCATACTGCTGCCACCGTTCGATCTGAGTCTGGGTCGCCCCGGTCCTCTGCATCAGCTCGCGCATCGCCGGGCTCGTGGTCCTCGCCATGCCACCCAGCCTAGAACCTCGCAAGGTGCGGAGATGGGCTCGCCTGCGCCCTCGCTGGTCATATGGCGCTGTGCCGATCGGCACCACCAAGGTGCCGTGTTCCGGCGACAATTAGGAGGATTCGTGGTTATCCAGATCGCGCCGCTGGCCGCCCTGATCATCGGCGTGGGCCTCTGCGTAGGCGTCCTGGTCTTCAAGGCCACCGGTCGGTCCGCCGGGCGCGCCGGCCAGGGCGACCTCGTCGCTTCGATCACCTGCGGCGCGGCGGTCGCGGCCGTGCTCGCCGTACTGCTCGTCCCCGGCTTCGGTCAGAGCCCGGCCGTCCCCTCGACGCCGCCGGGCGTGTCCACCCGGTAGGCGCGGGGCAAGCTCGGCACGAAAGCGGCGTGGCCAGGGCCACCTCACCAGGGGAGCGTTCGGTTCAGCGCAAGCGGGGGCCTTGCTGGCCCTGGCGGACCTGCTGCGGCTGTTGCTGGACTATCGGCTGCTGTGCGGCGGGGGACTGGGCCGGGGCCACATTCTGGCGCCGGTCGGCAGGTTCGACGCGGCGGTTCGGCGCGGGCCGGGCGGTCCGTGCGGAGGGCTGTCCGCTGCGCTGCTGGAGCTGGTCGCGGTGGGCTTGGCGCTCGGCCTGGCGGCCAGCCCGGCGGCGCTCGGCGAGGGTCGGTTGGCGGCGCGCCTCGGCCTCCTGCTGCTCGGGCCGGGTGGCCTCGGCCGTGAGCTGGCGGCGTTCGGCGAGGACCGTGCTCACCTGGTCGGCGACGTTCTGCTGAGCAAGGGCGGCGTCATCCAGGCCCGGGCGGCCAGCGAGCCAGGCGGCGCCGGTCCGGGCGGTTCTCCGCGGTGCGGTCGGCGAGCACCGAGAGCCGGTTGGCGATCAGGGCGGCGCTGTCGGTGAGGTACTCGTGGTGGACGGGGTTGGCCGTGGTGGAGCGCGGCACTGGGCTGATCCAGGCCGGGAGGTCGGCGCGGCCGGAGGCGGCGCGGGTGTGGGCGAGGGCCTGCTGCTGGGCGTGCTGGAGCAGTTCGGGCAGCGCGGTGCGGCCGGTCACCTCGGAGAGGGCGGTCTCCGGGGTGGTGCCGGTGTTCTCGATGGCCTTGAGGGTCCAGGCGAGGGTGCGCCACAGCTCCGCTTCGGCGCGGTCGCCCTGCTGGTCGGCGGGCGCGGGGGCCTGCGCGGCAAGGGAGCGGCCGATGCGCCAGGCCAGGACCTGGCTGAGGCTGTCGGCGCCGGTGAGCGGGCAGCTCTCGGCGACCTCGCGCAGCATGGTGGCGGGTTCGTGGCCGGCGGTCTCGGCGCGACGCAGGGCGGCGGTGAGGGCGGGCCAGGTGTTCTCGCCCAGGGCGCGGGTGGCGTGCTCGTTTCCGAGGACGGTGGCGGCGAGGGCCTGGTGGCGGAGGGCTTCGGGGGCCTGCTGGTGGTGCTCGGGGATGCCGTCTGCGGCCAGGGTGGTGCGGGTGGCGCGGGTCAGGGCGGTGACCGGGTCGGTCGTGCTGGTGGTGTGGGTGGCGGTGGTGGTGAGCAGGGTGGTGGTGTCGCGGCCGGTGCGTTCGGCGGCGGCGAGGGCTCCGGCGAGGTGGGGCCACTGCGGGTGGGTGGTGACCTTGTCGGTGGCGGTGTTGAGCGCGGTTGCGGCGGTGGTGGCGTAGCGGTTGAGGGTGTCGGTGGAGACGTGCGGGTGCGTGTCGGCGGCCTGGGCGGCGGCGGGTGCGATGCGCAGGGCGGCCGGTTCGGTGGTCGCGGCCTCGGGGTCGAAGCGGTGGGCGGGCAGGCCGGTGTGCGCCGCCAGCAGGGCGGCGTAGCGGGTGGTGTCGGCGGGGGTGGGGGTGTTGAGGTGGGCGGGGGCGGGGCGGTCTTCGGTGATGGTGTTCAGGCGCCAGGCGAGGGCCTGGGCCGGGGAGTCGGCGGGGTTGAGGTCGCCGCGCCAGGTGGCGGCGGCGAGCAGTCGCTCGGGCTGCCAGCCGGCGGCTTCGGCGGTGCGCAGGGCGCGGGTGACGGCGGTCATCGCGTCGTCGGTGGTGATCTGTTCGGCGAGGGCGGGGCCGAGGAGTCGGTGGATGAGCTGGTGGTAGTGGGGGGTGGTCAGGGTCTCGACGGCGTGCTGGTGGCGGGGCGCGAGCGTGGCCAGGGAGACGGCGTCCTCCTGGGCGCCTCGGATGGTCTCGGTGGCGGAGAGCTGGGCGCCCTCGCGGTTCAGGACGCGCTCCAGGACTTCGCGGGCGGCGAAGGCTTCGGGGTCGTTCTTGGGCTGGTCGAGCTGCTCGTCGGTGTCGAAGGGGAGGAGTTCGTGGGTGGCTGTGTAGAGGGTGGTGGTGTGGCGGGCGCGGGTGAGCTGGACGTACAGCTCCTCGCGGGTGGTGTCGTCGGTGACCAGGGGGTGGGCGGTGTCGACGGTGCCGCCCTGGGAGCGGGTGATGGTGGAGGCGTAGAGGAGCTGGACGTTGGCGGCGACGTACTCGGCGGGCAAGGTGAGGCGTCCGCGGTGCTCCATGTGGCGGACCTTGAGGGAGCCGTCCTCGTGGCGTTTGAGGATCTCCCAGGCGTCGCCGTTCTTGAGGAATCGCCGGCGTGACCGGCGGGCGACTTCTCGACCTTGCCCGCACCGCCCCTCGCTCCCACGCCGAGGCCGCCGCAGAACACATCCGAGCCGCCCTGAGCGTACGAGGGAACGAGGCCGGCCGGTCCCACGCACTCGACCGGATCGGGCTCGCTGAAACCTGCTTCCTCATGGGGGACATGTGGGGAGCCAGCCAAGAGACACACCACGCCGTGGCAGCCGCCATGCTCACCACGTCGGATCGAGTCCGAACTCAGCTCGGCAACCTCTACCAGTACACCGTCGGCCACTCCACGAACCCGGCCGTCCGGGAGGCCCGCGATAGCATCCGCAAGCTACTGGCGAACTGACCGAAGGGGAACGCGGCATGACCGTCATCGCGGTGACCGGACACATGGACCTCACCGAACAGAGCGTCGTACTGGTCCGCGAGGCACTGAAAACCCTTCTCGCCGACCACACCCAAGACGGGCTCACCGGTGTCTCCTGCATCGCCAAGGGAGCCGATGCGATCTTCGCCGATGTCGTGCTCTCACTCGGCGGCCGACTGGTCGTGGTCGTGCCGTCCGCCGACTACCGGCAGACCAAGGTAAAGCCCGGCTACGCAACCGAGTTCGACCGCCTCCACGGCGCCGCCCACGAAGTCGTGGTCATGCCGCACGCCCAGGCCAATCGCGAGGCGTACGAGGCCGCCAACAAAGAGCTGTTGCGCCGCGCAGACCACCTGTTCGCAGTCTGGGACGGCCAACCTGGCAACGGACGCGGAGGCACCGCCGACACCGTGGCCAGTGCACGGGCGATCGGTCTGCCCGTAACGATCGTCTGGCCGGACGGCGCGACCCGCCAGAACCAATAGCTGGACGGTGGTGGGCCCCCCCCCCACCGAACCCCCCGGGGGGGGGGGGGGGCCCCCCCCCCCACACCCCCCCCCGCGGCCCCCCCCCCCGCCCGCCCCCCCCCCCCCCCCCCCGCCGGGCC
>NZ_JBIVHS010000005.1:226710-249829 GCF_044749365.1 Kitasatospora sp. NPDC089509 | reverse complement strand
GGGGGCTGGGTTTTCTCGCTAACCGCTTTTCTGGTTGGGGGGCGGCCCCCCCCCACCTACATCCATGTGGGGTGGGGGGGGCCCCCCCCCCCCCCCCCCCCCGCGGGGGGGGCGGCCCCCCCCACCACCGCAGAAGACCCACCAGGGCGGCCCGCGCCTCGTCCTGCGCTCCCAGCACCCGCGCGGCGTGGAACAAGAGATCCTGGCATTCCTGCTGGTCCACCGCGCCCTGCGTGACCTGATGCACCAGGCCGCCCACCGGACGGACTGCGATCCGGACCGGATCTCCTTTACGCGCACCCTGCGAGTCGCCCGCCGCCAGGTCACCGCCCAGGCAGCGCTTTCCCTCCTCATTGCTCGCTCTGACCCTCGCCCGCAGCCAGCGCGAGATCACTGAACGGCTCTTGTCAGTACGGCAGTTACGCGCCAGCCCTCCGTGTCATCAAGCGCAAAATGTCCAGGTGGGCCCTGAAGTGCGCCAAGCATCACGGTCCACCCCGAACCGCTCCTGCCGCCGTCACCTGGTCGGGCCAACCAAAGCCAGCCCGACCTGCCGGAAACAACCTAAATCACACACGTTCAAGGCCGAACTGATTGAGCCTCATGGACCGTGGCGGGACTTCGACGAGGTTAACTCTGCCCACAGAGGTGGGTTATCCGTGCACAACAGCGCGTCACCGGGAAGCGGTTACCACGACGCCGTACTGCTCTGCGAGCACAGCCGCCTGGGTTCGGTTCTTGACCTCCAGTTTGGCCAGAAGGTCGCTCACGTAGTTCTTCACGGTGGCCGGACTCAAGTGAAGATGGATCGCTATGTCTGCATTGGTCATCCCGCGCCCCAGACACAGGAGGAGCTCCTGCTCCCTACCGTTGAGCTGCCTGGGAAATTTCACAACGGCGGCTGCCCGTTCTTCTCGTGACACCATCTGCTCGACACCGGGGAAGAAAACTTTGCCACCAGCGGCGGCAACCCGGATCGCATCAATGAGAAGTCGTCCCGGAGTGTCGCGAGTAAGGTAGCCGGCGACCTTATGGCCGTAGGCGCCGTACAGGAGCTCATGCGATTCCCGTGGCGCCAGAACGACAATTCCGGGCCCCTGTGGTGATGTCGTCCATTCCGCGACGGTGGCTGGCAGGCCGGTCGCCCGCTGACCCAGATCCAGGATGATCAGATCAGGCCTCTCGCGCATTGCGACCGTGCCGATCTCCGCGAAATGACAGTCAGCCACCACCTCGACACCCCCCTCTCCCTCGATGATCAGGCGAAGGCCCAATCGCACGAGACCTTCATCGCTTGCTATCAGAATGCGGAACATGTCCCCCCAAAAAAGGCGGGCGGCAGCCCCGTGCCATACCACCCGCACGGCAATCCTAGGCCGATTCGTATGCGAGCAAGAAACATTCGCCCAGTCGTTCACCTGCCTCGTTCGTCAGGAGGAGACCAGCCCCGTCGGGCGACGGGGTCGAGCCAGCCGCCCGACGGGGTGAACACCTGCTGTTCAGCTCTGGAATCCCGTTGAACGGGGCGGAAGGATCAAGGGCAGGGAGCTTCGCCGCCCGTGGATGATCCGCGGGACCGGGGCATGCTCCGTTGAGACCCGACAAGGGGAAACGATGAGTCAGAGTGTGATGCCTCGCGCCGTACGCGCGGCTGCTCTTCCGGCCGCCGTCTTCGGTGCGCTGATGGTTGCTGCGGTCGCAGCACCGAACTTCCTCAAGAGTGTTCTGGGGATGAGCGAGGACAGCGCCAGCTCGGTGTGGCGGGCCATCGACACCGGGATGGACGTCGCGTCGGCCGTCGGCCTGGTAACGGGTGGCCTCGCGGTCGGCTCGGTCGTGATCTGGGGGCTGAAGCGTGCGCTGAAGTCCGGCGGCAAGAAGGCCGCAGTCGCGTAGTCGGCAACAGGGTTGAGGCCGGGGTGCCCGTTGGAGCCGGGCACCCCGGCCTCGGTCCGATTCTAGGTGGGACACGGAACAGCCGAGGACCGGGGGATGATGGGCAACGGGAAGCCGCGCGGTGCCGTCGGGACGGCGAAACCGAGCCTGTGGCACCGCCGACGCGGTGTGCTGGCGGCCGGAGTCCTGATCTGGTCCGCATCCTTCGCCGCAGGCTGGTGGTACTGCGGCCCGCCACCGGACGACCTTGCCGCAGTCAGGCCGGAGCCGGGAGTGGACCTGTTCGCCGAGATCCTGCTGCGCAACGTGGGCGTGGCGTCCGCGCTGTGGCTGTCAGGCTTGCTGACCGCCGGTATCGGAGTAACAGCGGTGGCTCTCGCCATCGGCGCGATGGCCGGCTTCAGCTGGGGACAGGCCCTGCCTGTCCTGGGGCTCGGTTCCGTGGTCCGGCATGTCATGCCGCACATGCTGCTGGAGCTCTTGGCCATCGGAATCGCCGTGGGTGCCGGCCTGGTGCCGCTGCCATCCCTATGGCGAACCGTTGTTGGAGCGGGGAGGACCGACTGGCGTGTGGGAATGACCGATTCGGGGCGGCTGTGGGGGCTGTCCCTGGTGATGCTGACGGTAGCTGCGGGGGTGGAGACATGGATCAGTACCTGACATCGGAACCTGACCGGCAACAGCAGCTGTGGCTGCTCTCACGGCGGGGACACACCTGGACAGTCGTTTCGCTACTCGTCCTCGTAGCAGGTTTCTCGATGCCGATCTGGGCGTCCCTGCGTGGGGAGATCGCCGATCGCCTGCCCGACACCGCACCGGGTGCCATCACTATCGGAGCCGCCGTCAGTTGGACCGCTGTGACGATCGGCAATCTGGCCACGGTCGGCGTCCTGATGGCCGTGATGGGCACGCTGGGAGCTGGGCTCGCCCGCTGGATCGGCGGGACCAGGGACTTCGCCCGTGCCCGCCGGGCGTTCGCTCTAGGATGGGCCGGATTCGTGGCGCTGCGGGCCGGGGGCTGGTTGCTGGTCGGGCTGTTGTCAGCCCGCCCGGTCGCTTCCGCGGTGCCCTCGGTGACCCGGGCCGACGCGGGTGTCCTGTTGATGCTCCCGCTCTCGGTGGTCATCGCCTGGCGGCTGTGCGAACTTCCGCTCCGAAAGGCGCTGTTCGTCGGCGGGGCTCTCGGTGGCGTCTTCGCCGCGGCATGTTTCCTGCTCGCCGCCTTCTAGGCCCTGGTCACGACCTTCATGACGTACTGAGAGAGTGAGAGCCGGTGTTCACGCGTTTTCTGTTCACGGTTGTCGGCAACCGGCGCTTCCTGCACTGGTCGATCCGGTGCTGGGTCGCGCTGGTCGACGGCCTGGCCAGACCGTGGGTCCGTGTGGTCGCGGGTAGTTGCGCGGTGCTGGCCGGTGCGTTCGCGATGGTTCGGTTCCTTTGGTTCCGCCGTACGGCCGACGAAACCCTGCAGATCCTGTCGGAACCCGGAGCAGTGGGCAGTGACCCTCATCAGGTGATGCAGATCGCCGAGTTGATGAATGTGCTGTGGCTCGCGTCGGGGGTGGTCCTCATCGGGCTGGGCCTCCTGGTGGCCGTCGCCGGATCGGGAAGCGTCGTCCTCATCGTCGGCGGCATCCTGTGGTGGACACCGCTGGCCATGGTCGGACAGCAGATGCCTTCGGCCGCAGGTCTGCACACGATCGGCGCCGTGTTCATAGCGGCCTCGGTCGCGGCCACCGTGCTGACGCCCGCCCAGAGCGCCGCACGCGGCAGTGTGCGGCGGCGAACGAGCGCTTCCGAAAGCGACGATGGCGATGCGTAGGGTTCCGGCGGTGCGACGTCGGCTGACGGCTGTTTCCGCCTTGGTCGCCGCCGACGTGCGTCGGCAGCTCAACATGCAGTTGGGGCTGTCGAATTCGGCAGACCAGCGGCGCCTGCTGGTGGTGACCCTGATCGCCACCGGTGCGGCGGCGGCCGTCGGCGTGTGTGCCCTGCTGGGCGGCGTCCTGGGCACCATCTCTCCCGTGACCGCCTCGCCGACCGAGGTCTCCGCATGGCTTTGGGCTCCCTCGGCGGCCTACCTTCTGATCCAGCTGCTCCACGCGGACCCGGCCACCGCCCGCAGCCTGGTCGCACCCCGCGACCGTGAGGTTCTCCGCACACTTCCGGTGAGCCTTCCGATGTTGGTGACGGCCCGTCTGATCGTGCCCGGTCTTGCGGTGGCCACCGCTGGCTGCGCGCTCGGCGCCGCGATCGCGGTCCCCTGGCTCACCTCGTCCCAGGCGGGCACGGCTCTCCTCTGCCCCGTCCTGTTGAACCTGGCCGGGGTCCTCTACAGCGGCGCCCTCATGCGCATGCTGTTGATCGCCTGGCTGATGCGGCCGGTGGTCCGGGTGGCCCATCTCCAGCGCTGTGTACTGGCCGTGCTGGGCGGCGCCATCGCGGGCGCGTGGGTGGGCCCTGTCCTCCGGGCGCTCGGCGACGCCCCCGACACTGCGAGCACCTTCGCGGCCCGACGGGTCGAGGGCATCCTCGCGACAGGACGGCCCGCACTGTGGGCAGACCTCTTCGACCCCGGTGCAGCCCCGTGGACCGCCGTCGGCTACAGCGTGGCGGCCGCTGCTCTCGTCACCACGACCCTACGGCGGGTCCGGACTGTGGAACACGCCGAGGTACCACGCCGGAGCGGCCTGGAACCGGGGCTTTACCGAGGCGGTATCGGCAGGATTTCGCCGACTCCGTCGGGCGCACAGACGATGGTGCTGCGTCTGGCCTGGCTCCGGCTGAACCGGGCCGATCCTGCGGTGGTCGGCGGAGCCGCCCGATTGCACCGTTTCAGTCTGCTGGTCGGTGCCGCATGCATCGCCGCCGTTGCGCGCCTCGGTGAGGCGCCCTGGAAGCTTCCCGTTCCCGCGCTCGTGGGCGTCCTGGTGACCCTCGCGTTCGTCGCGACCAGCGAAGTCGTGCAGGTATGCGGCATCGAATCCGAACCACGGACGTGGGAGCTCCTCCGGCAGACTGCACTGCCCTCCGGGGCCTGGCCGGCGGCCCGGACCGGTGCGGCCGCCCTGGGGATCCTGACGATCACATCGCCGTGCTACCTGGGGATCGCCGTGCTGTGCGGAACCTCCGGCAGCGCATGGCTACCGGTGGCACTCGCGCTTCCGGTCGTCGCCCTGGGCGCGGGCGGCGGCTTGGTCCTCACCTGGTATGCCGTTCCGCGGACCGAGCGCTTCGAGAACGGCCGCGTACAGCGCCACGGATCCGCGGAGATCGTCGAGGGGATCCTGACGATAGTCCTGCTGTCACCGGCCACCGCGGGCTGCCTGGCCTCCTACACGTTCCTCTCCGGGTCCGCGGCCGACTGGACCGGTGCCCTCGCGGAGGTCTCGCTCCTCGTCGCGTTCGTTGTCACGCTGGCCAAGGTCCGCGACGCCGAACTCCCCTCCGCCCGTGTGTTCGTCAACCCGAGGAGATCGTCGTGATCGACATCAAGTCGCTGACCGTTCGCCGATCCGATGCCGAAGTGCTCCGGCACCTCACGCTGCGCATCGATCCGGGCCACGTGGTCCGGATCGCCGGCCCCAACGGGTCCGGGAAGAGCACCCTGTTGAACGTGCTCGCCGGGCTGCACCGACCGGACGAGGGAGACGTCCTGGTGGACGGGCACCCGGCCGGAGACCGTGCCGCACGTCAGCGCACCGGGTATCTCCAGGAGCCCCACCCCCTCTACGACTACCTGTCGGTCGGCGAGCACATCGCCCTCGCAGCCGGTCTGTGGGGACGCCGGTCCGGGGACCTGGCCGACCGGGCCGATCGCCTGGGAATCGGAGAGCGACGAGACCAACTGGCCGGTCATCTCTCCCTCGGGCAACGGAAGAAGCTCGGCCTGGTCGTCGCCACGGCCCACGACCCCGCTCTGGTCCTCCTGGACGAACCGCTCAACGGACTCGACGACCAGGCGGTACGACAGGTACGGGACATGATCGGAGAATGGCGGCTGGAAGGACGCACCGTCGTCCTCACCTCCCACCTGGTGGACCCTCTGGCAGACGTCGTCGATCTGACCGTGCACCTCGATCGGCCGACCCCGGCGGTGTGCGGTGATTGAGGTCAAGAACCTGGTCATGCGCTACGGCGACCACCCCGTCCTCGACGACCTGTCGTTCCAGGCCCTCCCTGGCCGGGTCACCGGCCTGCTGGGCCCGAACGGCGCCGGCAAGTCCACCGTGATGCGGATCCTGCTCGGTCTCAGTACACCGGACTCCGGCACCGCGACCATCGGCGGACGCCCCTACCAGGGCCGGACCCGACCACTGACCGACGTGGGCGCCCTCCTCGACGGATCCGCGGCCGACCCCCAGCGCTCCGCCCTGGCCCACCTCCAATGGCTCGGCCGCACCAACGGACTGCCGAACCACAGGCCGGCCGAGGTCCTGGAACTCGTGGGTCTCACGCCTGCGGCCAAGCGCAAGGTCGGTGGCTACTCGCTCGGAATGCGCCAGCGGCTCGGCCTTGCGGCCGCGCTGCTCGGAGATCCCCGGGTACTCATCCTGGACGAGCCGGTCAACGGCCTCGACATCGAGGGAACCCGCTGGCTGCGCGACCTCCTCCGCCGGCTCACTCGTGAAGGACGCACGGTACTGCTCTCCAGCCACCTCATCTCCGAACTGGCGGTCACCGCCGATCAGATCCTGGTGATCGGCCGCGGTCGCCTGCTCGCAGACCGTCCCGTCGACCAGCTCACCAACCTGAGCAGCCCCCGGACACGACTGCGCTGCCCCAGGATCGACGAGTTCGCGCCGGTCATCACCGGTGCCGGTGGCGAGCTCTCCCAGCAGGGCCGGGAATGCGTAGTGTCCGGCCTGGCCGCCGAGAGGATCGGCGACCTCGCGGCCGCGCACGGCTTCCCCATCCACGAACTGGCCCCGGTGAGAACAACCTTGGAAGAGGCGTACCTCAGCCTCACGGAACAGGCCGCCGAGTACGTCACACGGATTCCGGCCACGGAGGCGACCCATGCGTGACGCCCTGGCCGGAGAGTGGCTGAAGCTCCGCTCTGTCTCCTCCACCTACTGGCTGGCGGCGACAGCCGTCCTGACCACCACCCTCCTCGGAATCCTGGTCTGCGCGCTACTGGGCTCCGACTATCGCGGACTCGACGCCGAACAGCAGGAAGCGTTCGACCCTGTGGGCCTCTCCTGCACGGGAGTGCAGTTCGGCCAGCTCGCCATCGTCATCCTCGCGGTCCGCGCCGCCGGATCCGAATTCACCACCGGCCTGATCCGGATCTCCCTGGCCGCCGTACCCGACCGCCGAACCTTCCTGACCGCGAAACTCATCACTCTCGCCCTCGTCGGCCTCGGCTGCGGCCTGCTCTCCGGCATGCTCTCCGTGGCACTCGGCACTGCGACACTGACCCACGGCAGCACCCTGCTCCTCACCCCCGAGGGGATCCGCTCCTGTCTGGGAAACGCCGCCTACTTCGCCCTGTTGGCAGCGTTCTCCGCAGCCGTGGCCATCATGGTCCGCCGCACGCTCACCGCGCTGGGCATCCTCCTGCCGCTCTTCTTCGTCCTCTCCGGCACGCTCGGCGTATCGGACCGGCTCCGCCCCTACAGCCGGCTGCTCCCGGACCGTGCCGGCCTGCGCCTGATGCAGATCCACCAGGAGAGCGGCGACCTGCCGCCCATGGCCGGAGGTCTCGTCATGCTGCTGTGGACCGCGGCCGCCATCGTCCTCGGATGGTGGAGCCTGCGTACGAAGAACGTCTGAGAAATTGTTGGATAATCGGGTGATCACTCGTTCTTGAGGTCGTCGGCGAGGCGGCGTGCTGCTTCGGTCTCGATGGGGCCGCGGGGTTCGATCGTCTCGTCGGCGAGGCGGGCGGCCATGAGGCGGATCATGGCGACCTTGATCATCGCTTCGGCGTGCGCGGTCTTGCGCTCGTAGTCGCGTGCCAACCGTCTGCACCGTCCCAACCAGGAGGTTGGGTCGGCCGCACGGCGAGGTGCCTGCTCGTGGCGGGTCCTTTTTCGCGCGGCCTCCCGCCGAACCGGACATGATGGTTTCGCTGGCGCGACGCATCGGGGACTTCCCACAGCCTGAGCGTGCCGACCTCCCAACTCGCGGCGGCCATGCGGGCCGACATCGCCCACGGCCGGGCGCCGCTGACACTTGGCGACCTGGTCGATCGCTGGTCGTCCCTGCCGGTACGGTCCGCCAAGCCGGGAGCATCAACGTTCCCCAACCGCGGGCCACTCGACCGCCACGTGCTGCCTCGCCTTGGCAACAGGATCGCCATCACGATCACCCGAGCAGACGTCGAGCGCCTGATGTCAACCCTGCACGCCGACGGCCAGCCGAGCGTCGCCGCGATCAATAGCGCCCTCGCTGCTCTCAAGCGCGCCCTAGAACTCGGCGTCCGCCACGGATACCTGCCGAGCAACCCCGCCCTCGGCGTTCGACCGATCCCCCGGCCGGCCTGAGCTCCGGCACGACACCGCCAAGCTCTGGCTCCCTCCCCCGCACAGTGTCGTCATTGAGACGTGTGCGGGGGGGATAAACCATGAAACCCGAAATGCGACACAGGTCGCACATTCGAACGGGCAGAAAGAAGGAATGAAGATGACCATGAAGACTGCAAGGCAGATCCAGGTGATATATGTCCCGCGTATGGATAGAGGACCGCGTCAACCATGCCGACTTCAAGTCGGCAGTAGCAAAAGCGAAGTCCAGCGGCCGTAAAGCCCCTGGCAGGTATCGAGTTCGGTGGTACGACCCGGACGGCCAGGCTCGCATGAAGACCGTCCAGCGCACGGTCGATGCCGAGGTCACTCGAACTGAGATGGAGGAAAAACTTGGCAATGGAACCTATCGAGACCCATCGGCCGGCCGCACGAAGTTCGCGGAAATTGCCGAAGAATGGTTCACCTCCAAGCTCAATGCGAAGCGTTCAACCCGCACTAGGTACCGAATCGCGCTTGACACCTACGTTCTTCTCAAATGGGGGACGACGTCGGTTGCAAGGATTCAGTTCGATGGCATCGCCAAGTGGCTCGGCGGCATCCTCGCTGACTCCGTGGCCAATGGAGAGGCTCTGTCGGCCAGTTCCATTCGAAAGATCCACGTCGTCCTTAAGGGCGTGCTGGATTACGCAGTGCGAGCTCGCCGGATCGCCTACAACCCGGCGATCGGAATCCCGCTCCCGCGCTATGTCCCGCCAGAGCACGTCTATCTGGACAATGTGCAGGTAGAAGACCTGGCCGACGCCTGCGGCGAGTACCGAACCCTGATTCTCTTCCTTGCCTACACGGGGGTTCGCTGGGGCGAGGCAACCGCGATCACGGTAGGCCGTGTAAATCTCGCCACCCGACGTGTACGGGATTGCTGAAACGTGGAGTCGAGACAAGACCGGGCTATACCTCGACACCCCGAAGAACCATGAACGCCGCTCGGTCCCGGTACCTGCGTTTCTCCTCAAGGAACTCGAACTCTTGATGGCTGACCGCAAACCGGACGACCTTCTATTCACTGCCCCCGAGGGTGGGACGTTGATTGTCGGCAATTTTACGCGCCGACGTTTCAAAAAGGCCCTAGAGTCCGCCGGCCTCGCAGCCCTCGGCATCACGCTCCACAAGCTGCGCCACACTGCGGCTTCCCTGGCAATCGCAAGCGGCGCCGACGTCAAGGTGGTCCAGACCATGCTCGGCCACAAGACCGCGACTCTGACGCTGGACACGTACGGTCACCTCTGGCCGGACCGTCTGGACGAGGTGTCGGACCGGCTCGACAGCCAGCGGTCGAAGGTGCTCAAGCTGGCGAAGAAGAAGGCCGAGAAGGCGCAGAAGAAGGCGGCCAAGCTCGCCGCCGAAGTCGCTGCGCTGGAGGCAGCTGCGAACGCCCCCGCGGCGTGATGTGTTCTAAATGTGTTTTGGGCCCTGGTGCCAGCTCCTTCGAGCTGACACCATGGCCCTCTGACCTGCATGTTTGCTGTGGGCGCGGACGGTTTCGAACCGCCGACATCTGCTTTGTAAGAGCAGCGCTCTACCACTGAGCTACGCGCCCCCGGCGTGGCCCGGTGGGCGCACGACGAGTGCCCAGGGTACCTGGTCCTGGGGGCTGGTGTGGCGCGGGGCGAGGGCCGGGGTGCCGGTGGGGAGGGGGGATCGGGGAGAATGGGCGCGGATCAGCCGGGTCGGAGCAGGGAGCGCGCAGTGGCGGTGGCCGGCGGGAGCGGGCGGCGGGCGGGGAGTGCGCTGGGCGAGGCGCTGGTGTTGCCGGTGGTGCTGGCGGGTGCGTTGGGGGCGGTGGTGCTGGCGTCGGCGGGCAGTGGTGGCTGGTGGGGGCGGCGGGGCGGCGGGGACGGTGTGCGGGCGGAGGCCCGGGAGGCGCGGGCCGCGGCGCAGGAGGCGTTCTACGAGCTGGACGAGACGCAGCGCGAGCTGCAGCTGGCGGTGGAGACCGTCCGGGCCGCCGAGGAGAGGGCGGCGGCGGAGCGGGCGCTGGCCGAGCTGCCGGCGATCTCCGGCCGGGTGGAGCAGGTCACGGTGAACTACCTGGCCGCGCTGGACGCCCACGATCTGGACCGGGAGGAGCTGGACGCCGGTTCGGCCGCGCAGGCCCGTCGGCTGCTGGCGGACGTGCAGGGTCAGCTCCGGTCCGCCCGGGCCGAGCTGTCGGACTTCCTGCGCCGCCTCCAGCCCGTCCTGCAGCACGCCGAGCAGCAGCTGATGCGGGTCACCCCGGCCGTCGAGCAGGCCAAGCGCGCGCTGCTCGGGGCGACGACGACGCTGGACGAGGTGCGCGGCGCGGGGCTGCGGGCCGACGACCTGGCCGCCCGGCTGGCCGAGCTGGCGCCGGAGCTGGGGCGGCTGAACGAGGGTGCGGCGCGGCACGGGGTGGCGGCGACGCTGCACCGGGCCGAGGAGGTCCGGCGGCGGGCCGAGGCGATCACCGCGGACGCCGCCCAGTTGCCCGAGCGGGCCCGCGAGTTGGACCGGCGGGTGTCCAGTCTGCGGACCCGGATCCAGGCGCTGGAGACCAAGGCGGCGACGGTCGATCCCGCGCTCAGCGAGCTGCGCCGCCGGTTCAGCACCGCCTGCTGGCAGGACCTCCAGCGGGTGCCGGAGCAGGTCGCCGAGGCCGGCCGGGCCGCCGAGCGCAAGCTCGCGGACGCCGCCCGGGCCCGGGACGAGCAGCGTTGGGCGGACGCGACGGCGGCGATCGGTACGGTCCGCGCGCTGTTGGACACCGCGGACGGCTCGGTGGTCGCCGTGAACGACCGGCTGCGGCAGTTGAACGAGGTGCAGCACGACCCGACCCGGGAGGTGGAGCGCGCCCGGTTCGCCGTACGGGACGCCCAGCGCCTCGCGATGGCCGGCCGCACCGCGCCGGACCCGCGGCACGCCGCCCCGCTGGACGAGGCGGTGGCCCGGCTGGACCGCGCGCTGGCGACCCTCCAGGCGGCCGGCCGGCACCCCGACTACTGGCACTTCCTGACGGAGCTGGCGGCGGTACGGGAGACGGCGGCCCGGGTGATCGGCATGATCCGCGGCGATCTCGGCCAACAGCGCTGAGGCGACCGGCACTCGGTACCCTGCCGGTATGCCACGCTACGACTTCCGCTGCCGCTCCTGCGGCGCCACCTTCGAGCTCCGCCGCCCGATGGCCCAGGCCAACGACCCCGCCGTCTGCCCGCAGGGCCACCCGGACACCGTGAAACTGCTGTCCACCGTCGCCGTCACCGGCGCGGCCGGCGGCGCGCCGCAGCAGGCCCCGAGCGGGGGCGGCTGCTGCGGCGGCGGGTGCTGCGGCTAGGGGCCGGCTAGGTCCTGTCCGGCCGATCTTGGCGGATCAGCGCGCGGCTCCCCCAGCCTTCGGCCGGGAGGTACCCCCACTTCGCGCCCGGCTGGGCGTGCGCCCGAGTCGGCCTCGTACTGGATGTACTTGGGCGATTCGGGCGTGCGTCCAGGCGGGATGCCCGGCGTCGCGCGCCCGGCAAGATCGGCCGGACAGGGCCTAGACGGACGGGGCCGGGACGGCGGCGAGGAACCGGCGGACGATCTCCTCCCCCGCCGTCACCCCCACCTCGGGGAGGGCGGTGACGCCGGGGGCGGTCCACCCGCTGTCGGCCAGTTCGCCGTGCCCCGGCCGCCAGCCGGCGTCGGCGGCGAGCAGCAGGTCGGCGTCCAGCAGCGAGTCCCCGGCCGCCAGCACGGTGCCCGCGCCGCTGCGCCGGACGGCCTCGGCGAGCGCGGCGCTCTTGGTGAGCGGCTGCGGCACCGCGTACACCTTGCGGCCCTGCAGCGAGATCCGCCAGCCGCGTTCGGCGCACCAGCCGGTCAGCTCCGTCAGCCAGCCGCCGGGCAGCCGGTCGCGCTCGACGACCAGGTAGACGAACCGCTCGTCGGCGATCCGCCGCTTGTGGGTCCACTCCGGGTCGGCGCTCAGCGCCAGCCGGTGCACCACCTCGTCCAGCGGCGCCGAGCCGGCGGCGATCCGCGCGGTGATCTCGTGGCGCCAGTCCGGGTCGGGTCGGTCGTCGACCAGCAGCTGGCCGCCGTTCGCGCAGATCGCGTACGTCGGCCGCGGGCCGGGCAGGTTGACCCTCCGGTACTGCTCGACGGTCCGGGTGGTGGCGGGGGTGAAGCGGGCCCGGCGGCCGAGTTCGGCCAGCAGGGCGGCGGCCCGCTCGGTCAGGTAGGACAGCGGCCGCCCGTCCAGCAGCTCGACGCAGAGCAGCCGTGGCGCCAGGTGGTCCGGCCCGGACAGGGCCAGGGCCCGGTCGGAGTAGATGAGCGTACGGTCCAGGTCACTGGCCACCAGCACATCGGCGGCGCCGGTAGGGCCGGCAAAACCGACAGGACCCACGGCACCGGCCATCAGGACTCCCTCCCCACCGTCGGGGCAGCCGCCACGGCCCGCCCGCTCGCGCCCGTCGCCCCCCGACTGTACCGGGGGTGAATCAACCCCACGCAGCTGTACGGCAGTTCGTCCACCTCCTCGACCGGGACCCCGCGCTGCGCGGCGAGCAGCCGGACGTGGTCGAGGTCGGCGCCGACGCCGCGCCGGGCCAGCACCCGCCAGGGCACCCGGCGCAGCAGCACCCGGGTGGTCTCGCCGACCCCCGGCTTGACCAGGTTGACGTCGTCGATCCCGTACTCGGCGCTGATCCGCTCCACGGCGGCCCAGCCGACCCAGTCGGGCGTGCGGTCCGGGTCGGCGGCCAGTCGGCCGGCCTGTTCGACCGCGTGGGACCGGACCGCCCCGAACCGGGCGGACACCGCGGCGAGGAAGTCCTCCGAGACGTCGCCACCGGCCAGCTCGGCGTAGTGCTTGGCCCCGTGGAAGTCCTCGGGGCCGATCAGCCCGGCCCGCAGCACGGTGCGTGAAACCAGCCCGGACACCGTGGAGTTGAGACAGGCGGAGGGGATCAGGAAGTCGTCCCGGGTGCCGTACGTCCGGACGCAGTGGCCGGGGTCGGCGAGCACCGCGAGGTCCGGGTCGAAGCCGGTGTCGGCCAGTGCGGCGGTGAGTTCGCGGGTGATCGCGCCCTTGCCGGTCCAGCCGTCCACGAACACCACGTCGGCCGCCCGGTGGTGGGCCGCCAGGTAGCGCAGGGCGACCCGGTCGATGCCCCGGCCGCGGACGATCGACACCGCGTAGTGCGGTACGTCCAGGCCGTGGGCGAAGGCCAGCCAGCGGCGGACCAGGATGCCGACCGGCGTTCCCGCCCGGGCCAGCGAGGCGAGCACCAGGCCGGGGCCGCGCTCGCGCAGCAGCGTCTCGGCGACGGTGCCGACGGCCAGCGCGATCCGTTCGGCGGAGCCGTGCAGCGCCCGGTGGAACAGCTCCTGGTACTCGGGGCTCGGCGTGTACTCGACCGGCAGCGACTCGGCGTAGTGGGCGCCGCCGTTCTGGACGGCCTCCTCACGCTCCTCGGTGGGGGCTTCGAGCGGGACGGCGGAGAGATCCTTGAGCAGCCAGGCCACCTCCTCCGGCCGGTACGAGGAGAAGGCCGGTCCGTACAGCGGGGCGGGCAGCGACGGCCGGCCCGACGACGGCCGCGCGGGCCGGTGCGAGGGCAGCACCGCGAGGACCACCCGGCCGGTGACCTGCCGCAGCTGGCGCAGCAGCGCGTACTCCCCCTGGTGCAGGGCCGGCGTGTCGGCTACGTCGTCCACCACCAGCACCACGGCGTCGAAGCGGCGGACCCCGTCGGCGCCCGGGGCGACGTTGTAGACGTAGCGCTCGCGCGAGCTGCCGTCCTGGGGGTCGTCGTGGGCGGGGAAGGCGAGCCGGGTGCGGATCGCGTAGCCGGGGTCGTCCACGGCGAGGACGGGCGAGCGGGTGGTGGTGGAGTAGCGGACGCGGTCGCCGCCGAGCCGCTGGGCGAGCGCCTCGGCCAGCCGCAGCGGCGCGTACATCAGCTCCTCGAAGCCGAGCACCAGCACCCGCTCCGCCGCCGCACCCGCGGGAACAGGCACCTCCGCACCCGCGGGAACAGACACCTCCGCACCCGGCGCCTCCACATCCGGCACGTCCGCTTCCAGCGCCTCCGCCAACTGCCCCGCCAGAGCGGGCAGTACGGCGTCGAGCCGTTCGCGGTCCCGCGCGGTGAAGCCGTGCCGGCCGCCGTCCGGCAGTCCGGCGGGCCAGTCCAGTCCGACCCGGACCAGCGGGGCCGGGTCGGCCGCCGGGGGCGGGGCGGCCGGGGGCACCGAGGCGATCAGCCGCTCGGCGCGGGCCACGATGTCCTCGGGCAGGGCGACGCCACCGCTCGCGGTGGCCACCACGTCCAGCCGGACGCCGAGTTCGGCGGCGGCCGCGGCCAGCCGGCGCCGGTCCTCTGCCGAGCGCAGGTCGACCAGGGTGACCACGAGGTAGTGGTCGCGCGGGTGGCGGCCGTGCAGTTCGCGGAGGGTGTTCAGGACCGTCCGGCCGGTCGAGAGCTCGTCGTCGACCAACACCAACGGGCCGTCTCTGCCCAGGAGTTGGGGGTCGGAGGGGAGCAGCAGGTGCCCGGTGGCGTGCGAGTGCTCCTCCTCGAAGCCACCCAGCGGCGGGATCCCGGGGACGGGGCGGCGGGTGGAGTGCAGGTAGGGCGCGTCCAGGCCGTCGGCGACGCTGTGACCGAGGCCGGTGGCCGTTTCGGCGTAGCCCAGGACGACGGCCCGCGCGGCCGCCTCGGGGCCGAGCAACTCGCGCACCCTGCGGCCGAGTTCGAGCCCGGAACCGTGCACCACGGCGGGCCGCTGCGGGACGTGCTTGCCGAGCACGCTGGAGACCAGCAGGTGGGCGCGCCTGGGGTTGCCGGAGCGCAGGGCCAGGCCGACGAGTTCGGGCAGCCGCTCCGACCCGGTCAGCGCCACCCCGGCCCGCTCGGCGACCCAGCGCCCGGTCCACGTGCTCTGCTGTACTGCTCTCTTCACTGCTGGTCCCGCCTTCGATGGTGCTCGGGTACTCGGGGCTCGGGCCTCGGGTCTCGGGTGCTCAAGGTGCTCGGGTGCTCAAGGTGCTCGGGTGCTCGTCGGTTTCACACGCGTCGGTCGGCCGGTCCACGCACGCCGTCCGGTCGGTTCGCAGGGCGATCAGCGGCCACGGCCACGCCCACGGACGTCAGCCGCACAGACAGGCCGACAGCAGCTCCGCGAAGCTCACGTCCTCCCGGGCGACCCCGAAGACCTCCGCCCGCAGCAGCACCCGCTCCGCCCAGGCCCGGTGCGGCCGGGCCTCGTTCATCTTGTTCGTGTACGCCGAGCGCAGTACCCCGCCGCCGCCCTGCTCCTGCCGGAGGATGTCGCGGGCGTCGCAGTACTCCTCGTGCGTGACCACGGAGAGCGCGTGCACGGCCGGGACGTGGCTGGGGTGGATGCAGGTCTTGCCCAGCAGGCCGTTGGCGCGGTCGAGTTCGATCTCCCGGATGAGCCCGTCCAGGTCGTGCTCGATGATCCGGCGGCGGACCTCCTCGCCGGAGGCCCGGGCGGTGCCGGCCGAGGCGGCGAACGGGGTGCGGCGCAGCTGGGGCTTGAACATCCGCTCCTGCACCGGGAAGTACTCCCAGACCGGTCCGGTCACGGTGTACCCGGTGCCGTCCGCCCGGCCGAGCACGTTGACCACGTCCCCGATCGCCGCCGCGACCAGCGCCACGTCGTACGCGGTGAGGTCGGGCGAGCGCCGCAGCCCGTACGCGGAGCAGAGGTCGGTGACGCCGAGCCGCACGGCGAGCACCCGTTCGCGGTGGTCGGCGAGCAGTTCGGCGATGCCGAGGAGGTGGGCGCGCCTGGTCTCCAGGTGGGCGAGTTCGGGCGACTCCAGGACGGGCATGGCGAACAGCCGCTGCCCGGTGGCGGCCTCCGCGGCGGCGAGGGCGGTCAGGTAGGCGCCGCCGCTCTGCGGGGTGAACTTGGGCAGCACGAAGCCGCTCAGCAGTCCGACGGCCGGACCGAGCCGTTCGGCCAGGTCGAGGATCTGCTCGGCGGCGCGGACCCTGATGAAGAGAAGGGGGTGTTCCTGTGTCGAGTCGGTGAAATCATTGACCAGGTCTGTCAGCTGCTCGATCAGGTTCCGCTCGCCCGCGTCCACCTCGTGGTCGGCGATCGCGTCCTCCAGGCAGAGCACCATCGAGACCACGCCCCGCGCGGCCTGCTTCCGGATGTCGGCGGCCAGGACGGGCCTGGTGGCGGGGCTGTAGAGGGTGCCGCCGAGGGCGGTGGCGAGCACCGCGGGCTCGCTCCGCGCGGTGAACGTCCGCGGCTGCTCCAGGAACAGCCGGGAGCGGACGTCGTCGGCGAGGTGGCCGAAATGGCGCAAGGTGCCCTCCTCGGGATGGTCGGCCCCCGGCCCGCGGTCCCACCTGGTCGCACCCGGTCCCACCCGGTCACACCGCGGACGGACTCCCCCACCGGCCCCGGAGCCGGCCCCCGGAGACCTGATCGAACGCCCATCGTACGAACGGTTTCCGGCCGTTCCCGGCGTCGGGGCACTGAACTCCCGGAACATCCGGTATGACTCCCGGGACGCCCGGCCCGACTCCCGGGACGTCCGGTCCGACGCCCGGCCCGACGCCCGGAACGTCCCGTCCGGGTCACGCAGCGCGCCGGGTCCGCTCGGACCCGTCACCCGACGATCGGACGGACCTCGCCCGCAAACCTCGGTCCGGCGCAATTCTTGGCAAAGTCCACCCCCGTACCGACGGTCCCGGTCACGTTGTCCGAAGGGGTGGCGAACAGGCAGGATGGTCCGCTATGACGCACGTGATGGCCAAGGGCGCCAACATCGCACTGCCGGCGGCGGCGGTCCGCGCCGTGCTGCGCTGGAGCGCCACGCCCGGTGCGCCGGACGTGGACGCATCCGCGCTGCTGCTCGGCGCCAACGGCAAGGTCCGTTCGGACGCCGACTTCGTCTTCTACAACCAGCCGCGGCACCCCTCCGGGATGGTGCGCCACCTGCCCAAGCAGCACACCTCCGGCGGCGCCGAGATCATCGACACGGTCGAGGTCGAACTCGCCAAGCTGCCCGCCGAGGTGGACCGGGTGGTGCTGGCCGGCTCCTCCGAGGGCGGCCCGTTCCGCGCCGTCCCCGGGCTGCGGCTGCTGCTGTTCGACGCCGCGAGCGGTGAAGGCGCGCCCGCGCTGGCCGAGTTCGCGATCGCCGACGCCGAGAACGTCTCCGCGCTGGTCGCGGGCGAGCTCTACCGGCGCAACGGGAGCTGGAAGTTCCGGGCGATCGGCCAGGGCTACACCTCCGGGCTGATCGGCCTGGCCACCGACTTCGGCATCACGGTCGACGACGAGGCGGAGGATCCGGCGGCCCCGGCAGCCTCAGCGGCCCCCGTGTCCGCCACCACCGCGACGCCCACCGGCGCGGTCGACCCGCGCGCCACCCCGCTGCCCGACCCGCGTTCCGAGACCCGGCCCGAGCCCGGCACCTTCACGCTGACTCCGGCCGTCCCGCACGCCCAGGCTCCGGCGCAGTCCCCGGCGGCTCCTGCCACCCCGGCTCCGGCCTCGACGCCCGCACCCGTTCCCGCGTCGACGTCCGCGTCCGCACCCACCTCCGCACCCGCCACGAGCGGCCCGGCCACCGCACCGCCCGCCGCACCGTCGACCCCGCCCCCGCCGGTGGCCCCGCCCACCGTGCCCCCGAACGTCCCCCCGGCCCCGCAGGCCCCGCCCGCGCCGCCGGCGCACCGCCCGGACGGCTACGGCTACCCCCAGGCGCCGCACCAGCCGCAGCACCAACCCCAGCAGCAGCCCGGCACCGGGTACGGCTACCCGCAGCAACCCCAGCCCGCGACCGGCTACGGCTACCCGCAGCCCAACCAGCCCTACCCGCCGCAGCCCCAACCCCAGCCGGGCACCGGCTACGGCTACCCCCAGGCGCCGCACCAGCAGCCGCACCCCGGCAGCTACGGCTACCCGCACCAGCAGCAGCCCGGCACCGGTCAGCAGCCGCCCGTCCCGCCGCAGCCCCCGACCTCGGCACCGGCACCGACGCCGACCGGCGAGGAGTTCGCACTGCCCCCGCAGGGCCCGCAGTTCCAGCCCCACTGAGCAGCCGACACCGAAGCCCCGCCGAGTCACACCCGGTGGGGCCCCACCGAGCCCGCACCTGGTAGGGCCCCGCCGAGCCGGGGGGGCTCAGTCCCCGCCCCCCGGCTGCTGCCCCTTGTACCCCCGCTGCCACTGCATCCCGAAGCCGTACAACCGGTCGATGTCCGCCTGGAACCCGTTGACGTACCTCACCTCGCGACGCACCGTCAGCTGGTTGTCCCCGCCGTTCTCGATCAGCACCACCGCGCAGGAGCGCGCCGCCCGGGCCCGCTCGTCCAGCTTGATCTCGATCCGCGGCCCGGTCTGCGGCACGATCGTTATCACCGCGTGGGTCTGCTCGAAGGCCGGGGTGCCGTCGTAGATGTAGACGAAGATCAGCAGCCGCTTGAACTTGTCCTTCTTCTCCAGGTTGACGTACATCGTCTCGCCGGACGGCGCCCCGTACTGGTCGTCGCCGCTGAGCTTGATGTACGGCGCTTCCCGCAGGTCGCCGAAGAGTTCACCGAGCGGCTGCACCACGCCCCGGGTGCCGTCGGAGAGTTCGTACATGCAGGCCAGGTCGAGGTCGACGTTCAGCTGCTCGTTGCTCCCCGGCGAGTCCGGCTCCAGCGGGCGGAAGATCCGCGGGCTGAAGAACCGCTTGACGGTGTCCCGGGTGCTCGGCCGGTTGGCGCCGGAACGCATGGTCCAGTGCAGGTTGACGTAGAGGTAGCCGGTGGTGGCGGCGGAGCCGGTGATCGCGTGCTGCGGCGCCGACTTGGTGAGCGTGACCTTGTGCTGCCCGCCCGGGTTGTCGAAGGTGTAGCTCTTGTCCCCGCGCAGGTACTCCCAGATCGAGACCATCCCGTCCTCTCCCCCTGCCTCCGCGGCCGGGTCCGGCCGTCTGACGATCCGCCGGTCCATGATCGGGCATCCACCCGGCCGACGGATACCCGGACTTCCCCTTTCCCTACCCCGCCGGGGTGTTCCCGCGCAGCCGTGCCCCGAACCGGTGGGTCGATTGGCCCCGGGAAGCCGCCCTCCCGTAACATGCCGCCCCTTCGGACGCGATATCGTCTAGCCGCACAGGTGTCCCGTCCGCCCTTGCGCGGGCGCGGTGGGCACGCCGTGCGGTGACGAACGAACCGTCAGGCGATGCCCGCACGACGGGGCCTGACCGCCTGTGTCGCACCGTGTACCTGTCCCCTGCGGAAACCCGAGGCCCGACCCGCAATGAACCTGACCTCCATACAGCTGGTCTGGACCGTCGTCGGCGGCGCAGCCCTGCTGTTCGTCGCCATCCTGATGGCGACGCTGCGATTCAAGAGCTCGAAGAAGGACGAGGCCGGCGACTCCTGGGAGCGCAGCGAGGAGCGTCGCCGTCGCAAGGAGATGATCTACGGCATCTCCTCGTACACCCTGCTGTTCTGCTGCGCCGGCGTCGCGGCCGCGCTGTCGTTCCACGGTCTGGTGGGCTTCGGCATCGAGAACCTGGGCCTGTCCAACGGCTGGGAGTACCTCGTCCCGTTCGGCCTGGACGGCGCCGCGATGTTCTGCTCGGTGCTCGCCGTCCGCGAGGCCAGCCACGGTGACGCCGCGCTCGGTTCCCGCCTGCTGGTCTGGGTGTTCGCGATCGCCTCGGCCTGGTTCAACTGGGTGCACGCCCCGCGCGGCGACGGCCACGCCGGTGCCCCGCAGTTCTTCTCCGGCATGTCGATCTCGGCGGCGATCCTGTTCGACCGGGCGCTGAAGCAGACCCGCAAGGCCGCCCTGCGCGAGCAGGGCCTGGTGCCGCGTCCGCTGCCGCAGATCCGCATCGTCCGCTGGCTGCGCGCCCCGCGCGAGACCTACGCGGCCTGGTCGCTGATGCTGCTGGAGAACGTCCGCAGCCTGGACGAGGCGGTCGAGGAGGTGCGCGAGGAGCGCCAGGCGAAGATGGACGCCAAGGTGCGCGCCCGGTCCGCGGACCGTCGCGAGCGGGCCGAGCTGAAGGCCATCTCCCGCCAGGGCGGCATGCTCTCCCGGGCCCGCGGCGGGCGTCAGGTGCCCGCGCTCACGGCGGCCGGAGACGGCCCGAGCGCTACGGAGCCTGCCCTAGCCGCCGGGAGCGACCAGGCCACCTCCACCACCGCGCAGGACCGCTACACCTCGTCGAGCCCGTCGAGCTCGTCCGCCCCGCTCGGCTCGTCCGCCTCGGCCGGCCTGCGGGAGTCGGCCTCCCTGGACTCCGGCTACCGGCCGCGTGCCGCCGTCGGCTCGTCCTACTCCTCGACGTCCTACTCCTCGACGTCCTCGACGTCCTCGACCTCTTCGGCCTCGGGCTCGTCCTCGACCTCGGGCTCGACGGACCCGCTGTCCTCGTCCTACCGCAGCTCGACCATCGACCTGACGGCCGACGACGACACCCTGTCGATGCCGAAGCTGGACTCGCTGGAGCGCAAGCTGCGCGCGATCGAGCAGCAGCTGGGCTGACCCCGGCCCGAGGGCCCACGACGGAGCAGCACCACCGCAGGAACAGAGCGGACGAACACGAAGCGGCCGCCCCCGGGACGAACCCGGGGGCGGCCGCTTCGCACAGTCGACGAACTACCGTTCGCTGCCGACCAGTTTCTTCTCCTCGCCGGCCCCCGCACGCCGGTTGCGCAGGATCGAGGAGCCCAGGGCCAGTCCGATGAAGGCGACCCCGATCAGGCCGGTGACGATCTCCGGGATGTGGTACTTGATCCCGACCAGCAGGATCACCGAGAGCGCGCCGATCGCGTAGTGCGCGCCGTGCTCCAGGTAGACGTAGTCGTCCAGGGTGCCCTTGCGGACCAGGAAGACGGTCAGCGAGCGGATGTACATCGCGCCGATGCCGAGGCCCAGGGTGATCTGGAAGATGTCGTTGGAGACCGCGAAGGCCCCGACCACGCCGTCGAAGGAGAACGAGGCGTCCAGCACCTCCAGGTAGAGGAAGAGGAAGAACGCGGCCTTGCCGCCGACCTGGAGGATCGACTTGCCGGCCTTCTCGGCCTCCTCCTCGCGCTCGGTCTCCTCCTCCAGGCCCGATTCGAAGATCGAGGAGAGGCCGCCGACCGCGAGGTAGGTGATCAGGCCGAGCACCCCGGCCAGCAGAACGGTTTCGGCGTGCTCGGCCGCCAGGAAGCGCGAGGCCAGCACCAGGGCGACCAGGGCGACGACGCTGGAGAGCGCGTCCAGCTTGCCGACCTTCTCCAGCGGGCGCTCCAGCCAGCCCAGCCAGTTGTGCTCCTTCTCGTCGAACACGAAGTCGAGGAAGATCATGAGCAGGAAGACGCCGCCGAAGGCCGCGATGGCCGGGTTGGCCGCCTCCAGGTACTGGCCGTAGGTGAGGCCGTCGTGGGTGTGGTCGGAGTGCAGCGCGAGGTCGATGACCGTCGCCGGGTTGAGCTTCGCGGTGAGGCCGACCACCAGCAGCGGGAACACCAGGCGCATCCCGAAGACGGCGATCAGCACACCCACCGTCAGGAAGATCTTCTGCCAGTACGGGTTCATCCGCTTCAACACCGTGGCGTTGACCACCGCGTTGTCGAAGGAGAGGGAGATCTCCAGGATGGAGAGGATCAGCACGATGCCGAAGCCTTGGGCTCCCCAGAGCAGTCCGGCCGCGATCAGGCCCAGGGCGGTGATCGCGAACGACCAGCCGAATGTGCGGAGGAACACGGGAGTTGGCTACCTTTCGGGTTCTGGCCGTGTCGGGGGCGGCCTGGTCCCGAGACGCCTGACCGGGCCGGGCCCGGTCAGGTCACCCCCGCACTGCCCTCTGTTCTCATGATCGTTCGGTCGTTGACCATTGATCGTCTGATCGTCGATCGATGTCGAGTGCGATAAGTCCGATTTACGCCCTTACTGTACGTTGACGCCGAAGTCGAGCGCGATCCCGCGCAGGCCGGAGGCGTAGCCCTGGCCCACCGCGCGGAACTTCCACTCACCCGCGTACCGGTACAGCTCGCCGAAGATCATCGCGGTCTCGGAGGATGCGTCCTCGGACAGGTCGTAGCGCGCGATCTCCTGGCCGTCGACGGAGTTGACGACCCGGATGTAGGCGTTGCGCACCTGTCCGAAGTTCTGCAGCCGGGCCTCGGCCTCGTAGATCGAGACCGCGAAGACCACCTTGTCCGCCTGGGCCGGGACCAGCTCCAGGTTGACCAGGATCAGCTCGTCGTCACCCGTGTCGTCGCCGCCCACGAGGTTGTCGCCCTGGTGCTCCACCGAGCCCTCGGGGCTCTTGAGGTTGTTGTAGAAGACGAAGTACTCGTCACCGAGCACCCGTCCGCCGCCACAGATCAGGGCACTCGCGTCGAGGTCGAACGGTGCGCCCGTGGTCGAACGGGCGGACCAGCCGAGGCCGATCCGGACCTGCGTCAGGTTCGGCGCGGCCTTGGTGAGCGAGACGTTCCCGCCCTTGGCGAGCGTGACCACCATGGTGTTCTTCCTCCCTTGCTTCTCCCGGGGCGCCATACAGGTTTAGTCCCCCGCGGCCCCGGCCGGCCCGCTTCGGCCGGCTGAACTTCCTGAACTCACATCCTCGCAGCGCACCGGGCCCCGACGAAGCCGGGGCGGGGGCCGCCCGCCCCAACGGGCGGGGGGGGCCCCCCCGGGAGCCCCCCAAACAAGCGGCCCCCGCGGGGGGCGCACATTGTGGCGCAGACGAGGGGGGGGGGGGCGGG
>NZ_JBIVHS010000005.1:0-226700 GCF_044749365.1 Kitasatospora sp. NPDC089509 | reverse complement strand
CTCGTTTTCCCCCCCCCCGCCCCCGGGCCGCCCGGTGCCGCCGTTATACCCGCTGTAAAAACCCCCCCCCCCCCCCCCCGGGCCCCCCCCCCCCCGGGGGCCCCCCCCCCCCCCCCCGGGCCGGGCCCCGCCCCGGGAGGAACGCGCAATTCCCTTGCGCCGCAGGAGGACTCAGACGTTGACGCCGAAGTCCTGGGCGATGCCGCGCAGGCCGGAGGCGTAACCCTGGCCGATGGCGCGGAACTTCCACTCGCCGCCGTTGCGGTACAGCTCGCCGAAGACCATCGCGGTCTCGGTGGAGGCGTCCTCAGAGAGGTCGTAGCGCGCCAGCTCCACGTTGTTCGCCTGGTTCACCACCCGGATGAACGCGTTGCGCACCTGGCCGAAGTTCTGGCCGAGGCCCTCGGCGTCGTAGATCGACACCGGGAAGACGATCTTCTGCACGTCGGCGGGGACGCCGGCCAGGTTGACCTTGATCGCCTCGTCGTCGCCCTCGCCCTCGCCGGTGCGGTTGTCACCGGTGTGCTCGACCGAGCCGTCCGGGCTCTTCAGGTTGTTGAAGAACACGAAGTTCCCGTCCGAGGCGACCTTGCCCTGCTCGTTGCAGAGCAGCGCGCTGGCGTCCAGGTCGAAGTCCGTCCCGGTGGTGGTGCGGACGTCCCAGCCCAGGCCGACGATGACGGCCTGGAGCCCGGGGGCCTCCTTGGTGAGCGAGACGTTGCCGCCCTTGCTGAGGCTGACTCCCACGTGTCCTCCAAGAATCGGGAGGCACGGTCGGTGCCCCCGGTGGTGCGGTTCGGGGCGCGCCCGCCGAAATCGGACGTACGCCCCACTCCGCCAACGGCCCGAGCGTAGTGCCGGGTTCCCGCACGTACGGCCGAACGGGCGGGACGGGAGGGTCGGCCGGGCCGGGCGGGGCCTCCCGAGGGGCCCGCGCCGGGCCTCAGAGGGCGGCGAGGACCTTCAGGTACTCCTGCTCGTCCCGGGCGTCCGGGAGGCCGTTGACGACGCTCCAGCGCACCGTGCCGGCCTTGTCGATCACGAAGGTGCCGCGCAGCGGGCAGCCCTTCCGCTCGTCCAGCACGCCGTACGCCCGGGCGACCTCGCCGTGCGGCCAGAAGTCGGCCAGCAGCGGGAACTCCAGGCCCTCGCGGTCGGCGAAGACCCGCTGGGAGAACTGGGAGTCGCAGGAGACGCCGAGCACCTGGACCTCCTCGTTCTGCAGCCCGGCCAGCTCGCGCTGGATCGCCCCCAGCTCGCCGGTGCACACCCCGGTGAAGGCGAACGGGTAGAAGACCAGGACGACGTGCTTGGCGCCGCGGAAGTCGGCCAGCCGGACCGTCTCCCCGTGCTGGGTGGTGAGCTCGAAGTCCGGAGCCTGGGTGCCGACCTCGACGGCCATGAGCGGGACCTTTCTGACGCGCCTCCGGCGTGCGCGCGGCGCTGGCACGGCGCGACCGGGCCGCGCGGCGGGCGCGGCTGGGCACATCCTCGCATTCGTTGACCTGCGTTCGGCCGAACGGATGACGCGCTCCGTCGGGCGGCCCAACCGTTTCGCCCTCGGCGAACAGCAACGAACGCCGGCGAACACCGGCGGGCGGCGGCCGACAGCCCCCGGCCTCCCACCCGCAAAAGCGCCGGGCCCCGCCGGAGGAGAACTCCGGCGGGGCCCGGCGGGCGGCTCAGGGCCCGTTCAGCGCTGCTTGGGCTGCTTCGCCGTGGACTTGGTGGCGAGCTTGGTGGCCTGCCAGTCCTTGACGATGTTGATCGAGCTGGTCTGCGACAGGCCCGAGGTCTTCGCCGCATCGGCGATGTCGGAGGCCTCGATGTGGCCGTCCCGACCGGTCTTGGGCGTCAGCAGCCAGATCAGACCACCCTCTGCCAGGTACTCCAGGGCGTCGACGAGGGCGTCGGTGAGGTCCCCGTCGTCGTCGCGGTGCCACAGCAGGACGGCGTCCGCGACGTCGTCGTAGTCCTCGTCGACGAGATCCGTCCCGGTGATCTCCTCGATGCCCTCGCGGAGGTCCTGGTCAGTGTCTTCGTCGTACCCGAGCTCCTGAACGATCTGGCCCTCTTCGAAGCCGAGACGGGTCGCCGGGTTGGACTTGTCCGCGGGGTCCGCGGTCGCGCTCACGGGAATAACCTCCAGTATTCGGCCCGGCGTCCATGCCGGGGCTGTGGCCGTAGTCCACACGGGCGCGGCGGTTCGCGCAAGTACCCGACCCCCGATCCCCCCCAAAGGTTGACGTGTCGCACCGGGACACGCCGGTCGACGTGTCGGGAATCACACCGATTTGCCCTTCTCTGCATGGGACAAGGATGCTTCGGGTGGTCCCGGCCCACAGGCCGTACGTGTGCCCGAGATGCGAACGGCATTCGGGGTCCGCGCGTACGCGGGCGTAGAGTCTCCTGTTGGCCCTCACCCCGGCCATCCGCCATCGGATGGACGGGACACCAGGTCGGACCACCTCTTTTCGTAACACCCGGGGGTGCCGGAGCGGACGAAGAAGCCCGCGACGTGCACCACCAGACCGCTCCGCCCACCAGGCGGAACGGTTACCGATCGGTAGAGATGACGGATCTCCGAGCGCGGTAGCACGATGGAGGCGGCGCGACACACCTCAGTTTCGACCGACAGTGAAGGAACAGCGTGGCTTCCGGATCCGATCGCAACCCGATCATCATTGGCGGCCTTCCGAGTCAGGTCCCGGACTTCGATCCCGAGGAGACCGCGGAATGGCTGGAGTCGCTCGATGCGGCCATCGACGAGCGGGGGCGTGAGCGTGCCCGTTACCTGATGCTGCGACTGATCGAGCGCGCCCGCGAGAAGCGCGTCGCCGTGCCCGAGATGCGCAGCACGGACTACGTCAACACCATCGCGACCAAGGACGAGCCGTTCTTCCCCGGCAACGAGGAGATCGAGCGCAAGATCCTCAACGCGACCCGCTGGAACGCGGCCGTCATGGTCTCCCGGGCGCAGCGCCCGGGCATCGGCGTCGGTGGCCACATCGCCACCTTCGCCTCCTCCGCGTCGCTGTACGACGTCGGCTTCAACTACTTCTTCCGCGGCAAGGACGCCGAGGGCGAGTCGGGTGACCAGGTCTTCTTCCAGGGCCACGCCTCCCCCGGCATCTACGCCCGCGCCTTCCTGCTGGACCGACTCAGCGAGCAGCAGCTCGACGCGTTCCGCCAGGAGAAGTCGAAGGCCCCGTACGGCCTGTCCAGCTACCCGCACCCGCGGCTGATGCCGGACTTCTGGGAGTTCCCGACCGTCTCGATGGGCCTCGGCCCGCTCGGCGCGATCTACCAGGCCCGGATGAACCGGTACCTGGAGCACCGGGGCATCAAGGACACCTCCGACTCGCAGGTCTACGCCTTCCTCGGCGACGGCGAGATGGACGAGCCCGAGTCGCTCGGTCAGCTGTCGCTGGCCGCCCGCGAGGGCCTGGACAACCTGACCTTCGTGGTCAACTGCAACCTGCAGCGCCTGGACGGCCCGGTCCGCGGCAACGGCAAGATCATCCAGGAGCTGGAGTCCCAGTTCCGGGGCGCCGGCTGGAACGTGATCAAGCTCATCTGGGACCGCAGCTGGGACCCGCTGCTCGCGCAGGACCGCGACGGCGTCCTGGTGAACAAGATGAACACCACGCCGGACGGCCAGTTCCAGACGTACGCCACCGAGACCGGTGACTACATCCGCGAGCACTTCTTCGGCAGCGACCTGCGGCTGCGGGCCATGGTCGAGAACATGACCGACCAGCAGATCCAGCACCTGGGTCGCGGCGGCCACGACCACAAGAAGGTCTACGCCGCCTTCAAGGCCGCCCGCGAGCACAAGGGCCAGCCGACGGTCATCCTCGCCCAGACGGTCAAGGGCTGGACGCTGGGCCCCAACTTCGAGGGCCGCAACGCCACCCACCAGATGAAGAAGCTGACGGTCGAGGACCTGAAGCGCTTCCGTGACCGGCTGCACCTGCCGATCACCGACAAGCAGCTGGACGAGGGCTACCCGCCCTACTACCACCCGGGTCGTGACTCGGAGGAGATCCAGTACATGCACGACCGCCGCCAGGAGCTCGGCGGCTACGTGCCCACCCGCAAGGTGCGCCCGCGCCCGCTGGTGCTGCCCGGTGACGACGCGTACAAGGCGGTCAAGAAGGGTTCCGGCAACCAGACCATCGCCACCACCATGGCGTTCGTCCGGGTGCTCAAGGACCTGATGCGGGACAAGGGCATCGGCAACCGCTTCGTGCCGATCGCGCCGGACGAGTACCGCACCTTCGGCATGGACTCGCTGTTCCCGTCGGCGAAGATCTACAACCCGCTGGGCCAGACCTACGAGTCGGTCGACCGCGACCTGCTGCTGGCCTACAAGGAGTCGCCGACCGGCCAGATGCTGCACGACGGCATCTCCGAGGCCGGCTGCACCGCCTCGCTGATCGCCGCCGGGTCGTCCTACGCGACCCACGGCGAGCCGCTGATCCCGGTCTACGTCTTCTACTCGATGTTCGGGTTCCAGCGCACCGGCGACCAGTTCTGGCAGATGGCCGACCAGCTGGCCCGCGGCTTCGTGATCGGCGCCACCGCCGGCCGCACCACGCTGACCGGTGAGGGCCTGCAGCACGCCGACGGCCACTCGCACCTGCTGGCCTCGACCAACCCCGGCGTCGTCGCGTACGACCCGGCGTACGGCTTCGAGATCGCGCACATCGTCCAGGACGGTCTGCGCCGGATGTACGGCTCCAGCGCCGAACACCCGCACGGCGAGGACGTGTTCTACTACCTCACCGTCTACAACGAGCCGATCAAGATGCCGGCCGAGCCCGAGAACGTGGACGTCGAGGGCATCCTCAAGGGTCTGCACCGGTACGCTCCGGCCACCGCCGGCCAGATCCCGGCCCAGATCCTCGCCTCCGGCGTGGCCGTGCCGTGGGCCCTGGAGGCCCAGCGCATCCTCGCCGAGGAGTGGAACGTCAAGGCCGACGTCTGGTCCGCGACCTCCTGGAACGAGCTGCGCCGCGACGCGGTGGAGACCGAGGAGTTCAACCTGCTGCACCCCGAGGAGCAGCAGCGGGTGCCGTACGTCACCCGGAAGCTGCAGGGTGCCGAGGGCCCGTTCGTCGCCGTGTCCGACTGGATGCGCGCCGTTCCGGACCAGATCGCCCGCTGGGTGCCGGGCCAGTACCAGTCGCTGGGCGCCGACGGCTTCGGCTTCGCCGACACCCGCGGTGCGGCCCGTCGCTTCTTCCACATCGACGCACAGTCGGTCGTCCTGGGTGTGCTCACCGAGCTCGCCAAGCAGGGCAAGATCGACCGCTCGGCGCTGAAGGACGCGATCGACCGCTACCAGCTGCTGGACGTGGCGGCGGCCGACCCGGGTGCCGCCGGCGGCGACGCCTGATCACCCGCTGACGCCTGAAGGGCCGGATCCCCGCACGGGGGTCCGGCCCTTCGGCGTTCCCGGCGGCCCGACGCGGCCCCGGCCGCACGACGCCGTCCCGGCAGCACGACGCCGTCCCGGCAGCACGACGCCGTCCCGGCAGCACGACGCCGTCCCGGCAGCACGACGGCCCCGGACTCCGTGGGGAGTCCGGGGCCGTCCGCGCTCAGCCGGTCAGCCGGTCAGATGTGCACCGCCGGGCCCGCGTCGGTCTCGCCGCGGCGGGTCAGCAGGGCGAGCAGCGCGGCCACGAAGGCCACCACGGCGGCCACCGCGAAGGCCAGCGACATCCCGCTGACGAAGGAGTGGTGCACCGCGCCGGCCATCGCGTCCACCGCCTGCTGCGGGGTGCCGGGCGGGGCGGGCGGGGCGATGCCCAGCTGGGCGGCCTGCTTGAGGCCGTCCGCCTGGTCCGCGGGAACCGGCGGCAGGCCCGCCTTGGCCCAGTTGCCGGGCAGCACGTCGCCGACCTTGGCGGCCATCAGGGCGCCCAGCACGGCGGTGCCCAGGCTGCCGCCGACCTGCATCGCGGCCTGCTGGAGCCCGCCGGCCACGCCGGACAGCTCCAGCGGGGCGTTGCCGACGATCACCTCGGTGGCGCCGACGATGACCGGGCTGATGCCGAGGCCCATCAGGACGAACCAGAGCGACATCACGCCGGTGCCGGAGCCGGTGTCCAGGGTGGACATGCCGTACATCGCGACGGTGGTGATCAGCATGCCCGCCGCGATCGGGATCCGGGGGCCGAACCGGCCGATCGCGAGGCCGGCCAGCGGCGAGCCGACGATCATCATGCCGGTCATCGGCAGCAGGTGGACCCCGGCGTCGACCGGCTTCATCCCGTGCACGTTCTGCAGGTAGAAGGTCACGAAGAAGATCGCGCCGAAGAACGCGAAGGCCATCAGCACCATCAGCAGCACGCCCGCCGACAGCGGCACCGAGCGGAACAGGCTGAGCGGGACCAGCGGCTCCTTCGCCCGGCCCTGCCAGAGTGCGAAGAGCACCATCAGCACCACGGCGCCGCCCAGGAACAGCAGCGTCCGGCCGTCGCCCCAGCCCCACTCGGGGGCCTTGATGATGCCGAAGACCAGCGCGAACATCCCGACCGAGAGCAGCGCGATGCCGGGCAGGTCGAAGGACTTGGCGGCGTTCTCGGCCCGCACGTCCTTGAGGATCCACAGGCCGAGCGCCAGCGCGATCAGGCCGACCGGGATGTTGATGAAGAAGACCGACTCCCAGCTGACGTGCTCGACCAGCAGGCCGCCGACGATCGGCCCGGCCGCGGTGGAGGCGCCGATCACCCCGCCCCAGATGCCGATCGCCATGTTCAGCCGCTCGGCCGGGAAGGCCCCGCGCAGCAGGCCGAGCGCGGCCGGCTGGAGCAGCGCGCCGAACAGGCCCTGGAGGACGCGGAAGGCGATCACGGTCTGGATGTTGCCCGCGAAGCCGATCGCGGCCGAGGTGGCGGCGAAGCCGACCGCGCCGACCAGGAAGGTGGACTTGTGGCCGAAGCGGTCGCCGATCTTGCCGGCGGTGATCAGGAAGACCGCCAGGGCCAGCAGGTAGCCGCTGGTGACCCACTGGATCTCGGAGGGCGCGGCGTTCAGCTTCTCCTGGATCACCGGGTTGGCGATCGCGACGATCGTGCCGTCGAGGGCGACCATCATCACGCCGACCGCGACGGTCAGCAGGGTCAACCAGGGGTGCCCCTTGAGCCCTCCCCCGGGGTTCGACGGCGGCGGTGCGTCCGCCTCCGGGTTCTTGACGACGGACTGACTCATCTGGGCCCTCCGGGGGCGTGTCAGACAGCGGAACGTGATGGTGGCGCTGCGACAGCCCACCCGTCCCCACGAGTGCCCGGCCGACGAGCGCCACTTCGGCAGATTATGTCAGTAGCTGACATTCGGCAAACAATGACTTCTGACCTGAGCTGACATTTGTCAGAACGCTACAGTTGTGCTCCCACCCGCCACACCAGCGCCCGGAAGGCCCCGCCATGGCCGCACGCACCCCCCACCCCACCCCCGCGGACGCCGACCGGGCCCCCGGCCTGCGGGAACGCAAGAAGCAGCAGACCCGCGACGCCCTGGTCCAAGCCGCCCACATGCTCTTCCTCAGCCAGGGCTTCGCCCGCACCACCGTCGACGAGATCGCCTCCGCCGTCGACGTCTCCCAACGCACCTTCTTCCGCTACTTCGCCAACAAGGACGAAGTCGCCCTCGCCGTGCTGGCCGACGCCGAGGACTACTTCATCCACTGCCTGCGCCTGCGCCCCGCCGAGGAGACCCCGCTGCAGGCCCTGCGCGCCGCGATCGTCAAGGCCTGGCGCGACCTCGGACACGCCGAGACCACCGGCCCCCGCTCGATCAGCAGCGCCCTCGAACTGCTCCGGATCATCGAGGCGACGCCCCCGCTGCTCGCCGCCCACCTGCGCCGGGTCACCGAACAGGAACGGCTGGTGGTCCAGGTGCTCGCCGAACGCGAGGGACTGGACCCGACCCGCGACCTGCGCCCGGTCGTGCTCGCCGCCGTCTTCGGCAGCCTGCTGCGCTCCGCCCACCTGTCCTGGACCGCCGAACAGGAACCGGCCGGCCCCGAGGGCATGGTCGCGATCATCGAGCGCTACCTCGACCAGCTCGGCCCCGCCCTGGCCGGCCACTGGCGGCCGTGACCGCCCTCCCAGGTGATACCGGGGTATGACCCGGTACCGGGGTAGCCCCTGGAAGTTCGCGCTCCGGTCCGACGCCCGACGCGGGCCCGCCCCCTAGGCTGGCCCGCGATGAAGACGCTCACCCCCGCCGACGCCCGCAGGTTCGCCGCCCGTCAACTGCGCACCCTGTACAAGCACCTGACCAGCCCCAGCGAGGACGGGACCCCGCTGCTCGGCAACGCCCGCCGACGCTGGGTGCGCCGCATCCCGTACGTCGTCGCGGTCATCCTCCAGGCCGTGCTGATCCCCACCGGGATCGTCTGCCTGAGCCACTTCTACGGCCTGGTGCTGCCGGTGGCCGCCGCCCTCACCCTCGCCCAGACCGCCCCGCTGTTCCTCGCCGTCACCCGGCCGCTGGCCGCCTGGTGGATCATCGCGGCCACCCTCGTCATCACCGCCGCCATCACCGCCCGCCACCACCAGGAGATGGGCAGCTGGCCGTGGACGGCCCCGATGGTCGTCGGGTACTCCTTCCTGATGCTCGCCCTCGCCCTCCGGGAGAGCCGGGCCACCCTGCTCTCGGTCTGGGTCGCCACCATCCTGCTGACCGTCCTCACCACCACCCTCGGCCTGCCCCGGTCCGGCGACGGCACCACCGTGCTGCTGATCGCGCTCAGCGGCGCCGTCCTGCTGCTCGGCTGGGCCGTCCGGGACCGCGCGGTCGCCCGGCGGCTGCTCACCGAGCAGGAGCAGATCAGCGAGGTCGAGCGCGAACGGCGCACCCTGCTGGAGGAACGCACCCGGATCGCCCGGGAGTTGCACGACGTGGTGGCCCACCACATGTCGGTGATCGCGGTGCAGGCCGCCAGCGCGCCGTACCGGATCGAGGGCGTCCCGGACGCCGCCGCCGAGGAGTTCACCGCGATCGCCGGCACCGCGCGCGAGTCGCTGGCCGAGATGCGCCGACTGCTCGGGGTGCTGCGCAGCGAGGAGAACGGCGGGGAGAAGGCCCCGCAACCCGGCGTGGCCCAACTCGCCCAGCTGGTCGAGACGGTGGGGCGGGCCGGGGTGCCCGCCGAGCTGAGCGTCGACGAGGGGCTGGCCGAGCGGGTGCCGCAGGCCGTCGCCCTCTCCGCGTACCGGATCGTCCAGGAGGCGCTGGCCAACGTGGTCCGGCACGCCCCCGGCGCCCGGACCTGGGTGTCGCTGTCAGCCGACGAGGACGCCCCCGCGCTGCGGCTCACCGTGGTCAACGCGCCCCCGCCGCAGCAGAGCGAGTCGCTGGAGGCCTCGGCCGAGGGCACCGGGCACGGCCTGGTCGGAATGCGTGAACGCGTCCGGCTGGTCGGTGGCAGTCTGGACACCGGCCCGCTGCCGGACGGCGGCTTCAAGGTGGCCGCCGTCCTGCCGCTCGACCCACTCCAGGAGACAACCGCATGACCATCCGCGTGATCATCGTCGACGACCAGGCCATGGTGCGGGCCGGCTTCGCCGCGCTGCTCAACGCCCAGAGCGACATCGACGTGGTGGGGGACGCGGCGGACGGCGCCCAGGCCCTGGAGGTCACCGGCCGCACCCACCCGGACGTGGTGCTGATGGACGTCCGGATGCCCGTGATGGACGGCCTGGAGGCCGCCCGGCGGCTGCTCGACCCGGCCGTCCCGGGAGCCCACCGCCCCAAGGTGCTGATGCTCACCACCTTCGACGTGGACGACTACGTCTACGAGGCGCTGCGCGCCGGGGCCAGCGGCTTCCTGCTCAAGGACGCCCCGCCCGCCGACCTGATCGCCGCGGTCCGGGTGGTCGCGGCCGGCGAGGCACTGCTCGCCCCCTCGGTCACCCGGCGGCTGATCGCCGACTTCGCCCGCACCCGGCCCGCCAGGCGCCGCGACCCCAAGCTGCGGCTCAACGGCCTGACCCCGCGCGAGACCGAGGTGCTGGAGCTGATCGCCCGCGGCCTGTCCAACCAGGAGATCGCCGCGCAACTGGTGCTCGCCGAACAGACCGTCAAGACCCACATCGGCCGCATCCTCGCCAAGCTCGACCTGCGCGACCGCGCCCAGGCGGTGGTGCTGGCCTACGAGTCAGGCCTGGTAACCCCCGGGGACTGACGGGGGAAAACCCCCTCATACCCGGGTAGCACCCGGGAGTTGGCCCCGCGGTGTGACGTCCGCGGGGCCGTCGCATTCCTACCTTCCTCCTCGTCGAAAGCCGACGTCGGCAACCGAAGTCGGCCCCCGAACCGGCAGCCGGATCGGCAACCGAACGGACGAGGAAGAAGGCGGACATGCGCAAGTTCCGTACCAGGCAGGCGATCGCGGCCACCGCAGTGGCACTGGCCGCCGTGCTCGGCGCGGGCGGCTGGACCGCCGACACCCAGACCGCCGTCACCGGCCCGCCGCCGGGCAGCCCCGCCTGGACCGCCGACACCGCGCTCGGCCTGCGGCTGCCCGACCCGGCCACCGCCACGCCCGCCCAGGTCGCCGCGTTCTTCGCCGGGCTGACCGACGCCCAGCAGGACGCCCTGGCCACCCGTCACCCCCTGGTGGTCGGCAACCTGGACGGCGCCCCGGTCCGACTCCGGTACCACGCCAACACCCTGGCCCTGACCGCCGAACGCACCCGGGAGCTCGCCCGGGCCACCGACCCGGCCCTCACCCCGCAGGACCGCCAGGCCGCCCGCACCCGCGCCGAGCGCTACCGCACCCTGCTGGACGGCGACCGGCAGATCCTCGCCTTCGACCCGCGCGGCCGCGGCCAGGTCGCCGAGGTGTACGGCGACCTCGGCACCGCCGCCCGCACCGCCGTGATCGTCCCCGGCTCCGACATCGACCTGCTCAGCTTCGACCGCGCCACCGACCCGTACGGCACCCCCGCCGGCATGGCCCGCTCCCTGTACCGGGCCACCGACGGGCGGACCGCCGTGATCGCCTGGGCCGGCTACACCACCCCGGTCGGCGTCGGCGTCGACGCCGCCACCGAGGACCTCGCCCGGGCCGGCGCCACCCGCCTCGACCGGCTGCTCGACGGACTCGCCGTCAGCACCGCCCCGCAGGCCCCGCCCACGGTGTTCTGCCACAGCTACGGCTCGGTGGTCTGCGGCCTGGCCCGCCCGACCCCGGCCCGGGCCTCCGGCCTCGTGGTGCTCGGCTCGCCCGGCATGGGCGTCGACTCGGCCGCCGACCTCGACCACGGCGTCCCGCTCTACGCCACCGCCCGCAACGACTCGGACTGGATCGGCGACGTGCCCAACGTCCGGCTGTTCGGCCTCGGCCACGGCGCCGACCCGACCGACCCCGACTTCGGCGCCCGCCCGCTGCCCGCCACCGGATCCCACGGCCACACCGGCTACTTCGTCCCCGGCACCGCCTCGCTCGCCGCCTACGCCGCCATCGCCCTCGGCCGTTGAAGCCCGTCGACCCGTCAGTCAGCGGGCCCGCAGGCCCGTCAGCCCGTACTGGAAGGAGCACCGCCATGGCCCACCCCGCCACCGCCCTGCGCCGCGCCGCCGAGAAGGTCGACGCGAAGACCCCCGCCACCCGTGACCGCGCCCTGGACGGGCTGCGCGCCCTCGCCCTGCTCTCCGTCCCGATCGGCCACTGGCTACTCGGCGGCCTCACCCGCTCCCCCGACGGCGCCCTGCACAACGCCAGCCCGCTCTCCTCGCTCGGCTCCCTCGCCCCGGCCAGCTGGGTGCTCCAGATGCTCGGGGTGTTCTTCCTGGTCGGCGGCCACTCCTCGGTCAGCTCGCTGGAACGGGCCCGCGAGAAGGGCCTGACGTACGGGAGTTGGCTACGCGTCCGGACGGTCCGGCTGCTCCGCCCGGTGCTCGGGGTGACGGCGGTGTGGGCGCTGCTGATCCCGCTGCTGCCCGCGCTCGGTGTGCCCGCGGACACCGTGCACACCGGCGCGACGCTGGTGGTGCAGCCGCTCTGGTACATCGGGGTGTACCTGGCGCTGACCGCGCTCACCCCGCTCTGCGTGGCCTTCGGCCGCCGGCTCGGCGCGTGGTCGGCGGCCCTGCTGACGGCCTCGGTCGCGGCGGTCGACCTGCTGCGGTACGGGCCGTGGGCCGACGCGGTGCCCTCCTGGGTCGGACTGCTGAACCTGCTGCCGGGCTGGATGTTCGGCTACCAGCTGGGCGTGCTGTGGGCGCAGGGCCGGCTCGGCCGGTCGGCCGCCCGGGTGCTGCTGCTGGGCGGCGGCGCGCTGTTCGTCGTGCTGCTGACGGTGTTCCACTACCCGGCCAGCATGGTCGGCGTGCCGGGCGTCGAGCGGACCAACTCGCACCCGCCGTCCCTGCTGGTGCTCGCCCTGGCCGCGGTGCAGTGCGGCGCCGCGGTGCTGCTGCGGGAGCGGCTGGGCCGGCTGCTGAGCCGCCGTCCGCTGCTGTGGCTGCCGGTGGTGGTGGTCAACCTGTCGGCGATGACGATCTTCTGCTGGCACCAGAGCGCGATGCTCGCGGTGGCGGTGCCCGGCGCGGCCGGCCTCGGTGCCGTCCCCGGGCTGACCACCGCGCCGGACTCGCTCGGCTGGGTGGCCGCCCGGCTGGCCCTGCTGCCGCTGTTCGCGGCCGCCCTGGTGGCGATCGGCTGGTTCACCCGGCGCTTCGACGGCCCCTGGACGTCCTTCTCCCGGGTCGGCAAGGCGGCGGCCGGCGCCGCGGCGGCGCTGTTCGCGGCGTACGCGCTGGGCATGGTGTGACCCACGCCCGCGATCGCGGCACCCGAGGGGCGCGGACCGACCGGTCCGCGCCCCTCGGCGCGCCCGGGGGCACTGTCGGTGCCCTGCCCTACCCTGCCGTCATGGTGACGTTCGACGAGTTCCGCACGATGGCCCTGGCGCTGCCGGAGACCGCCCAGGAGCCGACCTGGGGCATCGAGACGCTGCGGGTCCGCGGCAAGGTCTTCGCGATGGGCTCCCCCGAGGGCGACAGCGTCACCGTCAAGGCCTCCCGCGAGGACCAGGCCGAACTGATCGCCGCCGAACCCGAGGTGTTCTCCTTCGCCCGGTACGTCGGACGGCACGGCTGGGTGAGCGTGCGGCTGGACCGGGTCGACCCGGAGGAACTGCGGGACGTGGTCACCGAGGCCTGGCGGCGGACGGCGCCCAAACGGGTGGTCGGCGGATACGACGCCCGGCACTCCGCTTAGCACCTCCGGAACGGCCACTCAAGGACGCTGAAAAGACACTCCCGGTTCATGTGATCCATCCCACAGTTTGGGCGGGTCCGTCACCCTCCTGTGACCTCTACCCTTTCCCAGGGAAGTCAGCAGTCCATTCGCACCCTCCGGGCACCGCCCGAGAAACGGTGACGGGCCCCAAGGGAGTTGGTGCGGTGCGCAACCGTCGACGCTGGAAGCGTGTACTGATCGGCGCGTTCGCGGGTTGTGCCGTACTCGCCGACGCCGGTGCCTCGGCCGCCGCCGCCGCGGTCTCCTCCGAGCAGCTGGCGATCTCCACGCCCCCGGCCGGCAGCGCCGCCTGGATCCAGGACCACTCCTTCGGCCGCATCCTGCCCGACCCGGCCACCACCAGCCCGGCCGACGCCGCCGCGTTCTTCGCGTCGCTCGCCCCGACCGAGCTGGACCGGCTGGTCAAGGACTACCCGCTGGTCGTCGGCAACTACGACGGCGCCCCGCTGGACCTGCGCTACCGCGCCAACCGGATCGCCCTGGCGAACGAGCGCGACGCCGCCCGGGCCCGCGCCGCCGACCGGACGCTGGACGCCGACACCCGCGCGCTGGCCGTCTCCCGCGCCAACGACGTCGAGCGCCTGCTCGACCCGGCCCGGCAGGTCCTGGCCTTCGACCCGCGCGGCCGCGGCCTGGTCACCGAGGTCTGGGGCGACCTCGCCGACGCCGAGCACGTCTCGGTGCTGGTCCCCGGCTCGGACGCCGACCTCGGCCACTTCGACCAGTCCGCCGAACCGCTGCGCTCCCCGGCCGGCATGGCCCGCGCCCTGTACGCCGAGGAGCAGCAGCAGGCCCCCGGCACCCGGACCGCCGTGATCGCCTGGACCGGGTACGTCACCCCGTCCGGCCTCGGCCCGGACGCGGCCACCTCCCGGCTCGCCGACGTCGCCGCACCCCGGCTGGAGCGGCTGCTGGCCGGCCTCAAGGAGACCACCCGCCCGGACGCGCCCCCGGCACTGCTCTGCCACTCGTACGGCTCGGTGGTCTGCGGCACCGCCGCCCCGAAGATCCCGCGCGCGGCCGCCTCGCCGTCCGACACCTCCGGCATCACCGACATGATGGTGTTCGGCAGCCCCGGCATGGGCGTGCAGTCCGCCGCCGAGCTGGGCTCCGGGGTGCACGTGTGGGCCACCCGCAACCCCAACGACTGGATCGGCAACGTCCCGTTCCTGGAGGTCGGCAAGCTCGGCCACGGCGCGGACCCGACCGGCAACGGCTTCGGCGCCGAGCAGATCTCCTCCGCCCGGGCCTCCGGCCACAACGGCTACTTCACCGCCGGCACCGACAGCCTGCACAACTTCGCGGCGATCTCGCTCGGGGACTACCGCGACGTCGTCAAGGCGCAGCCCGCCTCGTAAATCCGCAGCCCGCTAGTCCTGGTAGAGCCGCAGGGCCTCCGCCGCCGCCCGGGCCAGTTCGCGCCGGACGGCCGGCGGGGCCAGCACCTCGACCTCCGCGCCGAAGGCCAGCAGCGCGCGGACGGCCCCCGCCGCCGGGAAGGTCATCGCCAGCTCGACCCACTCCTCGGCCGGCCCGGTGCCCGCCTCCGGCGGCAGCGCGGTGACCCGGCCGCCGTGGAAGCGCAGGAACATGTCCAGCCGACCGCGCCGGACCCGCACCCGGGCCTGCAGCTCGACCGGCAGCCGCTCCACCTGCTCGCGCAGCGCCGCCCACACCTCGCCGAGCGCCACCCCGGCCCGGCGGCGCACCACCTCCTCGGTGGTCTCGGCGGCCAGCACCCGGTCGACCCGGAACAACCGCGGCTCACCGCGCAGATCGGCCACCAGGTACCAGACCGAGGCCTTGCTCACCAGCCCGTACGGGTCGACGGTGTAGTCCACCGGTCCGGGCGTGCCGCCGTGCCGGTAGCGCAGCCGCAGCCGCCGGTCGGCGAACACCGCGTACTGCAGCTCGCCCAGGTCCGGCCCGCCCCCGCTGCCGGTGCCGGAGCCGGTGCCGGTGCCGGCCTGGGGGTTCTGCAGCCAGCGGGCCGGGTCGACCAGGATCCGCTCGCTGACCCGCTCGGCGGCCGGGCGGTGCGGGGCGGGCAGCGCGGCCATCACCTTGCGCAGCGCCGAACCGAGCGCGCCGTCCAGCCCGAGGTCGCTGTGCGCGCCCTGGGCGGAGAGCACGAACAGCGCCCGGGCCTCGTCCGCGGTCAGTCCGGTGACGTCGGTGCGGTAGCCGGGCAGCAGGTTGATGCCGCCGTGCCGGCCGCGCTCGGTGAACACCGGCACCCCGGCGGCGGAGAGCGACTCCACGTCCCGGTAGATGGTGCGGACGGACACCTCCAGCCGTTCGGCCAGTTCGGTGGCGGGCACCCGGCCGCGGGTCTGCAGCAGCAGGAGGATCGAGAGCAGACGGTCGGCCTTCATGGCATCAGGATCCCAACAATCCTGACGGCACTTGTCAGGTTTTACTGGGAGATTGCGTTCCGAGCCCGAAACACCGCCTCAACCCAAGGACTTGACCGCAGATGAACACCGTCCAGGACGCCCGCCCGCAGTACCTGACCGCTCTCGGCCAGCTGGAGAAGCTGTTCGCCACCGTCACCCCCGCCGACCTCGAACGGCCCACCCCCTGCGCGGAGTTCACCCTGCGGCAGCTGCTGAACCACGTGGTCGGCGGCATCCACCGGTTCGCCTACCTGGGCGAGGGCGGCCACGCCCAGGACGTCGTGGCCGCCGTCGAGGACCCCGGGGACGACGGCTGGCCGGCCGCCCTCGCCCGGGCCGCCGCCCGCGCCACCGCCGCCTGGGCGGACGACGCCAAGCTGGGCCGCCCGACCTTCGCCCCCTGGGGCGAGGCGCCCGGCGCGCTGGTGGTCGGCGGCTACGTGATGGAGACGGCGACCCACTGCTGGGACATCGCCACCGCCCTCGGCAACGGCTTCGTCCTGGACCACGGGCTGGCGCACACCGCGCTGGCCGTCGCCGAGGTGATCCTGCCGCCCGGGATCCGGGGCGAGGGCGCCCCGTTCGGCCCGGTCCTGCCGGTCGCCGCGGACGCCGACGTGCACCTCCGGCTGGCCGCCTGGATGGGCCGCCCGGCCTGACCCGGCAACCGCCCTACGGGGCAAGGGAGTCCACGACTCCCCTGCCCCGTCGTGGCACTACTCCCGGCCGACCGAGGTGTTGCGCATGTCCGCGTAGCGGTCCCCGGAGACCTTGCCCGCGATCGGCTCCAGCAGCGCCAGCTCCTCCTCGCTCAGCAGCAGCGTCGCCGCGCCGGTGTTCTCCAGCAGCCGGCTGCGCTTGCGGGTGCCGGGGATCGGCACCACGCTCAGCCCGTGCACCTGCGCCCGCTGGTGCACCCAGGCCAGCGCCACCTGGGCCAGGGTCGCCCCGTGGGCCTCGGCGATCTCCCGCAGCGGGGCGAGCAGTTCGCCGTTGGCGACGGCGTTCTCCCCGGTGTAGCGCGGGTGGGTGCGGCGGAAGTCGTCCGCGGCGAGCGTGGCGGCGTCCTGGAACGCGCCGGTCAGGAAGCCGCGCCCGAGCGGCGAGTACGGCACGAAGGTGACGCCCAGCTCGGCCGCGGCCGACACCGCCGAACGCTCCACGTCCCGGGCGAACACCGACCACTCGGACTGCAGCGCGGCGATCGGGTGGACGGCGTGCGCCTCGCGCAGCTCGGCCCCGGTCACCTCGGACAGGCCCAACTGCCGGACCTTGCCTGCCTGCACCAGCTCGGCCATGGCGCCGACCGACTCGGCCAGCGGCACCTCCGGGTTGCGGCGGTGCATGTAGTACAGGTCGATCACGTCCACGCCGAGGCGGCGCAGCGAGCCCTCCACGGCCGAGCGGATGTACGCCGGGTCGTTGCGGATGGCACGCTTGGACGGGTCGTTCTCGTCCCGCTCGATGGCGAACTTGGTGGCGAGCACCACCTTGTCCCGGTTGGCCCGGACGAAGGGGCCGATGAACTCCTCGTTGCGGCCGGCACCGTACATGTCCGCGGTGTCGAACAGCGTCACGCCGGCCTCCAGCGCGGCGTCCAGCGTGGCGAGCGCCTCGTCGGAGTCGGTCGGGCCGTAGAACTCGCTCATGCCCATGCAGCCGAGGCCCTGGACGCCCACCAGCGGGCCGTCGGTGCCGAGTCGGGCGGTGGGGAGGACGGGGTGAGTCATACGCTCTGCTCTTCCTCTGCTCGGTGGATCTGGCATTGGACGGGGGCGCCGGTGCGGTCGACGACCTTCCCGGCGTAGAGATCGATCTTGTAGTCGAGGACGGCCAGGGTGGCCTGGAGGTCGACGATCCGCTGCCGGACCTCCTCGCGCTGCGCCTCCAGCAGCCGGCGGCGCTCGTCGTAGGTCTGCTCGCCGCGGCGGGCCATGTCGACGTACTTGAGCATGTCGGCCACCGACATCCCGGTCAGCCGCAGCCGGCCCAGGAAGGCCAGCCGGTGCAGGTCGCCGTCGCAGTAGCGGCGCTGGCCGCCGACCGCGCGGTCCACCGGGTCGAGCAGACCGATCCGCTCGTACCAGCGCAGCGTGTGGGCGGTCAGTCCGCTGGCCGCCGCGACCTCGCTGATGGTGTGCCGCGGGGTCCGGTCCGGCTCGCCGACCGGGCGGTTGAACACCTCCGCGCAGCTGCGCAGATCGCTCCGGACGTACGCGGGTGCGGCCATGATCGATTCCCCCTGCTCCTGTGACGACGACGACGCTACCGAGTTGGAGTGCACTCAAAGCAAGCCACCCCGCCGGGTGCTCCCACCACCCGGCTGACCGCCCCGACTAGAGTCGGGCGCATGGAGAGCTTGCGGATGATCGAGAACTGGCCCGTGCCCCACGCCGCCGCGGCGGTGGTCCGGGGTTCGGACGGCGCGGTCCTGGGCGCGCACGGACCGCAGCAGCACCTCTTCCCGCTCGCCTCGGTGACCAAGCTGCTCACCTCCTACGCGGCGCTGGTCGCCCTGGAGGAGGGCGTGTTCGAGCTGGACGACCCGGCCGGCCCGCCCGGGTCGACCGTGCGCCACCTGCTCGCCCACACCTCCGGCCTGGGCTTCGACGAGGACCGGCTGTTCGCCGAGCCCGGCAACCGCCGGCTCTACTCCAACGCGGGCTTCGACGTGCTCGCCCGCACCCTGGCCGAGGCCGCCGGGATCGCCTTCCACCAGTACGTCGCCGAGGCGGTGTTCCAGCCGCTGGGCATGCACGACACCCTGATCAACACCGCGAGCAAGTCCCCGGCCGGCGCCGGCGGCCTGTCCACGGTGGCCGACCTCACCCGGTTCGCCGCCGAGCTCCAGTCGCCCAAGCTGCTGGACCCGTCCACCGTCCACCGGGCCACCCGCGAGGTCGCCTTCCCCGGCACCAGCGGCGTGCTGCCCGGCTACGGCCACCGCCGCCCGAACGACTGGGGCCTCGGCTTCGAGATCCGCGACGCCAAGAGCCCGCACTGGACCGGCACCGCCAACTCCCCCGGCACCTTCGGCCACTTCGGCCAGTCCGGCACCTTCCTCTGGGTCGACCCGCAGGCCGGCGCGGCCTGCATCGCGCTCACCGACCGGGACTTCGGCCCCTGGGCCGTCGAGGCCTGGCCGCCGCTCTCCGACGCCGTGCTCGCCGAGCTGAACGGCTGAGCGCCTGAGGGCCTAGCCGTACGAGACCGGCGAGTGCATCTCCCAGAGCAGGAGTTCCGCGCCGGTCTCCCCGGCCGTCGGGTCCGCGAAGGCCTCGCCGGTGATCCGCACGCTGTCGCCGGGCTCCATCGACCGGCCGGCGCCCTTGGGCCCCGGCACGGTCCGGTAGCCCAGCGAGCCGGCCGTCAGGTGCGCGTACCGCCAGGGCGCGGCCGGCAGTTCGGGCAGCGGCTGCCACGGACCGGCCACCGCCAGCCAGAGCGCGGCGTCGCGCCGGCGCAGCCGCAGGGCGTCCGCCCCGGCGTCCCGGTCCAGCCCGGAGGCCAGCAGCGTCAACCCGCCGTCGGCCGGTTCCACCCTGCGCAGCCCGTACGCCGGAGCGGCGTCGAACTCGTCCGGCTGCAGCCACATCTGGACGAAGCGCACCGGCCCGGCGGCCCCGCCGACGTTGCGCTCGGTGTGGGTGACCCCGGAGCCCGCGCTGAGGTGCTGGACCATGCCCGGGCGCACCACCCCGCTGTGACCGTGCGAGTCCCGGTGGGCCAGCGCGCCCTCCAGCACCCAGGTGAGGATCTCGGTGTCCCGGTGCTTGTGCTCCTCGAACCCGGCACCGGGGGCGAGCAGTTCCTCGTTGCACGCGAGCAGCGCGCCGAAGTGGGTGTTCCTCGGGTCGTAGTGGCCGGAGAAGGAGAACGCGTGTCGGGTCTCGATGCCCTCGGCGGGGGTGGAGCGGTAGCGCTCGGCGGTGCGGCGCTGGTCGGCGCGGGGGCGTTCAGGGGCGTCGGTCACCCGCCCCACCGTAGTCGCTGTGACCGGCACCACCCGGCCGCTGCGCCGGGGGTTGTGCACGAGCAGTGACCCGCGTGAGGCAGTCTTGTCCTTGTGCCAGCCGCTTCCGCGAACTCCCAGAGCGATCCCAGTCCCGCCGCCGAACCCACCGGGAAGACCCCGGCCCCCCGGGCCGTCCGTGACCGCCCCGGCCGCGCGGCCCCCCGGCTGACGGCCCAGGAGCGCCGCAACGCCGCCGAGCGGGCCGAGCGCCGGGCCGCGACGCTCAAGCGCTTGGAGAAGTCCTCCGGGAAGCTGGCCACCGCCGCGATCTCGCGGATGGACGACCAGCTCGGCTGGTACCGGCGGATGCCGCCGGAGCACCGCTCCTGGATCGGCCTGGTCGCCCAGGCCGGCATCGCCGCCTTCACCGAGTGGTACCGCCACCCCGACGCCGCCCAGGCGATCTCCACCGACGTCTTCGGCACCGCCCCGCGCGAGCTGACCAGGGCGATCACGCTGCGCCAGACCGTCGAGCTGATCCGCACCACGATCGAGGTGATGGAGGAGGCCATCGAGGAGGTGGCCGCCCCCGGCGACGAGGCGGACATGCGCGAGTCCGTGCTGGTCTACGCCCGGGAGATCGCCTTCGCCACCGCCCAGGTGTACGCCCAGGCGGCCGAGGCACGCGGCGCCTGGGACGCCCGGCTGGAGGCACTGGTGGTGAACTCCCTGCTGTCCGGCGACGCCGACGAGGGGGTGCTCTCCCGGGCCGCCGCGCTCGGCTGGGGCCAGCCCAGCCAGGTCCGGGTGGTGATGGGCAGCGCGCCGGACGGCGACAGCGAGCTGGTGGTCGAGGCGATCCGCCGGGCCGCCCGGTACGCCAAGCTGAACGTGCTGACCGGGGTGCTGGGCAAGCGCCTGGTGGTCGTGGTCGGCGGCGACAAGGAGCCGGTGCACGCCGCCCGGGCGCTGATCGGCCAGTTCGCGCCGGGCCCGGTGGTGATCGGCCCGACCGTGCCGGACCTGCTCTCGGCGACCCGCTCGGCGCACGCCGCCGCGGCCGGCCTGCGGGCCTGCGCCGCCTGGCCGGATGCCCCGCGCCCGGTGCTCGCCGACGATCTGCTGCCCGAACGGGCGCTGGCCGGGGACCAGGCGGCCCGCCGCCAGCTGGTGGAGGAGATCTACACACCGCTGGACGAGGCCGGCTCCGCCCTGCTGGAGACCCTGAGCGTCTACCTGGAGCAGGCCTCCTCGCTGGAGGGTGCGGCCCGGATGCTCTTCGTGCACCCCAACACGGTGCGCTACCGGCTACGACGTGTGACCGACGTCACGGGGTACGCCCCTTCCGACGTACGTTCGGCGTTCACGCTGCGGATCGCACTGGCCCTCGGCCGACTCACCGCCGCCGGGGAGCCCGGCTGAGCCGGGGTGTAGGGACCATACAATCCCGGATGGTTTTCTTCGTTACCGTCGCCTACCCGCCCCTGGGCGCCTGGCGAGAGAGGGTTGAACCGTGCTCGTAATCGTCGCCCCTGGACAGGGTGCCCAGTCCCCCGGTTTCCTCAGCCCCTGGCTGGAGCTCGACGGTGTCGCCGACCGCCTGCGCGGCTGGTCGGAGGTCGCCGGGCTCGACCTGGTGCACGCCGGCACCGAGGCGTCCGCCGAGGAGATCAAGGACACCGCCGTCGCCCAGCCGCTGCTGGTCGCGGCCGGCCTGGTGACCGCCCGCGTGCTGTTCCCGGACGAGGACGTCGCCCGCAAGCTGGTCGGCGCCGTCGCCGGTCACAGCGTCGGCGAGATCACCGCCGCGGCCGGCGCCGGGGTGCTCAGCGCCCATGACGCACTGACGTTCGTCCGGGAGCGCGGCCGGGCCATGGCCGAGGCCGCGACCGTCACCGAGACCGGCATGACCGCCGTGCTCGGCGGCGACCCGGAGCTCGTCGCGGCGAAGCTGGCCGAGCACGGCCTGACCGCGGCCAACAACAACGGCGGCGGCCAGATCGTCGCGGCCGGCACGCTGGCCCAGCTGGAGGCGCTGAAGGCGGACCCGCCGGCCGGCTCCAAGCTGATCGCCCTCAAGGTGGCCGGCGCCTTCCACACCGAGCACATGGCCCCCGGCGTCGAGCGGCTGGCCGCGCTGGCCCCGAGCCTGACCGTGGCCGACCCGCAGGTCCGCTACGTGTCCAACCGGGACGGCGGGGTCGTCGACTCCGGCGCCGAGGTGCTGGCCCGCCTGGTGTCGCAGGTCTCCAACCCGGTCCGCTGGGACCTCTGCATGGAGACCCTCGGCCGACTGGGCGCGACCGCCGTCATCGAGCTGTCCCCCGCGGGCACGCTCACCGGGCTGCTCAAGCGCAACCTCAAGGGTGTGGCCACGCTCGCCCTGAAGACCCCGGCCGATCTGGACAAGGCCCGCGAGCTCATCGCGGAGCACGGCGGCCAGGACCGGCAGGACCCGCAGGACCAGGAGGACCACGCATGACCAAGCCGCAGATCCGCCCCGCCACCGGCGCGCAGTACTCCCGCATCCACGGGGTCGGCGGCTACCGCCCGGTCCGGGTCATCCCCAACTCCGAGGTCCTGGAGTGGATCGACTCCTCGGACGAGTGGATCCGCACCCGCAGCGGGATCGCCGAGCGCCGCTGGGCCGGTCCGGACGAGAGCGTCGCCGAGATGTCGGTGCAGGCCGCCGGCAAGGCCATCGCGCAGGCCGGCATCGCCCCCGAGCAGATCGGCGGCGTGATCGTCGCGACCGTCTCGCACCTCAAGCAGACCCCCGCGATCGCCACCGAGATCGCCGAGCGGCTCGGCTGCGGCACCGCTCCGGCCTTCGACATCTCGGCCGCCTGCGCCGGCTTCGGCTACGGCCTGGGCCTGGCCGACGGCATGATCCGCGGCGGCAACGCCGAGTACGTGCTGGTGATCGGCGTCGAGCGGCTCAGCGACCTGACCGACAAGTCGGACCGCTCGACCGCGTTCATCTTCGGCGACGGTGCGGGCGCCGCGATCGTCGGCCCGTCCGACACGCCGGGCATCGGCAAGCTGATCTGGGGTTCGGACGGCTCGCAGGCCGACGTCATCAACCAGACCGAGGCCTGGGACACCGCCTTCGCCAAGCCCGACGCGATCAACGGCCAGTCCGAGGACCCGGAGCACGGCCGCAAGTGGCCGGCCCTGCGGATGGACGGCCAGCCGGTGTTCCGCTGGGCGGTCTGGGAGATGGCCAAGGTGGCCCAGCAGGCGCTGGACGCCGCCGGGGTCACCGCCGACCAGCTCGGTGCCTTCATCCCGCACCAGGCCAACATGCGGATCACCGACGCCATGATCAAGGCGCTCAAGCTGCCCGCGTCGGTGCCGGTCGCCCGGGACATCGCCGAGACCGGAAACACCTCCGCCGCCTCCATCCCGCTGGCGATGGAGCGCATGCTGGAATCCGGCGAGGCCCACAGCGGCGACCTGGCGCTGATCATCGGGTTCGGGGCGGGTCTCGTCTACGCCGCGGCAGTCGTTACGCTCCCCTAGGCGCGTTTCGCCCCATCCATCCACAAGCCCGTGTCCGGCCGACGGCCGGACACGTTCAACACCGAAGAGGAGCAGCCAGTATGGCTACCAAGGACGAGGTCCTGGAAGGTCTCGCCGAGATCGTCAACGAGATCGCCGGCATCCCGGCGGAGGACGTCCAGGAGGACAAGTCCTTCACCGACGACCTGGACGTCGACTCGCTGTCCATGGTCGAGGTCGTCGTGGCCGCCGAGGAGCGCTTCGACGTCAAGATCCCGGACGACGAGGTCAAGAACCTGAAGACCGTCGGCGACGCGGTGAACTACATCCTCACCAACGCCGCCGCCTGAGCGTTCGACTCGTTCGAGTCGCCCAGTCCGTCCGGCGTGACGCACGCCTCGGACGGCTGACCCGTCGGTCCGGCTCCTGCGAGCCAGGCCGACCCGCCGGCCGGGACGCCCCACCCGGGCGCCCGGCCGGGCCCTTCTTCGGCCCGCCGCCGACCCCGCACCAACGTGAAAGAAGAGAAACCAGTGACCGCTGAGAACCGAACCGTGGTCGTCACGGGTATCGGCGCCTTCACGCCGCTGGGCGGCGACGCCGCCACCACCTGGGAGAACCTGATCGCCGGGCGCTCCGGAGTGGCGGCCCTGACCGAGGAGTGGGCCGAGGACCTGCCGGTCAAGATCGCCGCGCGCACCGCGATCGAGCCGGGCGAGATCCTGCCCCGTCCGCTGGCCCGCAAGCTGGACCGCTCGGCCCAGTTCGCGCTGATCGCCGCCCGCGAGGCCTGGGCCGACGCCGGCTTCGAGACCCCGGCCACCGACGAGTCCTCCAAGCTCGCCCCCGAGCGCCTGGGCGCCGTGATCGCCTCCGGCATCGGCGGCGTGACCACCCTGCTCGACCAGTACGACGTGCTGAAGGACAAGGGCGCCCGCAAGGTCTCCCCGCACACCGTCCCGATGCTGATGCCCAACTCCCCGGCGGCCAACGTCGGCCTGGAGGTCGGCGCCCGCGCCGGTGTGCACACCCCCGTCTCCGCCTGCGCCTCCGGCGCCGAGGCGATCGGCTACGCGATCGAGATGATCCGCAGCGGCCGCGCCGACGTCGTGGTGGCCGGCGGCACCGAGGCGGCGATCCACCCGCTGCCGATCGCCGCGTTCGCCAACATGATGGCGATGTCCAAGAACAACGACCAGCCCGAGCGCGCCTCGCGCCCGTACGACAAGGGCCGCGACGGCTTCGTGCTGGGCGAGGGCGCCGGCGTGGTCGTGCTGGAGTCGCTGGAGCACGCCGAGGCCCGCAACGCCCGGATCTACTGCGAGGCGGTGGGCCAGGGCCTGTCCTCGGACGCCCACCACATCGCCCAGCCCGAGCCGACCGGCGCCGGTGTGGCCCGCGCGCTGGCCGACCTGTTCGACCGCAACGAGCTGGACAAGTCCGAGATCGTGCACGTCAACGCGCACGCCACCTCGACCCCGCAGGGCGACACCGCCGAGCTGAAGGCGCTGCGCAAGGAGCTGGGCGGGGACCTCGACCACATCCTGGTCTCGGCCACCAAGTCGATGACCGGTCACCTGCTGGGCGGCGCCGGCGGCATCGAGACCGTCGCCACCGTGCTGGCGCTGTACCACCGGGTCGCCCCGCCGACCATCAACGTCGACGAGCTGGACGACGACGTGGACGCGAAGATCGTCACCGAGGCCACCCCGCTGCCCGAGGGCCGGATCGCCGCGCTGAACAACTCGTTCGGCTTCGGCGGCCACAACGTGGTGCTGGCCTTCCGCACCCGCTGACGCACCGCCACGAAGGGGCCGGCGCTCGATCCGAGCGCCGGCCCCTTCGTGCTGTCCTGTTCGGGCTCAGACCACCTGGTGCAGCCAGCGCACCGGCGCGCCCTCGCCCGCGTAGCGGAACGGCTCCAGCTCGTCGTCCCAGGGCTTGCCCAGCAGCCGGGAGATCTCGGCCTCCAGGTCGGCGCCCTCGCTGCGGGCCCGCAGCAGGACGGCCCGCAGCCGGTCCTCCGGGATCAGGATGTCGCCGTGGATGCCCGTGACGGCGTGGAAGATGCCGAGGCTGGGCGTGCTGCTGTACCGCTCGCCCTCCGCCGTGGCGCAGGGCTCGCTGGTCACCTCGTACCGCATCAGCTGCCAGCCGCGCAGCGCGGAGGCGAGCTTCGAGGCGGTGCCGGGCTCCCCCTGCCAGGAGAGCTCGGCGCGCCAGTGTCCGGGTGCGGCCGGCTGGCGGATCCAGTCCAGGCTCACCCGCACACCGAGCACCCCCGCGACGGCCCACTCGACGTGCGGGCACAGCGCGCGGGGCGCGGAGTGGACGTACAGAACTCCACGTGTCGTCACCGGGACCTCCAGGCTGTGGACGAGGGTCGCCTTCCCCAGCTGCCTCGTGCCTGCAGTTGATCCACAGTTACCCACGTTAGCCGACATTAAGCTACTAAATTGAGCAAAACGGACAGGCTTTCGCTCAATGCTAGTCGAATCCTCAACGAGGTCTACCCCTCGGCCGGATCTCTCCCCCGAACGGCCCCATCGCCGGGCGGGACCACCGTACCGCGCGGCACCGCACCGTGGATGACGCACTTTCGGATCCGGCCGGAATGCGGTAGTGCGGCCGGATCCCCTGCGCCGTGCACGCGAACCGCCCCGCGCGCCCGGTCGGGGCGGCGGGGCGGTCAACTCCCTGATGGTGCGTCAGCCCTCCAGGTGGACGACCATCTTGCCGGTGTTGACGCCGCGCAGCAGGTCGATGAAGGCCTGGGCGGCGTTCTCGAAGCCGTCCACCACGGTCTCCTCGGTGCGCAGCTCGCCGGACTTCAGCCAGCCGGCCACCTCGGTGACGAACTGCGGCTGCAGGGCGGCGTGGTCGCCCACCAGCATGCCCTCCAGGCGCAGCCGCTTGCCGATCGCCAGCGCCAGGTTGCGCGGGGCGGCCGGCGCGGTGGTCTCGTTGTACTGGGCGATCGCGCCGCAGAGCACCGCGCGGCCGTGCACGCCGAGGGCGCCGATCGCGGCCTCCAGGTGGTCCCCGCCGACGTTGTCGAAGTAGAGGTCGATGCCCTCCGGGGCGGCCTGGGCGAGCTGCTCGGCGACCGGGGCGTCCTTGTAGTTGAAGGCCGCGTCGAAGCCGTACTCGTCCACCAGCTTGGCGACCTTCTCCGCCGAGCCGGCCGAACCGACCACCAGCGAGGCGCCCTTGAGCCGGGCGATCTGGCCGACCAGCGAGCCGACCGCGCCGGCCGCGCCGGAGACGAAGACCTTGTCGCCCTCCTTGAGCGCGCCGACCGCGAGCAGCCCGGCGTAGGCGGTGAGGCCGGGCATGCCGAGCACGCCGAGGTAGGCGGAGAGCGGGGCGGCGGCCGGGTCGACCTTGACCGCGCGCTTGGCGTCCAGGGTCGCGTACTCGCGCCAGCCGAGCCCGTGCAGCACGGCGTCGCCGGGGGCGAAGCCCTCGGCCTCCGAGGCCACCACGTAGCCGACGGCGCCGCCGTCCATCACCTGGCCGAGCTGGAACGGGGGCACGTACGACTTCACGTCGTTCATCCGGCCGCGCATGTACGGGTCGACCGAGAGGTCGGTGTTGCGGACCAGGATCTCGCCCGGACCGGGGGTCCGGACCGGGGCCTCGACCAGGGTGAAGTCGGTGGGCACCGGCCAGCCCTGGGGGCGGGCGGCGAGGTGCCATTCGCGGGCGGTGGCGGGGACGGCCTGCTCTGCCATGGAGATGCTCCTCGGAGGGGGGTTTCTGCAGGTGAAAGGTTGAGCAACTGAAGTAACGATGGGCATGAAAGGTTCATGTTGTCAACTTTTCAGGTAGACTCTGGGGCATGGACACTCAGCAGACCGAGGCCGCCACGCCGCAGTCCGACGAGATCACCCGCGAGGTCGTCGACCTGATGGCCAACCTGGTCGCACTGTTCCACCGCGAGTACGAGGACGCGGCCGCCGCCCGCTCGCTCACCGGCGCCCAGGCCAAGGTGCTCGCCCTGCTGCGGCGCGGCCCGCTACCCATGCGCCACATCGCCCAGACGCTCAGCTGCGAGCCGTCCAACATCACCGGCATCGTCGACCGGCTGGAGGCCCGCGGCTTCGTGACCCGGGAGGCCGACCGCCAGGACCGCCGGGTCAAGCTGGTCGCCGCCACCGAGACCGGCGCCGCCGCCTCCGAGGAACTGCGCGAATCGCTGAACTTCGCCCGCGAACCGCTGGCCGCGCTCGGCCAGGAGGAGCGGACGGTGCTGCGGGACCTGCTCCGGCGGATGCTCACCGGCGCCGCCGGCCCGGAGGCGTGAGCAGCATCACAGCCCCGTGGGCCGATTCACCGGCATCACGGGGGTAACCGAACGGCCCTCCGGTGCGTCTAACGTTCGAACTGTCGAACGCTGGAGATCTGAAGACGGGGGGCACGGAGGATGGGCAGCAGCACGCGCCGGCGCCGTTACCTGCGGACCGCCATCGGCCTGGCCGCCGTTCTGGTGCTGTCGGTCGTGGGGGCGGGAGCCTGGTTCTACCACCGGCTCGACAACAACATCACCACCTTCGACGCGGGAGGCGTCGCCACCGAGCGCCCGCCCGCCCCCGTCCCGGCCAGCCCGGGCGCCCAGGTCCCGGTCAACGTGCTGCTGCTCGGCTCGGACACCCGGGACGACGGCAACAACGCACTGGGCGGCGGCGACGACGGCGTCGGCAACTCGGACACCGCGATCCTGGTGCACGTCTACGCCGACCACAAGCACGCCGTCGGCGTCTCGATCCCCCGCGACACCCTGGTCACCATCCCGTCCTGCAAGCTCACGGACGGCACCTGGACCAAGCCCCGCACCGACCAGATGTTCAACTCGGCGTTCGGCGTCGGCCAACTCGCCAAGGGCAACCCGGCCTGCACCCAGAACACCGTGGAGAAGCTCACCGGGCTGCGGATCGACCACACCGTCGTGGTCGACTTCAAGGGCGCCGCCGCGATGACCGACGCGCTCGGCGGCGTGGAGGCCTGCGTGCCCAACGACGTCAACGAGTACGGCATCCAGCTGAAGAAGGGGATGCAGAAGCTCTCCGGCAAGTCCGCGGTGGACTACCTGCGGGCCCGCCACGGCATCGGCGACAACTCCGACATAGGCCGGATGAAGCGCCAGCAGGCCTTCCTCTCCTCGATGATCAAGAAGGTCCAGGACCAGGGCTTCTCGCTGCCCACCCTGCTGCCGCTGGCCGACGCCGCCACCAAGTCGCTCACCGTCGACGAGGGCCTCGGCACCGCGATGAAGCTGGTCGACTTCGCCCGCTCCGTCGAGGACATCAAGCTCTCCGACGTCACCTTCGTGACCGCCCCCTGGCGCTTCGCCGGAGAGCGGGTGCGGCTGGTCCAGCCGGACGCCGACGAGCTGTGGAAGCTGCTGCGGGAGGACCGCACCCTGGACGGGCACAGCACCGCCGGCACCGGCGCGGCCACCGCCTCCGCCGCCGCCTCCGCGTCCGCCTCGCCCGGCGCGAACGTACCGCTCACCCCGGACCAGGCCGCCGCCCCGATCACCGTCGTCAACGGCGTCGGCACCGCCGGGCTGGCCGGCTCCGGCGCCGAGACCCTCAAGGGCCGCGGCTTCCAGAACGTCACGCTCGGCGCCAACCAGCCCGGCAAGCAGCACACCGAGGTCTCCTACGACCCCACCCTGAAGGCCGCCGCCGACCAGGTCGCGGCCCTCTTCCCGGGCGCCCGCACGGTCGAGGAGCCGGGCTCCGGCGGGATCACCCTCACCCTCGGCCCGGACGGGCAGTCGCCCGGCACCCAGCTGGACTCGGTCTCCACGCCCTCCGCCGCGCCCACGGGCACGGGCACGCCCAGCGGGATACCGACCGGCATAGCGGAGAACACCCGGGGCGCCGACACCGACCCGTGCGCCGACCTGACCTTCGGGTCGTAGCGCGGGTCCGTAGCGATCACTCCGGATCCGGCAGTCCGGTGACCACGGCCGTCAGGCGGGTGCCCCGCGGGAAGGCGCCCGCCGCGGCCAGGTCGGCCAGCGCGGCCAGCAGCTTGGCCACGTACCGGTGTTCCACCGGGATGCCGTGGCGGCGCTCGAACTCCCCTGCGAAGGCGGCCAGTTCGGCCGGGACCTTGCCGTAGCCGCCGCCGTGGTGGGCGTGGTCGATCCGCCAGTTGTCGAACGCGCGCCCGTAGGCGGCCCGGTGCAGCCGGGCGACCTCCGCCTCCAGGTAGCCCTCGCCGCCGCGCAGCACCGCCACCCCGAGCGCCCGGGCCCCCGTCGGCAGGCCCGCCGCGATGCCGGCCAGGGTGCCGCCGGTGCCGACCGGGCAGCAGACCACGTCCCGTCCGTCCAGGTCGGGCAGTTCTGCTGGGATCGCGGCCGCGCCGATCGCCGCCAGGGCGTTGGAGCCGCCCTCCGGGAGCACCAGGCAGCGGCCCCAGCGGTGCCGCAGGCCGTCCGGACCGTACTCTCCCGGCACCCGGCCGACGGCCTCCCGGTAGGCGGAGCGGGTGAGGAACTCCAGCCGCATCCCGGAGCGTTCGGCGGCCCGCAGCGACCAGTTGCGCGGCCGGTCGGCCAGCTCCTCGCCGCGCACCAGCCCGACGCTCTCCAGTCCGAGCGCCTCGGCGGCCGCCGCGACCGCCCGCAGGTGGGTGGAGTACGCCCCGCCGAAGGTCAGCAGCCGGGTGTGGCCCTGCTCGACCGCGGAGGCCAGGTTGGGCGCGAGCTTGCGCCACTTGTTGCCGGGCACGCCCGGGTGCAGCAGGTCGTCCCGCTTGAGCCGCAGCTCCACCCCAGCCCGGGCGAAGGCCTCGTCGGTGCAGTCCACCAGCGGGGTCGGCAGCAGGGCGGGTTCGAGCATCCGGCCAGCTTACGGGCCCCGGAAGCCGGGCGGCCCGGCCGCCGTGGGGCAGCCGGGCCGGGGGCGCTGTTCCGGGGCGCCGCTTCGGGGGCGCTGTTCCGGGGGTGCTGTGCCGGGCGGTCAGACCGCCGCGCCGTCCGCGTGCCGCGCGGCGATGGCGCGGCGCAGGGCCCGCGGCACGGGGCCGGCGGCGGGCGCCAGCTTGTCGATCCGGTCCCGGTGCTCGCGCCGCCGACGCCAGGCCAGGACCGATCCCAGCCGGGCCGCGTCGACCAGGGCCACCAACGCGGCGTCCGCCGGGTCGACCCGGCTGAACGGGCCGCTCAGCGCCGACTCGACGCCCGCCGTCAGCGCCTTGCGCACCCGGGGCTCCGGAAGGGTGACCCGGGCGACCGGGAAGAGCCCGAGCAGCCGGTGCTCCTCGACCCGGATCCGGCCGGCGGCCGCGAGCCCGTCGCGGACCATCCGCACCGATCCCCGCTGGCGCCCGATCCAGCTCTTCCAGGTGCGCCGCCGCCCCTGGTGGATCTGCTCCAGCAGTGCGGCGGAGAGCGGGTCGAGCCCGTCCGTCGCGCCGTCGACGGGGGCCGGGTGCCGGCCGTCGTCACGGATCAGCTTGCGGCGCAGGAGCTCGGTGAGCGCCGCCGCCCGCAGGGCCAGATCGAGGTCGGTCGCGTGGGTGGGGCGCCCGCGCTCGGGGTCGAGGGCGAGCAGGTAGAGCTTCTCGGGCAGAGTGACGGGCAGGTCCATCTCGGTCTCTCCGAAAGGTCTGTGGCGCCCGGCCACCGCGGTCAGTCCTCGGGGGGACCGCCGCTCTCCGGGCTTTCCTTGGGCGGTCGGCCGCGCCGGGGAAGCCGGGCCGCACCGCTGGGCATCCGGCCCGCCTCGGTGAGGGCGCGGCGGAGCACGAACTCGATCTGCGCGTTGGTGCTGCGCAGTTCGTCCGAGGCCCACCTGGCCAGCGCGTCGTGAACCGAAGGATCCAGTCGCAGCAGGAGCTTCTTCCGTTCCGTCGCCAACGCCGCGCCCTTACTGGTAGAGGGAGCCCGTGTTCACGACGGGCTGGGTGCCCCGGTCGCCGCAGAGCACCACCAGGAGGTTGCTCACCATGGCGGCCTTGCGCTCCTCGTCCAACTCCACCACGTCCCGCTCGGCGAGCCGGTCCAAGGCCTCCTCGACCATACCGACGGCACCCTCGACGATCAGCCGCCGGGCGGCCACCACGGCCCCGGCCTGCTGCCGCTGGAGCATCACCTGGGCGACCTCGGGGGCGTACGCGAGCCGGGTGATCCGGGACTCGATGACCCGCACCCCGGCCGAGGCGACCCGGGCCGCGATCTCGGCGGAGAGCTTGCGGGCGATCTCCTCCGCGCCGTCGCGCAGCGACAACTGCCCCTCGTGGTGGGCGTCGTACGGATAGCTGGTGGCGATGTGCCGGACGGCCGTCTCGGTCTGGATGGCGACGAAGTCGGTGTAGTCGTCCACCTCGAACACCGCCATCGCGGTGTCCTCGACCTGCCAGACCACCACGGCGGCCATCTCGATCGGGTTGCCGTCCGCGTCGTTGACCTTGGCGGTCTCGGTCTCGTGGTTGCGGATCCGGGTGGAGATCCGACGCCGGCTGGTGAACGGGTTCAGCCAGGCCAGCCCCTCGGCCCGGATGGTGCCGCGGTAGCGGCCGAGCAGCTGGACCACCCGGGCCTGCCCGGGCGAGACCACCGTCAGCCCGCAGAGCAGCACCAGCGAGGTCAGCACCACCAACGGCCCGAGGACCACCAGCGGGATCCCCACCCCCTTGCTCCCGCCCGCCAGTTGGACCCCTCCGGCGATCAGCGAGCCGAGCCCGGCCAGCACGCCGAGCAACGCCCCGCCGAGCACCGGCAGCCCGGGGGCCCCGGTGATGATCCGCTCGGTGACCTTCGGAGCCGGCAGGTCGACGGCCGGGCCGTCCTCGACGGCGATGTGCGGTGTGGTCATGGGACCCACTCCCCCCAGAACGATGTCCGCGGCGCGGATGCCCGCGCCTGCTGTCAAAGTGATATCACTTTTTCCGACACCGCAACAGGGCGCACGCACCGGCTTCGCCGACCACACGCGCCCACCCCGCACGAACTGTCGCGAACACGGCCGACGCCACTCATCGAAACTGACGTATCGTCACCTTCAGGGCGGGCCCACGCCCGAGGATGGTCAGTCGACGGACAGCACGGGGGCGGCGCCATGGGTGACGATGCAGCCAAGGCCGGCGGACCGGAGTTCAAGATCCGGCCGGGCGAACTGAAGGACGCCGCACCGACCTTCGAGAACCAGAGCAAGGCGCTCAAGGACGCGCTGGACAACCTCAGGAAGAGCCTCACCGCGGCCGGGAGCCCCTGGGGCGGCGACAAACAGGGCAACGAGTTCGCCACGGCCTACAACGGCCCGCACGACAAGGTGCTCTCCGCACTCGACGTCCTGGTCAAGGGCCTCGGCAGCATCGGCGAGGGACTGAACGCCCACGCCGACAACCACACGGGCGCCGACAACCACACCAAACGGAACCTGCTGCCATGACCGGCCGCAGCCCCGACGGAGGGCCGTCCCATGGGTGAGTCCACCGTCGCCAAGGCCGTCCAGAAGCTCACCGGCATGTGGTGGCCCGACGCCGACCCCGACAAGCTCCGCACGGTCGCCGACGCCTGGGACACCATGGCCACCGCCATCGACAACGTCACCGCCCCCACCAACCAGGCCGCCGCCGCCATCGTCGCCAACAACCACGGCCCCGCGATCGACGCCTTCGGCACCTTCTGGGGCCGGTACTACGGCGGCAAGGACAACACCGGCCAGGGCAAGGGCTGGCTCCCCGGCGCCGCCGAAGCCTGCCGCGCCCTCGCCAAGGCCCTGCGCGCCTTCGCCACCGAGGTCGACAAGGCGATCAAGAAACTGGAGGAAGAGGCCGCCATCGTCGGCGGCACCCTCGTCGTCGGCACCGCCCTCGCCTTCTTCACCGTCGGCCTCTCCGAGGCCGCCGCCGGAGGCGCAGCCGCCGCCATCGTCGCCACCGCGGCCGGCCTGGGCGTCGCCGTCTCCGAAACCATCGCCACCATCGCCGCCACCATCCTGGTCGGCGCCGCCTTCGGCACCGTCGAGGCCGTCACCGTCGACCTCGCCGTCGCCCAGCCCATCCGCGTCGAATTCTTCGACGACGGCGGCTACAGCCTCACCGAAGCCCTCGACTCCGCCAAGACCGGCGGCATCATGGGCGGCGCCGGCTCCGGCCTCGGCGCCGGCGCCCGCGTCCTCTCCACCGCCGCCGAAAGCACCGAGAACGCCTCCGTCGCCCTCGCCGCCGCCGGCAAAGTCGCCAACGCCACCAACACCATCCCCGGCCGCATCGCCGTCGGCGCCGGCCTCAACTACGGCTACGACGCCGAGTTCAAGACCGGCCCGGTCCTGCCCCTCGACATCGCCGTCGGCGCCGCCGGCGGCGCGACAGGACCCCGCGGACACCCCGGCGACACCGCTCCACGCGGCCCGAAGCACGCCAAACCCGTCGAGCTACCGATGCCCGGCAAGCTGCCACTTGAGTATGTTGAAGATCATCCGAGTGTCGACAAGGTGGAGACGGAGCTGGCTCGGGTGCCGGCCGATGTCTTCAGAAAGGTCTGGGCCCACCTGAAAGAGGTTCCCGGCGGCGGGGTCAGCATCGGCCCCAGGCCGATCACGCAGCTTCCTGGCGGCTACCACCTCGCCGGCGTCAGCCCGGTGGGCGGCACGTCGCCGGCAGAGCACGTACCCGGCATGTACGTACCCGGCCAACGCAGACTCCTGATCAATTCAACTGCCAAGACACCCAGTAGTGTTGCCGTCCATGAGTTCGGGCACGCGGTCGATGACGCCTACGGCAATTTGAGCCGCCAGCCGGTTTGGCAGCACGTACAGCAACAGGTCATGGACCGGATCGGCAACAACCCCCGTCTAACTCCGTACCTCCGCCAGCCGCACGAGTACTTCGCCGAGGCGTTCAATCAATGGACGGCCAAGACGCTGGAGAAATTCACATTCGGCGACCGCGAGGCGGCACAACTCCTGAAGGAGTATTTTGAGCGAGCACTCTGAGCCTTACGAAGTCACCGACTACCCGATGTTGGACGCGGACGGCGTCACCATCTGGCTGAAGTACGGCGGAAGGACCGTGGAGGGGTACTTCTACGACGGGTGGTACAAGTTCGAGCCCGGAGATCCCCGCTACGACGAACTCCTCCCGCAGGCCCAACAGAACCCGCAGGACGTCGAAGAGGACGAGAGCAAGGCCGAGGTTCACCCCGAGACCTTGGCCATGCTGCAGGAGATGCGGCGCAAGACGCGGGAGCGGAACGCGGGAGAGTAGCAGAACCGCTGACAGGCGGCCCCTCGCGTAGGACCCAGGACCGGTGGGGTCCAGACCCGGTAAGCCCTGTCGAGCGCGCCCTACAAGCCCATTGATTCGGAAGGGCCACTCGCTGGAAGGTCCGGCCACGGGATGTCCAGGGATGTCATGGTGTACTCACCGGGCCGGAGGCGGCATATGGGGGATGAAGAATACGAGAGGAACCGCAGCAGGATCATCGACTCGATCCGTGACTGCTGGACGTCCGAGCAAGCAGTCGTCCCGGTACTGCGAAAGCTGGTCGACGAACTGGGACCTTCTGACGACAGGGCTGGAACGGCCTTCCAGGTCGTCACCTACATGGCGCGGGCCTTCCACATCCGGCTGGCGATTTCCGGGAAATTCACGCGCTGGCACGTGATCGGCGGAGATCTTTCGGACGAAGAAGCCGAGGAGAGATTCGAGGGATTCATCGTCTGGCCCCAGGAGTTCCGCTCCTGCCCATAGTCCTCCGCGAGTGAACCGATCCGGTGAGGCTCCGCAGTAACGACTGCGGAGCCTCACCGGCCTCCTGCGCAGCGGGCGATGTCTGGGGCCGGGCCCATGCATCACCGTCAGCAGACGAGCCGGACGGGCTCACGCGGTTCCCATGGGCGGCTCAAACCCCGCACCGTCCCCATGGCGTTCCCATCCGGGTGAATTCTGGCGCGGCAACAAGGTCCGGGCACGCCCGGTGCCCTAGAGTTCCGAGCGACACATGAGCACGTCTTCGCAGGTCACAGGCGACTTGCCTGGAGGGCGACCACGCCAGCTGAGGGTGGGGCGGGTGGGACTCGAACCCACGACCAAGGGATTATGAGTCCCCTGCTCTAACCGGCTGAGCTACCGCCCCGGTTCGCCGCGCGCGCCGGTCGTCGACCACGGCAGCAGCAGACGGCCCCGCGAGGCCGTCCCGGGCAGCATAGCCGGTCGATCACCCGTGGTGCGCGCCGGGGGCGCAGCTGGGTGCGCGACGGTGTGCGCCTCTCCGGGCGGCCGAGCCCGGGTGGCGTCGACGGGCCCCGGCAGGGCAGCCTGGACCGATGACGATGCGTGGGGCGGGAGCCGCGGCCGGGGTGCTGGTGCTGGTGCTCGCGGCGGCGGGGTGCACCACCGCCGCGCGGCCGGGCAGCATCGCCCCGACGGTCACCTCGGCGCCGCCCGCCACCGCCACCAACGGCCACGGCTGGAACAAGCAGCGCTTCAGGGGGGCCGTGGGCCGGCACACCGGGGTCACCCGCACCGCCAAGCCGACCGTGCTCAACGGTCTGGTCGGCGCGGTGTTCACGCGCAACGCGGACGGCGACCACTTCTGCACCGCCAGCGTGGTGGACAGCGCCGGGCTCAACCTCATCGTCACCGCCGCCCACTGCGTCTGGGACCCGAAGATCGGCCAGCGCGGCGACCTGGTCTTCGTCCCCGGCTACCGCAACGGCGACACCCCGAGTGGTGTCTGGCCGCTGGTGGCCGTCACCGTGGACGACGGCTGGAAGGACCACGCCGACCCGGACATGGACGTCGCCTTCGCGGTCGTCCAGGCGCAGAACGGCCGACAGGTGCAGCAGGTGCTCGGCGCCAACCAGCTGGGCGTCAACCGCGGTTACCGGGTCCCGGTGCGGGTCACCGGCTACCCGGGCAGCAGCGACGTCCCGATCACCTGCGCCAACACCACCTCCGAGCAGAGCGCCACCCAGCTGCGGATCGACTGCCCCGACTACACCGGCGGCACCAGCGGCAGCCCCTGGGTCACCGACTTCGACCCGACCACCCGGACCGGCACCGTGGTCGGCGTGATCGGCGGCTACCAGGAGGGCGGCAACAGCCCGGACACCTCGTACAGCAGTTACTTCGGCGACCGGGTCCAGGCGCTCTACGACCGGGCCACCGGCTGAGCCGCCAGCGCTGTTCGAACACCCGGCAGTGGCGCCACCGGGCGGCGCCTGGTAGATCTTCCTCTCGAACGGCGGAACGCACGGCCCGGATGCCCGCCCCGAGGAACGAGACGGAGCGCCGATGGCTCCCCGCCCGGTGCCGCCCCCGCGCGCGGCCGGAGCGACCGCACTGGCCGCCCTGCTGCTGGCCACCGGCACCGCCTGCGGCGGTGGATCGGACCAGCCGCCTAACGCCGAGGTCGCCCAGCAGAGCGCGGCCCGGGACCGGATCGGCACCCTGTCCATCCACTCCGCGCAGGGCCCCCGTTCCTGCACCGCGAGCGTGGTGCGCAGCCCCGGGCGCAATCTGCTGGTCACCGCCGCGCACTGCGTGCAGAACCAGCAGGTCGGCCTGTTGGACGGCCTGGTGTTCACCCCCGGCTTCCGCAACGGGGCCACCCCGTACGGCAGTTGGCAGGTGCAGTCGATCACCGTCGACCCGCGCTGGGCCGACGACGACGACCCCGACTACGACGTGGCGTTCGTCACGGTCCGCGCGGCCGGCGGCCGACAGATCGAGGACGCGGTCGGCGGCAACCCGCTCGGCACCGGCAAGGGGGTCGGGCTGGCGGTCTCGGTGACCGGCTACCCCAACGACAGCGACGAACCGATCACCTGCGCGGTCCGGACCCGGTCGCAGAGCGGCACCCAGGAGCGCTTCGACTGCGGCGGCTACACCGACGGCACCAGCGGCAGCCCGTGGGTGACCGGCGACGGCACGGTGGTCGGCGTGATCGGCGGCTACCAGGAGGGCGGGGACACCCCGGGCACCTCGTACAGCGTGGCCTTCGACCAGCGGGTCGCCGACCTCTACCGGAAGGCGACCACCTGACGGCCGGCGCCCGCCCGGGGCGCCCCCGCCCGACCGGCGGGGTGACGCACCCGACACCGGCCCGGGCAACACGAAGGCCCCCCGGTCGTCCGAGGGGCCTTCGCTCTGAGCAGTCACCGGGCGGACCCGGTGCAGCTCCCCCAATTGGACTCGAACCAATAACCTGCCGATTAACAGTCGGCTGCTCTGCCAATTGAGCTATGGGGGATCGCTGTGCTGAACTTCCTTACCTGGCACGGGACTCGTGCTCCTAGGAGCACTCGTCCCGAGCTCCCCCAATTGGACTCGAACCAATAACCTGCCGATTAACAGTCGGCTGCTCTGCCAATTGAGCTATGGGGGATCGGCTTCCGCTTCGGCTCCCGTGACCCGGGCTCCTCGGCGCTCGCTGCGGGACATACATTAGCGCACTCGGGGGGGTGGTCCGCCAATCGCTTTCGCCGGCCGCCCCGGACCGCCCGCCCGGCGTGCCCCGCGCGCGCCCCCGACGGCCCCCGGAGGATGCTGGGGTGACGCGGACGGTTCGCCGTCCCGGGCAACGGGTAGGGCAATGCGGCAGAAGGCCGCCAGGAGAGGGTGGGTCCGATCATGTGGAAGCTGTCGTTGGCCGTGGGTTTCGCGGCCGGCTACGTCCTCGGCTCGCGGGCCGGACGCCAGCGCTACGAACAGATCGCCAAGGTCACCCGGCAGATCGCGCAGAACCCCACCGTGCAGGGGGCGACCGACCGGGCGCGCCAGCAGGCCGGCGCGGTCGCGGGGAAGGCGGCCGGCGCCGTCGCCGACCGGGTCGGGGACCGGCTGCCCAACGCGGTCACCGACCGGGTCCCGTACTTCAGCCGGTCCCGGGCCGAGGACGACGGCTGGGGTACCGTCCGACCGTGACGGGGCGGTGACCCCCGGGCAAAGAAGGCCTCAACCCGGGGTCCCGAACAGGCAACGGCTCACCCGGCCCGGACGCGTCCCGGGCCGGGCTGAGGCATGATCTCGGCATGGCCATCGTCGCGGGGATAGACAGCTCGACCAGCCGCACCAGGATCGTCGCGTGCGACGCCGACACCGGTGCCGTCCTTCGAGCCGGCAAGGCCCCCCACCCCGTCCCCGAGGACCAGGACCTGCGCCCCGGCGAGACCGACCCGCAGGTCTGGCTGCACTCGCTCGGCGACGCCGCGGCCGGCGGGCTGCTGGAGGGCGTCCGGGCGATCGGCGTCAGCGCGCAGCAGCACGGCATGATCGGCCTGGACGCGGGCGGGGTGCAGGTGCGGCCCGCGATCCTGTGGAACGACCCGCGCTCCGGCGGCGCCGCCGCCAAGCTGCTGGACGCCCTCGGCGGCCCGGCCGCCTGGACCGCCGCGATCGGCGCGGTGCCCGGCCCGACGTACACCATCGCCAAGCTGCGCTGGCTGGCCGAGTTCGAGCCGGCCAACGCCCGCCGGGTCGCCGAGGTGCTGCTGCCGCACGACTGGCTGGTCTGGCAGCTGCTCGGCCACCCCAAGCGCCGCACCACCGACCGCGGCGACGCCTCCGGCACCGGCTACTGGTCCCCGATCACCGGCGAGTACCGGCAGGACCTGGTCGAGCTGGCGCTCGGCCACGAGCTGCGACTGCCGGACGTGCTCGGCCCCGCCGAACCCGCCGGGCACACCCCCGAGGGCCTGCTGATCTCGGCCGGCACCGGCGACAACATGGCCGCCGCCCTGGGCCTGGGCCTCGGCCCGGGCGACGCGGTGGTCTCGCTCGGCAGCGCCGGGACGATCTTCGCGGTGCACGAGCACGCCGTGATCGACGCCTCCGGCCTGATCTCCTCCTTCGCCGACGCCGCCGGCCGCCACCTGCCCATGGTCGCCACCCTCAACGCCGCCCAGGTACTGCGCTCCACCGCCGGCCTGCTCGGCCGGGACCTGGACGGGCTGAGCGACCTCGCCCTGCACTCCTCCCCCGGTGCCTACGGGCTGGTGCTGCTCCCCTACCTGGACGGCGAGCGCACCCCCGCGCTGCCGCACGCCGCCGGCACCCTGACCGGCCTGCGCGCCGAGGCGATGACCCCTCAGCACCTGGCCCGGGCCGCCGTCGAGGGCATGCTCTGCAACATCGCCGACGCGCTGGACGTGCTGCGCGCCCAGGGCGTCGGGATCAAGCGGGTCTTCCTGCTCGGCACGGCCGGCCGGCTGCCCGCCGTGCGGCACATCGCCCCGATGCTGTTCGGCGTCCCGGTCGTGGTGCCCCCGCCGGGCGCGCACGCCGCCCGCGGCGCCGCCCGGCAGGCCGCCTGGGCCCTGGCCGGCACCGCCGAGCCGCCGGAGTGGGAGCTGCCGGACGCCGAGACGGTCGAGCCTGAGGGCGAGCAGGACCTGGCGATCGGCTCGGCGGTGCGTCAGCAGTACCGCGCCGCCCGGGACCAGATCCACCCGGAGGCGATCTCCTCCTGAGCCCTGTCCGGCCCACGTCGCGGGTTGGCCGAAGTCCGTCGATGAAGATGCGTCGCCCGGCGCCCGGTGGCAGCGTGGGTCGGGACACGGCCACCGAGGCGAAGGGCGGCAGGAACCCATGGCCCTGCACAAGGGGACCGGCGGCGACCGCCGGCTGAGCGTCAGTCCGTTCCTCGGCATCACCGACCCGCTGGGCGCGATGGAGCTCGCCCCGCCGGTGCACCGGCTCGGCGAGGGCCCGGTCGCCGCCGACACCGCGTACCAGCTGGTCCACGACGAGCTGATGCTGGACGGCAGCGCCAAGCTCAACCTGGCGACCTTCGTCACCACCTCGATGGAGGTGCAGGCCACCCGGCTGATGACCGAGTGCCTGGACAAGAACATGATCGACAAGGACGAGTACCCGCAGACCGCCGAGCTGGAACGGCGCTGCGTGGCCATCCTCGCCGACCTCTGGCACGCCCCCGACCCGGACACCGCGGTCGGCTGCTCCACCACCGGCTCCAGCGAGGCCTGCATGCTGGCCGGGATGGCGCTCAAGCGCCACTGGATGCGCCGCAACGCCGAACGCTACGCGGCCGGGGCCCGGCCCAACCTGGTGATGGGCGTCAACGTCCAGGTGTGCTGGGAGAAGTTCTGCACCTTCTGGGAGATCGAGGCCCGCACCGCGCCGATGGAGGGCGACCGCTTCCACCTCGGCCCCGAGCAGGCGGCCGCGCTGTGCGACGAGAACACCATCGGCGTGGTCGGCGTCCTCGGCTCGACCTTCGACGGGTCGTACGAGCCGATCGCGGAGATCTGCGCGGCCCTGGACGAGCTCCAGCAGCGCACCGGCCTGGACGTCCCGGTGCACGTGGACGGCGCCTCCGGCGGCATGGTGGCGCCCTTCCTCGACCCCGAGCTGGTCTGGGACTTCCGGCTCCCCCGGGTGCGGTCGATCAACACCTCCGGCCACAAGTACGGCCTGGTCTACCCCGGCGTCGGCTGGGCGCTGTGGCGGGACAAGGAGGCGCTGCCGGAGGAGCTGGTCTTCCGGGTCAACTACCTGGGCGGCGAGATGCCGACCTTCGCGCTCAACTTCTCCCGGCCCGGCGCCCAGGTCGCGGCCCAGTACTACCTCTTCCTGCGGCTCGGGCGGGCGGGCTTCCGGGCCGTCCAGGGCGCCTGCCGGGAGGTCGCCACCTACCTGGCCGGGGAGATCGGCAAACTCGGCTGCTTCCGGCTGCTGACCCACGGCGACCAGGTCCCGGTGTTCGCCTTCACCACCACCGAGGACGTGACCTTCGACGTGTTCGACGTCTCGCGTCGGCTGCGCGAGCGCGGCTGGCAGGTGCCCGCCTACACCTTCCCGGCGAACCGGGAGGACCTGTCGGTGCTCCGGGTGGTCTGCCGCAACGGCTTCTCCCGGGACCTCGCCGACCTGCTGCTCACCGACCTCACCCGGCTGCTGCCGGAGCTGCGGCGCCAGCCCGTCCCGCTCCAGGAGCTGGGGGTGCCGGTCCGCGAGGGCTTCCACCACTGAGGCGTCCACCACTGAGGCGTCCACGGCTGAGGCGTCCGGCCGACGCCGCGTCCCGGCGGGCCCGGACATGCCGCGGCGGGAGGACGCAGGGGTGCGCCCTCCCGCCGGGTGGTCCCGGTCGGTCGGGGCAGCCTCCCCCCGCGAGGCTGCCCCGACCGGTGGGGGTACCGGGACTCCGCGTCGGGCCGACCACGGCCAGCCGGCCCGGGCCCGACGAAACGGCCGGAGCGGTGGGCCGCACCGGCGAGGAGAACTCTGCACGACGAACGCATGACCGATCGAGCACCCCCGGGGGTTGTGAGACACTTCCGTCCGTCTCAATGCCGTGACCTGGTGTTTGGGACGCCGGGCCGCTGAGGTTGGAGAAGGGGAGACGCCGAACGGCCGGACCGGGTCGGTCTCGTACCCCCGTCCACCGTTGTCCCGTCCCGCGACTCATGGAGGGCCGCATTGGCTGCCGCCTGGAAGGACCTGCCCGAAGAGCTGTCCGAGCCCGCCCGACTGCTGGCCCAGGAGCTCCGGACGATCAAGGACGCCGCCGGCCTCTCGCTGTCCGAGCTGGCCGCCCTGACCCACTACAGCCGGGCCTCCTGGGAGCGCTGGCTGAACGGCAAGCGGGTGGTCACCGAGCAGGCGCTGGAGACACTGATCGGGGCGGTGGACTGCGACGCGGCGGCGCTGCGCGGGCTGTGGCGGCGGGCGGTGGAGCCGGTGGCCGAGGAGCCCGCGGACGAGGGGCCGGTGTCCGAGGAGCCGGTAGCTGAGGAGCCCGCGGACGGCGTGGCCGTGGCCGTCGAGGCGCTGCCCGACGAGCCCGCCGCCGACTCAGGCTCCGACACCGACACCGACACCGCCGCCGAGCCCGCCCCCGCGTGGTGGCGGCGCCCGGTGGCGCTGATCCCCGGCGCGGCGGTGCTGGCGCTGCTGCTGGTGCTGGTCGGCCTGCGGGTCAGTCGGCACGACGACCAGGCCTCGGCGGCCGACGTCCCGGCCACGTCCGCCGCGCCCGCGCCGTCCGACCCCGCCTGCCGGGCCCTCGGCTGCGCCCACAAGGACCCCAAGACCACCGGCTGCGGCAAGGACGCCCGGACCCTGCAGACCCAGGTGATCGGCAAGGTGGTCGTCTACCTGCGGTACAGCCGGACCTGCCAGGCCGCCTGGGCGGCGATCACCGAGGGCGAGCCCAAGGACTCCGCGGTGATCACCGACAGCACCGGGGACAGCGAGACCGCACTGATCCACTGGGGCTACGACAACTACTCGCCGATGCTGAACGCGGCGGACCGGTCGATGGGCTTCCAGGTCTGCGGCTACCAGCCGGCCGGGAACGACTGCACCGGGACCGTCACCGACCTGGCCATGGTGGTGGACTCCACCCCGATCCCGATCGGCCCCGCCTCACCGCCGCCGGGCACCGGGGCAGCGGCCGCGACGCCGAGCGACTCGGCCTCACCGTCGGCCTCGTCCTCGTCCTCGGCCTCGACGGACCCGAGCCCGAGCCCGACCCAGGCCCCGGCCCCGGCCCCGGCCCCGGCCACCGACCAGGCCTCGCCCAGCCCGTCCGCGTCCTAGAACGGGTCATCCGTACGGTCCGCTAGTCGAGGTAGCCGCGCAGCTGCTCGGCGTAGGCGTGGTCGCGGAGCTTGACCAGCGTCTTGGACTCGATCTGGCGGATCCGCTCCCTCGTCACGCCGAACACCGTGCCGATCTCCTCCAGCGTGCGCGGGCGGCCGTCGTCCAGTCCGTAGCGGAGCTGGACGACCTGGCGCTCCCGCTCGCCCAGGGTGGCCAGCACCGCGTCCAGGTGCTGACGCAGCAGCAGGAAGGTCGCGGACTCGGCGGGCGAGGCGGCGTCGGCGTCCTCGATCAGGTCGCCGAGCGCGACGTCGTCCTCCTCACCGACCGGGGTGTGCAGCGAGATCGGCTCCTGGGCCAGCCGGAGCAGCTCGCGCACCCGCGGCTCGGTGAGCTCCAGCGCGGTGGCGATGTCGGCCGGGGTCGGCTCCAGGCCGCGTTCCTGGAGCAGGACGCGCTGCACCCGGACCACCCGGTTGATCAGCTCCACCACGTGCACCGGCACCCGGATCGTCCGGGCCTGGTCGGCCAGTGCCCGGCTCATCGCCTGCCGGATCCACCAGGTCGCGTAGGTCGAGAACTTGTAGCCGCGGGCGTAGTCGAACTTCTCCACCGCCCGGATCAGGCCGAGATTGCCCTCCTGGACCAGGTCCAGCAGGGTCAGCCCGCGGCCGACGTAGCGCTTGGCGACGGACACCACCAGGCGCAGGTTCGCCTCGACCAGGCGGCGCTTGGCGATCCGGCCGAGGACCACCAGGGTGTCCAGCTCGCGGCCCAGCGGGTCGGGCGGCGGCGGGTCGCCGTTCAACCGCTCCTCGGCGAACAGGCCGGCCTCGATCCGGCGGGCCAGCTCGACCTCCTCGGCGGCGGTGAGGAGTCGGATCCGGCCGATTTCGCGCAGGTACTGGCGCAGCAGGTCGGCGGCCGGACTGCCGCCCTCGACCCGCTCGGGCGGGCCGTCCTCGTCGGACTCCGCCCCGGTCTCCCGGTCCGGGCCGTCGGGGTGACCGTCCGGCAGCTCCCCGGCGGGGACCCGCGCGCCGTCCGGGGTCGCCGCCCCGGCCCGGCCGTGGTCCGTCTCCTGCTCCCCCGGCACGGGTCCGGCGGGCTCGGCTCGTCTGGTGGCGGTGGTCGTTGCGACCGGGCCTTGGTCCACGGGCATCCCCTCGGGGCGGGCGCGACTCTGGCGGACCCGCGCTGAACGGAGGTGGGACGTCCTCCAGTGTGGGGTACGCCACGCTCCGTGGCCGAGACTCCTGCGCGGACTTTCTGTGCAGGACTTCCGGGGATACCGGGACCTCCGGGGAACCCCGGGGCTCCGGGCGGGTCCCGGGGCCTCCGGGGCCCGCCGGGCCTACAGGGCCGCGGCGCCGCCGCTGCGCAGCTGCTGCCCGTACTGCTGGAGCTGCCACAGCTCGGTCTGCACCGCGTGCAGCTGCTCGGCGTCCGCCCGGTGGCCCAGCCGCTGGAGGTAGCCGCGGACCTCGGCGATCCGCCGGTCGACGGCCAGCAGCCGCAGCTTGACCAGGAACTCCCCGGCGTAGATCGCGTCCGCCTTGCGCAGCGAGCGCACCGGTTCGACGGTCAGCTCGGTCACCAGCGAGCGCACCTGGTCGTCCGGGGCCGCCTCGCGCACCGTGCTGGTGAAGTCGGGCAGGGTCGCCCCGTACGCGGCGCCGCCGGCCTTGCCGATGGCCTGCCGGACGGCGGCGTACGGCGGGGTCGGGAACTCGTCCTCGCCGTAGTGGTCGAAGGCCGGGCTGACCAGGTCCGGGTACTGGAGCGCCAGCTTGAGCAGCTCGCGCTCGACGAACTGGGCCGGGTCGCGCGGGTTGAGCCGGAACGCGGGCTGGGCCGGGCGCGGCTGCTGGACGGGCTGCTCGGTGCGGCGCAGCTGGCCGTTGGCGCGTGGGTTCTGCTGCTTCTCCCGCTCCCAGCGGGCCAGCTGGGAGATCCGGCGGACCACGAACTGCTCGTCGCCCGGGTTCACCCCGAGCATGCCGGCCAGCCGGATCGCGTAGCCGTGCCGGATCGACGGGTCCTTGATCTTCGCCACGATCAGGGCCGCCTCCTCCAGCGCGGCGGCCTGCCCCTCGGGGGTCTCCACCCGGTGCTTGGACACCGCCGTGTTGAGCGCGAACTCGAACAGCGGGACCGGGTTGTCGATCAGCTGCCGGACCGCGTCGTCGCCCTGGGCCAGGCGCAGCTCACACGGGTCCATGCCGCCGGGGCTGACCGCGATGGAGGTCTTGGCGGCGAACTTCTGGTCGTCCTCGAAGGCGCGCAGGGCCGCCTTCTGGCCGGCCGCGTCGCCGTCGAAGGTGAAGACCGTCTCGCCCCGGTACTGCGAGGTGTCCATCAGCAGCCGGCGGATGATCTTGATGTGGTCCTCGGCGAAGGCGGTGCCGCAGGTGGCCACCGCCGAGGTGACCCCGGCCAGGTGGCAGGCCATCACGTCGGTGTAGCCCTCGACCACCACCGCCCGGCCCGACTTGGCGATCTCCTTCTTCGCCAGGTCGATGCCGTACAGCACGTGGGACTTCTTGTAGATCGGCGTCTCGGGGGTGTTCAGGTACTTCGGCCCGTTGTCGTCCTCGCGCAGCCGGCGGGCGCCGAAGCCCACCACCTCGCCCGCGATGTCCCGGATCGGCCAGACCAGCCGGCCCCGGAAGCGGTCGATCAGGCCGCCGCGCTGCCCCTGGGAGGCCAGGCCGCCCTGGAGGATCTCCTTGTCGGAGAAGCCCTTGCCGCGCAGGTAGCGGACCAGGTGCTCCCAGCCCACGGGGGCGTAGCCGACGCCGAAGGTCCGGGCCGCCTCCTCGTCGAAGCCGCGCTCGGCCAGGAAGCGGCGACCGATCTCCGCCTCCGGCGAGGCCAGCTGCTCCTGGTACCAGGCCGAGGCCACCTTGTGCGCCTCGACCAGCCGGGTGCGCTCGCCCTGCTGGTGGCGGGGGCTGTAGCCGCCCTCCTCGTAGCGCAGGGTGATGTTGGCCTGGGCGGCCATCCGCTCGACGGCCTCGGCGAAGGTGAAGTGCTCGATCTTCATCAGGAAGGCGATGGTGTCGCCGTTCTCCTGGCAGCCGAAGCAGTGGAAGACGCCCTTGGCGGGGTTGACGTAGAAGGAGGCGGACTTCTCGTCGTGGAAGGGGCAGACGCCCTTGTACTCGCCGCCGCCACCATTGGTCAGCTGTACGTAGTCGCCGACCACCGCGTCGATCGGCAGTGCGCTGCGCACCGCCTGTACGTCTTCGTCCCTGATCCGCCCGGCCACCCCGGAAGTCTACTGGGGCGGCCGGGGTTTCCGACTGCCCCGGGGCGGACCGGCGGGGCCGGGGACGGGTGACCTCGGTCTCCCCCGCCCCGGCCGGCCGGGGCGGGTCTGGGGCGTGTCTGACAATTCGCGTCGCGCGCCCGGCGGGAATTGTCAGACACGCCCTATGCCCAGGCGGCGCCGACGAGTTTGGCGTGCAGGGCCAGGGCCGAGGCGTCCGTGAGGGTGGCGATCTGGTCGATCACGGTGCGCAGGGCGGCGCGGTCGTCCTCGGCCTCGTGGTACATCGCGGTGAAGACCGGATCCAGGCCCTCGGGGGCGCGCTGGGTCAGCACGTACGCCAGCTCGGCGATCACGATCCGCTGGCGGGCCCGCAGCTGGGCCTGCTCGTCGCGCATCATGACGAAGCGGACGGCGACGGCCTTGAGCACCGCGACCTCCAGCCGGACCTCCCTCGGCACCACCAGCTCGGCGCCGTAGCGGGTGAGCCGGCCGGGGCCGTAGCGGGCCCGGGTGGCCTGCTCGGCGGCCAGGCAGAAGCGGCCGATCAGCTTGCTGGTGAGGTCCTTGAGCCCGGCCCGGGCGCGCGCCGTGCCGTCGTAGCCCCGGGGCCACCACTCCTGGGCGAGCAGCCGGTCCAACGCGGCGGCGAGCTCCGCCGGCTCGGCGTCCCGGGCGTAGCGCTCGGCGACCTTGAAGAGTTCGGCGCGCTCGTCGGGGGACCGTAGGACGGCCGGGTCGATGTGGCCGGCCTGGAGGCCGTCCTCGACGTCGTGGGTGGAGTAGGCCACGTCGTCGGACCAGTCCATGACGGTGGCCTCGAAGCACTTGCGCCCGGGCGGGGAGCCGGCCCGCAGCCAGCGGAAGACCGGCAGGTCGTCGGCGTAGACGCCGTACTTGGGCGAGGCCGGGTCGGTGGGGTGGGCGCCCTTGGTCCACGGGTACTTGGTGGCGGCGTCCAGGGCGGCCCGGGTCAGGTTGAGGCCGACGCTGCGGCCGGGCCAGGGGGCGAGCCGGGCGGCGGGCTGGTCGTCCAGCGGCGCGAAGCGCTTGGGTTCGAGCCGGGTGAGGATGCGCAGCGACTGGGCGTTGCCCTCGAAGCCGCCGCAGTCCTCGGCGGCCTGGTCGAGGGCCTCCTCGCCGGTGTGACCGAACGGCGGGTGGCCGATGTCGTGGGCCAGGCAGCCGGCCTCCACCAGATCCGGGTCGCAGCCCAGGGCCGCGCCCAATTCCCGCCCGACCTGGGCGCATTCGAGCGAGTGGGTGAGCCGGGTGCGGGGGAAGTCGCTGCGCATCGGGGCGACCACCTGGGTGGTGCCGGCCAGTCTGCGCAGCGCGGCCGAGTGCAGCACCCGGGCGCGGTCGCGCTGGAAGGCGGTGCGGCCGGGACGCTTGTCCGGTTCGGGGACCCAGCGGGCCTCGGCGGCGTGGTCGTACGGGATCGGGGCGGCGAGGCGGTGCGTGGTGTCATCCATATGACCCTCACGGTACGCCGCGCCCCCGACACGCGGGGGGTGCCGCGCGCGAAGGAGCGTGGGCCGGGGCGTGAATGGTGGGAGGCGCGCCGGTGTCCGCCGCTCGGGAATCGACCGGACCCGAACGGTCCGCGCCCGAGAAGGTCCCGGGTGGGCCGCCAAGGGCCGGAAGGACCGGAGCGGTTCAGCCCCGGACGGCCTTCAGCACCGCGGCGGCCACCCCCTCCTCGCCCCTGGCGTTGGGGTGGACCGGGGTGAGCCCGCGCGCCGGGAACGGCGGCTCGATCCAGCGGGCGTCCTCCCCCGCGCACATGTCGTGCCCGGTCGAGGGCCCGGTGGTGTCCACGAACACCGCCCCGGCGGCCTCCGCGCGCTGCCTGAGCATCCCGTTGAGCTGCTGCTCCTTCTCGGCCAGGAAGCCGAGGTCGGCCGCCGCGACCGTGGTGCCCAGCACCGGCACGCAGGCGGCCGGGTCTGCCGGGAGCAGCGCCGGGTAGCCGACCACGTAGACCCGGGCCTGCGGGGAGCGGCGCCTGATCTCCTGGAGCGCCTCGGCGACCTTCCCGCCGGCCGCGTCCACCCGGGCCCGCAGCTCGTCGGTGCCGCCGGAGGCGTAGTGCTCCCGGCAGGGCGCGGCCGCGCGGTCCCCGCCGACCAGGTCCTTCACCGCGTCCACCAGGGTGTCCTTGGCGCACTCGGTGACCACCTGCATGAAGCCCGCGTCGTTGCCGCCGATGCCGAGGGTGACCAGCCGGGTGGCCGGGGTCAGCGCCTCCAGCTGGGCCGGGTTGGCGCCGTCGTCGGTCTTCTGGGCGGCCCCGAGGTCCCCGGTGCGGGCGCCGCTGCAGCTGACGTCCTGGAACTGGCCGGGTGCCAGGGCGAGCGCCTTCGCCAGCAGGGACGGGTAGTTGACCCCGGAGCGGCCGCAGCCGCCCGGCTCGCCGACCTGCGGGGCGATCTTCGGCCCGGCGGTGTACGAGTCGCCGAGCGCCACGTACGGGCCGGTGGGCGGCGGGGTGGGGGTCGGCGTCGGGCTCGCCCCGGCCGGGGCGCGGCCGGGCAGCGCGCCCGCGAAGCCGCGGTCGGAGCCGTCATCCGCGCCGCCGCCGCTGCACCCGGTCAGCGTGGCCAGCCCGGCCAGCAGCAGGGCGGTGAGGCCGGCCACCGCGGCGGCCGTCGGGCGTGTGGTCCTCGGCATGGCGTCCCCCCGGGGGTGCGAGTCGCGGGCAGCTCGGTCCGTACGGCGGGCCCGTCCCCCCGGGCACCGCGGAGTCCAACGTACGGGCGGCGCGCCCGGTGCCCCACCCGACGGCCGGGCGGGGGCCCCGTTCCGCGTAGGGCGCTACTCGGCGCCGCGTTCGTGCTCGGCCAGGAACTGTTCGAAGCGCCGCCCCAGCTCGTCCGCGGACGGCAGGTCGACCGGCTCGGCCAGCAGGCTCTCCCGGCCCTCGGCGCCCGCCACCGCGTCGTACTGACCCTCCATGCCGCGGATGGCGGAGCGCAACTCGCCGTCCCCCTGGGCCAGCTGCTCCTCGATGTCGGCGTACACCTCGCCGACCCGCTCGCGCAGCCGGGTGCCGGGCAGCACCAGGCCGGTGGCGGACTGCACCGCCTCCAGGATCAGCACCGCGGCCGCCGGGTAGGCCGAACGGGCCACGTAGTGCGGGACGTGCACGGCGAAGCCCAGCACGTCGTGCCCGGCCTCGGCCAGGCGGTACTCCAGCAGCGCCTGGGCGCTGCCCGGGACCTGCGCCTGCTCGAACCACTGCGGGTAGCCGGGCGCGAGGTCGAGCCGGTTGCCGTGCGGCGTCAGACCGACCGGGCGGGTGTGCGGCACACCCATCGGGATGCCGTGGAAGTCCACGCCGAGCCGGACCTCGAACCGCTCGACCAGCTCGCGGACGGCGCGCGCGAAGCGCTCCCACTCGACGTCCGGCTCCGGGCCGGTGAGCAGCAGGAACGGCGCCCCGGCGGCGTCGCGGAGGAGCTGGAGCAGGATCTCCGGCGGGTCGTAGGACGCCCAGTGGTCGTGGTCGAAGACCATCGTGGGGCGGCGGGCCCGGTAGTCCACCAGGCGGTCGTGGTCGAAGCGGGCCACCACCTGCGGGGAGCCCGTCTCCAGCAGGTGCGCCACCACCTGGCCGCCGGCCTCCCCGGCGTCCATGAAGCCCTCGAAGTGCTGGAGCAGCACCAGGCCGGCGCCGGTGTCGCGCAGCTCCGCGTTGGCCGCGGCCACGGCGGCCACGCCCCGCTCATCCAGCTCGTACAGCGCCTGGAAGTCTCGCACCGCGCACCCTTCCCCGTTCTCTGCTCGTCCCGATCCGACCGGCTTCTCGTCCTCTCCAGCGTGTCGGGCCGCGCCGGAATTCCCGTTCCGGCCGACCACCCGTCGGGCGACCCGCCCGGGGACCCTCCTCGACCGCTCCGGACCATGATCGCATCCGGGGGGAAACGCCCTGGTCACGGGTGTTCAACAGCCCGGTCCGGGGCGCGTGGTGGCGGTCCGTACCGACATTCGCGTGCCGCGAAGTGACGCACCGCGTTCTGGCGGGTATCGTCCTCTCGCTGCCTCGCATCGTCGCGTCGTCGTCACGTCGTCCGTAACGCCGTCGATCACGACCCGGATCGCTGCTCGGTCAGACACCCACGACGCATCTTGCCTTCACCTGGCCGCCTGCTTCCCTTCGCGCTCTCGTTTCCTCCTCGGCCATTTCGCGGACGCACACTGTCCCCTCGCTCTTCCCGCCGGACCGGTCCGAGGATCCGTGTCCGTTCCGGCACCGCGCCGCCCGTTCCGGGCCGCCGCCCCCCGCCCCGCCCGACCGGAATCCTCCGGCGCGCACGGGTACCCGGAGGCGGAACCGGACCGGGGCGAACCAGTCCCCCGCAGCCCGTGCCGCATCCCGGCGCGGACTGCGCCCTACGACCGATGAAGGACAGAGCGTGCCTGCACCTGTCACCCTCACCGGCCGCACCGTGCGGCTGGAGCCCCTCGCCGCACACCATGCCGAGGCCATCGCCTCGGCCGGCGCCGAGGACCGTTCGAGCTACGCCTTCACCCCCGTCCCGCACGGCCTGGAAGCGGCCCGCGACTACATCGCGCGGGCCCTCGCCGACCAGGCCGCGGGCCGGTCGCTGCCGTTCGCGACGGTCAACGCCGCCACCGGCCGGGTGGTCGGCTCCACCCGGTTCCTGGAACTCGACTACTGGCGGGGCCCGCTGGTGTGGCCGCCGGTGCCGGGCGTGCCGTTCGGCGATCCGGCGACGGCCGTCCCGGACGCCGCCGAGATCGGCAACACCTGGCTCGCGCCGAGCGCCCAGGGCACCGGCATCAACACCGAGCAGAAGCTGCTGATGCTGCGGTACGCCTTCGAGACCTGGGGCGTGCAGCGGATCTCGATCCGCGCCGACGCCCGCAACCTGCGCTCGCGGGCCGCGATCGAGCGGCTCGGCGCGACCTCCGAGGGCGTCCGCCGGGCGCACTCGCGCGGGTTGGACGGCGTGGTGCGCTCGACGGCGTTCTACTCGATCCTGGACGACGAGTGGCCGGCCGTGCGGGACATCATCGAGCTGCGGATCGCCGCCGCCACCTCGCCGAGCGCCCCGGATCCGGCGATCAACCAGGAGTGCCTTAGACCGGGCGGCGGCAGCGGGCAGCTGATGATCACGGCCTGAAGGGGAGCCGTTCACCGGTAGCGGCGGTCTCCAGGATCCAGCCGAGGACCGCCAGGCCGTGCGGCTCCTGCGGCCGCACCGGCCAACGGTCGTGACTCGTCTCGGCGAGCGCCGAGACCGGCCGCCAGCCGTTGCGGACCGGGGCGACCACCACCTCCCAGACCGGGTGGCCGTCGTCCGGGCGACAGATCCTGATCGAGCCCTGGTGGGTGTGGACCGCCCAGCGGCCGTCCAGGGCCTCCGTGTGCCTCCCGGCCCGGATGCGCTGCCACTGCTCGTCGGTCCATTCCACCTCGGGTACCGGGTGCGGGCGCGGGACCAGGATCTCCGCGCGGCCCCGGCCGCCGGTGACCGCCCCGGGTACCGGGAACGCCCAGCCGGGCAGCGGTTCCCGGGCGGCCAGCCAGGCCGCCGGGATGCCGTCGGTGCCGGTGTGGGCGGCCACCACTCCCCCGGTGATCGCGGCGACGGTGTCCATGTCGCCGCCCGCCGCGATCGCTTCGCGCACGGCGGTCCGGTAGTCGGTCAACCAGAGGGCGGCGCACCAGAGGGCGTACGGAACGGTGTCGGCGGCCGAGGTCCGGCTGCCGCTGCCGAGCACACTCGCCGCGAGCACCCGGTCCTGCTCCGCGAGCAGGTCGACGGCCTCGTTCAGGCCGTCGCGAACGACGCCCAGCGGGGTGCGGAAGGCCACCTCGCGCAGGAAGGTCTCCGGCGTCGTGCCCCCGGTGCGGGCCCGGACCGCCAGGGCCGCCGCCACCGCGACGGCGATCGCGCCGTCCACGGCCTGCGGGTGGGTGTGGGTGATCACGGCCGTCCGCGCGGCCAGCTGGATGACGGCGGACAGGTCGCCCGCGTACGCCGCCCCCAGCGGGGCGACCCGCATCGCGGCGCCGTTGCCGTACGAGCCCTGGCCGTCGAAGAGTTCGGCGGCCAGGGCCTCGGCGTCGCCGCCCTCGCGGACCAGCCGGAGCATCCGGTTGGCGGCCGGGCCGTAGCCGCGGTCGAAGTCGTGGCGGCGGGCGAAGGCGTGGGTGAGGTCGAAGGTGTCGATCGCGCCGCGTTCGCGCTGGGCGGCGTACACCGAGCAGGCCATCTCGGTGTCGTCGGTCCACGGCCAGGGGCCGGGCGGTTCGGTGCGGGCGGCGTGGTGGGCCCGGGCGGTGTCCGGGACGAAGAACTGGGCGCCGAGGGAATCGGCTACGGAGAGGCCGTTGAGCGCGTCGAGCGCGGGGCCGTCGAAGTCGGTGGTCATGTGGGGCCAAGCTCAGCCGCCGGACCGCCGTTTCGTCAACACCATTGCGAGCAAGCCCCCGACGGGGGATGTTTCGCATACCTCCGATCCGGGCGGGCAGCACCCCGGTATGACCCGCGCGAACCCGCTCGACCCCGTCGCCCTGCTCGGCGCCGACCAGCAGCACATCGCCACCCGGGCGCAGCTGCGCCGGCTCGGCGTGCCCTCCGGCACGATCGCCCACCGACTGCGGCCGGGCGGGCCCTGGCAGCAGGTGCTGCCGCGGGTGATCTGCCTGCAGAGCGGGAGATTGACGGTCCATCAGAAACTGCGGGCGGCCCTGGCGTACGCGAGCCCGAAGGGGCGGCAGCCGCTGCCCGGCGAGGTGCTGCTGACCGGGTTCGCGGTGCTGGCGGACGCCGGGCTGCCGAGCGCCGGGCATCCGGCCGACCTGGCCGAGGTCGACGTCCTGATCCCCGGCCGACGCCGGGTCGGGGAGCGGGAGTTCGTGCGGATCCACCGGGCGTCCGGAGCACTGCCGGGCGGCTTCGAGCGGGACGACGGGCTGTGGAGCGCCACGGTCGCGCGGGCGCTGGCGGACGTCGCGCCGCAGGAGACCGGGCAGCGCCGGTTCCGGGCGCTGTGCGCCGAGGCCGTGCAGCGGCGGCACTGCGAACTCGGCGAGCTGCTGGACCAGTTGCTGGCCCGGCCGGGGGCGCTGGCACTGCCCCAGGTGGCCCGGGTGGTGGAGGACCTGACCGCCGGGGTGCGCTCGGTGGTGGAGGGCGAGGCCCGCGAGGTGCTCGCCCACGCGGGCCTGCCGGAGCCGCTGTGGAACCCGGTGCTCTTCCTGGACGGCCGGTTCCTCGCGGTGCCGGACGCCTACTGGCCGCACGCCTGCGTGGCCCTGGAGATCGACTCCCGCGCCTACCACCTGCGCCCGGCCGACCACGAACGCGGCCTGGCCCGCGCCAACCGGCTCACCGCGGCGGGCCTGCCGGTGGTCCGCACCACCCCGGTCCAGCTGAGCCGCGACCCGGCGCCGGTGCTGCACGAGCTGACCGCCCTGGTCACCACCGGCCCGCACGGTCCGCACGACCGGATCAGCTGGCGGCGGGCCCGCTGAACTCCCCTGCGGCTCAGGCCTGTCGGGCCCCGGCCGCCTCGGCGGCGGCGACCAGGCGCTGGAGTTCGACGAGGTGGGCGGCGAGCGCGGCGCGGCCCTCGCGGGTGGCGGCGAGCCACGTACGCGGGCGCTTGCCGACGTACCCCTTCCTGACCGCCAGGTAGCCGGCCTCCTCCAGGGCGGCGGCGGCCTTGCTGAGGACGGAGTCGGAGACCTCGCAGTGGTCCCGGACTGCACCGAACTCGGCCTCGCGGCAGGCGCCGAGGAAGGCGAGCACGGTCAGCCGGGTGGCGTGCTGGAGCAGCGGATCGAGGGCGCCGGGCATCAGCCGGCCTCGCGCAGGCGGAGGATCCGGCGGTCGAGGGCGCGGCTCGCCGCCCAGAAGACCGCTCCCCCGGCGACCCCGCCGGCCGCCGCGCCCCACTGGACGCCGCCGACCCAGCCGACCAGCGCCATGGCGCCGAGCATGGCCGCCGACACGGCGAGGACGATCAGCACCACCGGCCCGGCCATGCCGGGCGGTGACTGGCGCTGGACGACGCCGCTGCCGCGCGCCGCGAGCCAGGCGAGCAGGCCGGACAGCGGACCCCAGGCCCCGCCGAGGAGGCTGACCAGCCAGATCTGGTGGGCGGCGATGGCCTGCCCGGCCGCGATCCCGCAGACGACGAAACCGGCGGCGATCACCGGCCCGTACCAGCGGGGCGCGGGGCTCGGTCGCCGCGCGGCCGCTCCGGCCCGCTCGGCCAGGCGCAGCGCCTCGGCGGCGGACAGCGGCGGTGGGACGGAGTCACTCATGGTTTCCCCCTCGGAAAGTGACGATGGTTCCGGGCCCGGTCGGCCGGGTGTCGCGCCGGAAGAGCGTTCCTGGGCCGACGGACATCAGCCGGCCTCGTACAGGCGGCGGACGCGACGGTTGAGCCGGACGGTGCCCACCCAGAAGGTCAGTCCCGCCGCGAGCCCGGCGGCCGCGCCGATCCAGCGCGGGCCGCCGCCGGCCTGCCAGGCGAGCAGCATGCCGGCCGCCGAAGCGGCGCAGACCGCGAGGACCGCCACCGCGACCGGGCCGCCGATGTTGTCCGGCAAGCCCTTGCGGACGATGCCGTCGCTGCGCATGGCGATCCGCGCCAGGACGCCGGTCAGGGCGGCGAAACCGGCCGCGATCCCGCCGATCATGGCGAGCTGCCCGGTTTCGATGACATGGCCGATCCCCAGGCCGTAGGCGGTGAACGCGCAGGCGAAGGCCGGCCCGTACCAGCGGGGCATCTCGCCCGGCTGCCGGGCGGCCGTGTCGGCGCGGTCGGCCAGGCGCAGCGCCTCGGCGGCGGACAGCGGCGGTGGGACGGAGTCACTCATGGCTTCCCCCTCGGAAAGTGACGGTGGCTCCACTGTGCCACTTCCTTTCCGAGTTGGAAAGTATTTTCCACCTTGGCGTGGATGGGCGGCCCGGCACACGACGCGGCCCCCGCTCCACGAGGGGGCGGGGGCCGGGAGACGCGGGCGGGCCGGGTCAGCAGCGCGGGTCGATCTCCTGGAAGGTCGCGTAGTGGTCCGCGGACCAGTACTGCTCGCCGGCGCCGCCGGTGACCACCCGGCGGGTGCCGCGGTCGTTGGAGCCCGGGGTGACCACGGTGAACTCGTGGTAGTAGCCGTTGCCCTTCTTCGGGAGGCGGCTCTCGCGGTTCTCGAAGACGATGCCGTCCCGGTTGTACGGGTAGGGGCCGCCCTTGGCGATCAGGCCGAGGGTGTCCTGGGCCTGGCTCGGGAGCTTGGTGCGGCAGACGTCGGCCAGTGCCGGGTCGGCGGGGACCCAGGTGCCGCTCGGGGCGGGGCCGCCACCGGCCGGCGGGGACGGCTTGGGGGCGGAGGGCTTGGCGGCCGAGCCGCCCGCGGTGGTCGAGGTGGCGCTCGCGGCGGCCTTGGGGTGGCTGCTGCCGCCCTTGCCGGCGAGCAGGTAGCCGACTCCGGCGAGCACGGCCAGGATCAGGACGGCCACGACGACGAGCGGGCTCTTGCTTCTGGTCATGCGGTCCAGCTTGGCAGGCGCCGGGGCCCGGGCCGCCGTGTCACACACATGACGGACGCCACACGTGCGAACGGCCGGGCGGGAACGGACGCCGTTGTCCGTTCCCGCCCGGCCGTGTCACGTACGCCGGTTCTCCTGCGCCGAGCTCCGGTGTACGCCCTCCCGACGGGAGGGTGAGCGGTCAGTCGTACCCGCGCGTGAGTAGGGGATGCCTACCCTCTCAGCGCGAGTCGCTGCCCGCCGTCTCGATGGCGGCGCGGCCTGCCTCCAGGCGCGCGACCGGGATCCGGAAGGGGGAGCAGGAGACGTAGTCCAGCCCCACCTCGTGGAAGAAGTGCACCGACTCCGGGTCGCCGCCGTGCTCGCCGCAGACGCCGAGCTTGAGGTCGGGGCGGGTGGCCCGGCCGGCCTCGACGGCGTGCTTGACCAGCGCGCCGACGCCGTCGCGGTCGATGGTCTCGAACGGGGAGACCCCGAAGATGCCCTTCTCCAGGTAGGCGGTGAAGAACGAGGCCTCCACGTCGTCCCGGGAGAAGCCCCAGACCGTCTGGGTCAGGTCGTTGGTGCCGAAGGAGAAGAACTCGGCGGCCTCGGCGATCTGACCGGCGGTCACCGCGGCGCGCGGCAGCTCGATCATGGTGCCGAGCTTGATGTCCAGCGTGACGCCGGTGGTCTGGGCGACCTCGGCGAGCACCCGCTCGCACTCGTCGCGGACCAGTTCCAGCTCCTGGACGGTGCCGACCAGCGGGATCATCACCTCGGGGCGCGGGTCCCCGCCGGCCAGCCGGCGCTCGGCGGCGGCCTCGGCGATGGCCCGGACCTGCATGCCGAACAGGCCGGGGATGACCAGGCCGAGGCGGACGCCGCGCAGGCCGAGCATCGGGTTCTGCTCGTGCAGCTTGTGCACCGCCTGGAGCAGCCGCAGGTCGTTCTCGTTGGGGTCCTTGCGGGCCTCGGCGAGGGCGACGCGCACCGACAGCTCAGTGATGTCGGGCAGGAACTCGTGCAGCGGCGGGTCGAGCAGGCGCACGGTGACCGGCAGCCCGTCCATCGCCTGGAAGAGCTCCAGGAAGTCGCCCTTCTGCAGCGGCAGCAGGGTGGAGAGCGCCAGCTCCCGGTCCTTGTCGTTGTCCGCCAGGATCAGGTGCTCGACCTCCTTGCGGCGCTCCTCGCCGAGGAACATGTGCTCGGTGCGGCACAGGCCGATGCCCTGGGCGCCGTAGCGGCGGGCGCGCCCGCCGTCCTCGGCCTGGTCGGCGTTGGCGCGCACGGCGAGCCGGCGGCGGACGTCGGCGTGCGACATCAGCCGGTGGACGGCCTGGACCAGTCCGCCCTGGACGTCGGCGCCGGCGTGCAGGGTGCCCTCGAAGTACTCGACCACGGGGGACGGCAGGACCGGTACCTCACCGAGGTAGACCTTGCCGCTGGCGCCGTCGATCGAGACCACGTCGCCCTCGTGGACCACCAGGCCGTCGGCGGTGGTGAACTTGCGCGACTTGGTGTCGACCTCCAGCTCCTCGGCGCCGCAGACACAGGTCTTGCCCATGCCGCGGGCGACGACGGCGGCGTGCGAGGTCTTGCCGCCGCGCGAGGTGAGGATGCCCTCGGCGGCGATCATGCCGTCCAGGTCGTCCGGGTTGGTCTCCCGGCGGACCAGGATGACCTTCTCGCCGGAGCGGGACCACTTGACGGCGGTGTACGAGTCGAAGACGACCTTGCCGATCGCGGCGCCGGGCGAGGCCGCCAGGCCCCAGCCGATCTGCTTGGACTCGGCGGTCGGGGCGAAGCGCGGGAACATCAGCTGGGCCAGCTGGCCGCCGGTGACCCGCATCAGGGCCTCGTCCAGGTCGATCAGGCCCTGGTCGACCAGCTGGACGGCGATCCGGAAGGCGGCCGCGGCGGTGCGCTTGCCGACCCGGGTCTGCAGCATCCAGAGCTTGCCGCGCTCGATGGTGAACTCGATGTCGCAGAGGTCGCGGTAGTGGTTCTCGAGCTTGTGCATGATCGCCATCAGCTCGTCGTACGACTTCTTGTCGAGCTTCTCCAGCTCGGACAGCTGCAGGGTGTTGCGGATGCCGGCCACCACGTCCTCGCCCTGGGCGTTGGACAGGTAGTCGCCGTAGACGCCCTGGGCGCCGGTGGAGGGGTCGCGGGTGAAGGCGACGCCGGTGCCGGAGTCCTCGCCGAGGTTGCCGAAGACCATGGTGCAGACGTTGACCGCGGTGCCCAGGTCGTTCGGGATGCGCTCCTGGCGGCGGTACAGCCGGGCGCGGTCGCCGTTCCAGGAGTGGAAGACGGCGTGGATGGCGAGGTCCATCTGCTCGCGCGGGTCCTGCGGGAAGGCCCGGCCGGTCTCGCGCTCGACGATGCCCTTGAACACCTCGACCAGTTCCCGGAGGTCGGAAGCGTCCAGGTCCAGGTCGTTGACGGTGCCCTTGGCGTGCTTGGCCTCGTCCAGGGCCTCCTCGAACAGCTCGCCGTCGACGCCCAGCACGGTCTTGCCGAACATCTGGACCAGGCGGCGGTAGGAGTCCCAGGCGAAGCGCTCGTTGCCGGACTGGGCGGCCAGGCCGGCCACCGAGGCGTCGGAGAGGCCGATGTTGAGGACGGTGTCCATCATGCCGGGCATGGAGAACTTGGCCCCGGAGCGCACGGAGACCAGGAGCGGGTTGTCGGCCTGGCCGAGCTCCTTGCCCATCTCCTGCTCCAGCGCCTCCAGGTGGGCGCTGATCTCCCGGTGCAGCGAGGAGGGCTCGCTACCGGTCTGCAGGAAGACCTTGCAGGCCTCGGTGGTGATGGTGAACCCCGGAGGCACGGGGAGGCCCAGATTGGTCATCTCGGCCAGGTTCGCGCCCTTGCCGCCGAGAAGGTCCTTGAGGTCCTTGTTTCCTTCAGTGAAGGAGTAAACAAACTTCTGCTGGGACGGCACGGGTCGGTCTCCTCGTACGCGGTTGCCCTGACGCCGGAGAACATACCCATTTCGAAGGCACTTCTCTGCCCTGAATAGGCCACACGAGGCAGGTACCCGGCGGTAACCCGCTAGATCGAATGCGCATAAAGGCGTTCACCTCTGTTGGTGAAATCGTCCCCCTGACGCTAGCCAGCCTTCAAGTCCTGAAGACAAGGAAACGGGAAGATCGCTCGATTCGGACGCTGGGTAGCGACCGCGGGTCGGTCGCGTTGCCCCGGCTTGATTTCCTGCACCCGGATCGGCCGATCGGCGTCGAACCGGCTTCGGGAAGCGATTCACACGCGACCTGTCCATTTCGTCCACTGACCGGGTGTCAGCCGCCGCCGTGTGTGGCAAGCGTCACCAGCGCGTCCCACGCCTCGAACGTAGGACGCCTGCGCCAATCGTCGCACTGCGTCCAGGAACGTGCTCGTTCCGTGACATCCGGACGCCGAAAAGGAGCCCTCCTGTCCAGGATGGACAAGAGGGCCGGGACCGGGTGGCCAGCGGCCCCGAGGGGCCCATTTCGACGGATCGTCTAGATCATCCGCCAGAGGTGTCCGATTCGGCGCCCTCGCCCGGGCGGGCGCAGTCGTACGGATCGTCCAACCAGCCCTCGGGCAGGACCACCCGGCCGTTGCCGCTGGTGCGCCCGCGCGGGCCGTCCGCGCCGATCGGCCAGGTCTGGGTCTGCTCCACCAGGGCGAGGGTTTCGGCCAGCTCGGCCAGCGAGGAGGAGTTGGCGAGCCGCACCCGCAGCTCGGAGCCGACCGAGAAGCCCTTGGTGTACCAGGCGACGTGCTTGCGGAAGTCGATCACGCCGCGCGCCTCGTCGCCGATCCACTCGCCGAGCAGCTGGGCGTGGCGCACCATCGCCCGGGCCACGTAGCCGAAGTCGGGGCGGGCGTAGTCCACGTCGCCCTCGAAGATCGACACCAGGTCCTTGAACAGCCACGGCCGGCCCAGGCAGCCGCGGCCCACGACCACGCCGTCGCAGCCGGTCCCGCGCATCATCCGCAGCGCGTCGTCGGCCGACCAGATGTCCCCGTTGCCCAGCACCGGGACGTGCGCCGGCACGGCCTCGCGCAGCCGGGCGATCGCCGACCAGTCGGCCGTCCCGCCGTAGTGCTGGGCGGCGGTGCGCCCGTGCAGGGCGATCGCGGCCACGCCCTCCTCGGCGCCGATCCGGCCGGCGTCCAGGTAGGTGAGGTGGTCGTCGTCGATGCCCTTGCGCATCTTCATGGTCACCGGCAGGTCCCCGGCGTTGGCCACGGCCTCGCGCAGGATCTCGCGCAGCAGGTTGCGCTTGTACGGCAGGGCCGAGCCGCCGCCCTTGCGGGTCACCTTGGGGACGGGGCAGCCGAAGTTGAGGTCGATGTGGTCGGCCAGGCCCTCGTCCGAGATCATCCGGGCCGCCTTGCCGACGGTCACCGGGTCCACCCCGTACAGCTGGATCGAGCGCGGCTTCTCGCTCGGGTCGAACCTGATCAGCTGCATGGTCTTGGCATTGCGCTCGACCAGCGCCCGGGTGGTGATCATCTCCGAGACGTACAGGCCCTTGCCGCCGCTCTGCTCCCGGCACAGGGTGCGGAACGGCGCGTTGGTGATGCCGGCCATCGGCGCCAGCACGACGGGCGGCCACACCCGGATCGGGCCGATGTCCAGCGGCGCGAACTCGGTCGCGGCCGGGGGTGCCGGCTCGGTCGCGGCCGGGGGCGCCGACGCGGTCGCGGGCGCGGTGGGGGCGGGCGTGGCAGTCATGCGCGGCTGACCTCGGGTCGGGGGACGGGACTCTCCATTGTCCCCCACCCGCTCACCCGCCCGGGCTAGGTCCTGTCCGGCCGATCCCGCCCGGCCGATCCCGCCGGGCGGGACCCGGGGACGTCGGACCCGCCCTACCCCCCGTCGGAGCGGTAGCCGATGTCCAGGGAGCCCGAGCCGACCTCGGCCTCCAGGCTGTCGGCACTGGCCGCGTCGCCCAGGGCCGGATCGATGGTGCTGCTGCCCGACCCCGTCCCGCCGCTGATCCGGTAGTGGCTCCCCCGCGGCAGGGCCAGGGTCACCGAGCCGGACCGGGCGCTCACCCGGACGTCCTGCGGCGCCGACCGGAAGGACAGGTCCACCGCCCCGGAGGTGCTGGACACGTCCGCCCGGGAACCGGAGAGGTCCGTCCCCTGGGTCATCCCGGAGGTGGTGCGGGCGTGGACCGGGCCGGACAGCCGACTCAGCAGGATCGAACCGGAGGTGCCGTCCAGCCGGACCTCGCCGGTGAGGTCCGACACCTCGACCGACCCGGAGGTCATCGAACCGGAGACCGCGGTGTCGGCCGGCACCTCCAGCTCGACCTGGGCGCCGCAGTTGTAGAAGGGCAGCGAGCGCCGGCACTCCACGCCGACGGTCATCGTGTCGCCCACGACGTCGGCCCGCACCTTCGGCTCGGAGACCGTCCAGTCCAGGTTCTCGCGCACCACGACCCGGCCCGCCACGCCCGGCCTGATCCGCACCGAGGCGCTGCCGGTGGCGAGCTGCAGCCGGCGCACGTCGTTGACGTACGTCTGCTGCTCGGTCCGCGACTGCCGGGCCACCAGGGCCAGGGTCTGCGCCCCTCCCATGACCACCACGAACACCACGGTGAGGACCCCGGCCAGCCGCCACGCCCGGGTGGCCCGCGCGCTCATGTGATCTCCAGGAAGCGCAGCACCGCCATCACCCGGCGGTGGCTGTCGTCGGCCTGCGGCAGGTCCAGCTTGGTGAAGATCGAGTTGATGTGCTTGGCCACCGCGCTGTCGCTGACCACCAGCGAGGCCGCGATGGCCGCGTTGGACCGGCCCTCCGCCATCAGCGAGAGCACGTCCCGCTCGCGCGGGGTCAGCTTCTCCAGCGGGTCCCGGTGGCGGCGCACCAGCAGCTGGGCCACCACCTCCGGGTCCAGCGCGGTGCCGCCCTCGGCGACCCGCTGCAGCGCGTCCACGAAGTCGTCCACATTGGCCACCCGCTGCTTCAGCAGGTAACCGACCCCGCTGGTGTTGGTGGCCAGCAGGTCCGCGGCGTAGCGCTCCTCCACGAACTGGGAGAGCAGCAGCACGGCGGTGTCCGGCCACTGCCGCCGGATCACCATCGCGGCTTTCACGCCCTCGTCGTGGAAGCCCGGGGGCATCCGGACGTCCGCGACCACCACCCCCGGGCGGTGCTCCTCCACGGCGGCCAGCAGCTCGACGGCGTCCCCGACGGCGGCCACCACCTCGAACCCCACCGCCTCCAGGACCTTGACCAGACCGGCCCTCAGCAGGACCGAGTCCTCGGCGATCACAGCACGCACGGCAACTCCACGGTGATGGTGGTGGGGCCCCCGAGGGGGCTGAGAACGGACAGCGTCCCGTCGACCGAGGCGGCGCGCTTGCGCAGACCGGTGAGCCCGGTGCCGCGCGAGGGGTCCGCGCCGCCCACGCCGTCGTCGCCGATGACCAGCCGCAGCCGGCCGCCGGCCGTCCGCACCGAGACGTCGACCTGCTTCGCCCGGGCGTGCTTGGCCACGTTGGTGAGCGCCTCGGAGACGGTGAAGTAGGCGACCGCCTCGACGGTGGGGGCGATCCGCTCGGACAGCTCGACGTCCAGCCGCACCGGCAGCGGGGCCCGGGCGGCGATGCCGGACAGCGCCGCGTCCAGACCGCGGTCCTCCAGCACCGCCGGGTGCAGGCCGCGGACCAGGTCGCGCAGCTCGTCGATGGCCGCCTGGGCCTCCTCGTGCGCGGCGACGATCACCTGCATGGCGTCCGGCGGACAGTCCTTGAGGGTGCGCCGGGCCAGGCCCAGGTTCATCGCGAGCGAGGTCAGCCGCTGCTGGGCGCCGTCGTGCAGGTCCCGCTCGATCCGGCGGCGCTCGGCGTCCACCGCGTCCACCAGGCCGGCCCGGCTCTCCGCGATCTCCTCGACCCGCTGCTCCAGCTGCTCCGCCCGGTTCGGGCCGAGCAGCAGCCGGGCCGCCCGCACCTCCAGCCAGGCGGACAGCGTGGTCAGCCAGGGCGTCACCACCAGCAGCAGCACGCCGGTCACCGTGAGCAGCACGTCCAGGCCGGCCAGCTCGCCGCGCAGTCCCGCTTCGAGCGGCAGCATCCAGACCCAGGCGTACACGGTGGTCAGCACCAGGGCGACGCCCCAGAGGTAGACGCAGGCCAGCGCGCCGAGCGCCAGGACCGGGCCGACCAGCAGGTGGTAGGTGATCTGGCGCCAGGCCAGACCGAGGCGCAGCCGACCCAGCCGCAGGGCCGCGGACCTGCCGGGCGGCGGCAGTTCCACCCCGTACAGGGCGCGCAGCCGGCCGCGCTGGAGGGCGGTGAGCCAGGAGGTGGCGGCCAGCACGACCGCGAGGAGCGGGAAGAGCAGGGAGGAGTCGGTCAGGGCCAGCCAGACCGGGGCGGCGACGGGTATTCCGGCGGCCGTGAAGCGGGTCTCCCGCCAGACCTCGGGCGACCACGGAGGTCTGCCGAGGCTCCTGACGAGCGCTCGGCGCAACGTGGTGGAGGGCATGCCGGACAGCGTAGGGCCAGGTGATCAACGGTCACCATGAAGGGGGGTCCCGGTTCGGGGTGTATCTAGCTACACCCCGAATTCGGGGTGCGGCACCACCGACAAGCGGCCCCTCGCGACGGCAGGCTGGGGCCCATGACGAGCACCGCATCGCACTCCGCCACTCCGCCGCACGGGCGGCCCGTCCCCGGGGACCACGGGGGTGTTCCCGGGGGCGCGCTCCGCCCGGCGCCGGGGCCGGAGGGGACGCTGCCCGCCGGGGCCGGGCCCTGGTCGGTCCGCAGCGTCGGGTCCGGCCGCGGCCGGGCCGCGCTGGAGCTTTACCAGCACGGCGAGTTGGCCGACGTCCTGGTCGCCGCCCGCCTCACGCCGCAGCTGGTGCGCGGCGCGCGGCGCAGCCCGTCCGCCGGGCGGGGCGCGCACGTGCTCGCCTGGGGGCGGCTGCCGGCCGACGGTACGGCGCCCTCGGTGGTGTTCACCGGCGGGCGGCGGCTGTTCCGTACCGCCCGGGCCGCCGCTTCGGCCGAAGTGGTCACGGTGGCCGGGCAGTTCTGGCTGGCCTGCGCCGAGGGTCCGTACGACACCGTGCTGGTCGTGCCGCGGCCGGGCGGACCGGTGGAGCGGCTGACGCTGCAGCGGGTGCGCGAGGAGGTCTCCGCATGAGCATCGCCGTCGGCGCCGCTCCCGGGCCCGCCCTGCCGGAGCGGATCCGGGAACTGATCGAGCGGTTCGGGCAGTTGCCCGAGCGGTTCCGGCAGGTGCCGCGGCTGGCCGCGTTCGGGCTGCTGCCCTGGCTGATGCTGCTGGCCGTCGGGCAGCAGACCCCGTGGGTGGTGCTGGACCTCACGGAGTTCGCCGCCCTGCTGTCGCTGGACGCGCTGCTGCGCCGGCGCAGTGCCGCCGCGGTCTGGGCGGGCGGGGCGGTGGCGCTGCTGCTCGCCGGGGACGCCCTGGCCGACCTCGCCTGCGCCGGGCCGGGGCACGCGGTGCTCGCCGCGGTGGTGATGGCGTGCTGCGTCGAACTGCCGCTGGCGGCGGTGTGCCTGCTGCTCGGGCGCGAGGCGATACGTTCCCAGGCCCAGGCCCAGCCCCAGCCCTAGTCCCAGCCCTAGTCCTAGCCCTGGGGCAGTTGGTCCATCAGGAGGCGGGTCTCCTCGTCCAGCGGGGTGTAGCTGATCATGCGCGTGCCGAGCCGGGGGCTGAGCCAGAAGTTGGTGTACTCGCAGCGCAGCAGGCCCACGCCCGGCACCTGGAAGCGCTTGATCCCGTTGCCCGGCCGCATCACCTCGTGCCGCTGCCACTCCTCCGCGAAGTCCGGCGAGGCCCTGAGCAGTCGGGCCAGCAGCGCCTTCCAGGCCGGCTCGGCGGAGTGGTCGGCCATCGCCGCGCGGAACCGGGCCACCATGCCGAGGCGCTCCGTCCGGTAGTCGATCAGCACCTCGCGGAAGCGCGAGGGGGTGAACGCCAGCCACATCAAGTTCCGCTCCTCCGGCGGAAGTTCACCGAGATCGCCGACGATCGCGGTGTACGGCACGTTGTGCGCCAGGATGTCGTAGCGGGAGTTGACCAGGGCGGCCGGGTACGGCGTCAGCTGCTCCAGCACCAGCCGCACGCTCGGCGTCACCGAGGGGCACTCGGTGACCGGCGCCGGGTCGTCCGCGCCGGCCAGGGTGAACAGGTGCGCCCGCTCGCTCGGGTCCATCAGCAGCGCCCGGGCCACCGCGTCCAGCACCTGGGCGGACACCTGGATGTCCCGTCCCTGCTCCAGCCACGTGTACCAGGTCACCCCCACGGCGGCCAGCTGCGCCACCTCCTCCCGGCGCAGCCCCGGGGTCCGGCGGCGACCGGTCATCGGCAGACCCACCTGCTCGGGCGCGAGCCGCTCGCGGCGGCTGCGCAGGAACGCCGCCAGGTCGTGCCGACGGGCCTCGTCGGGGGTGCCGCGGTGCGGCCCGAGGGCAGCGGGACGGGCTTGCGCGGGCGGGGTCATCAGGCTCATGCTCCCCAGCATGCGGCACTCCGCAGCCTGTTGCCAGGTACTTCTTATACCTGGATAACCACACTCTGGTACCAGGGTGAGGAGCGGCGGATCGTATGACCCGTGACTCAACCACTCGCCGTCGCCCCGGCCGCCACCCGGACCGCCCCCACCGCTGCTCCGCACGCCCCCGCCCCCTCGCCCTCCGGCGGCCCCACCCCCTCCGGCTCCCCCTCCCTCGGTACCGCCGGACTGGTCACCGTGCTGCTCGGGGCCTTCCTGACGATGCTCGACTTCTTCATCGTCAACGTCGCCCTGCCCACCATCGACAAGGACCTGGCCGCCGGGCCCGCCGTACTGGAACTCGTCGCCGCCGGCTACGGCATCGCCTTCGCCGTCCTGCTCGTCCTCGGCGGACGGCTCGGCGACATCTTCGGCCGCCGCCGGCTCTTCGTCGCCGGGGCCGGCGCCTTCGCGCTCACCTCGCTGGCCTGCGGACTCGCCCCCGACGCGTGGTCCCTGGTCGCCGCCCGCGCCGCCCAGGGCGCCTCGGCCGCGCTGCTGATCCCCCAGGTGCTCGGTACCATCACCGCCGCCACCGACGGCGCCCGGCGCGGCCGCGCGCTCAGCGTCTACGGCGCGGTCGGCGGCATCTCGGTGGTCATCGGGCAAGTGCTCGGCGGGATGCTGGTCGCCGCCGACCTGTTCGGCACCGGCTGGCGCTCGGTCTTCCTGCTGAACGTGCCGTTCGCGCTGGTCACCATGGTCCTCGCGGTCCGCTACGTGCCGGAGAGCCGGGCCAGCCGGGCCGCCGCGGTGGACGTGCCCGGCACCGTCCTGCTCACCGCCACGCTGCTCTCCCTGCTCATCCCGCTGATGGAGGGCCGCGCGGCCGGCTGGCCGCTCTGGTCCTGGGTACTGCTCGCCCTGTTCCCGGTGTTCGCCGTCGCCTTCGCCCTGGTCGAGCGCCGCGCCGAGCAGCGCGGGGACACCCCGCTGGTGCCGCCCTCCCTGCTGCGGATCCCCGAGATGCGGCGCGGCCTCGGCATCGCGGTCCCCTACTTCGCGGGCTTCGGCGGCTTCATGTTCGTCATCGCCATCGCCCTGCAGCAGGGCCTGAAGCTCGGCGTGGTCGCGGCCGGCTGGGCGCTCGTCCCGATGGCCGTCGGCTACTTCACCGCCTCGCTCTCCGGCCCGCGGCTGATCGGCCGCTGGGGCAGCCGGGTGCTCAGCGCCGGCGCCGTCGTCCAGGCCATCGGCCTCGGCACCATCGCGCTGACCGTGCTCGCCGACACCGACCACTTCTCCGCGCTGCGGATGGCCCCGGGCGTCGCCCTGGCCGGCATCGGGCAGGGCCTGATCGGCACCCCGCTGTTCCGGGTCGTCCTCGCCAAGGTGCCCGCCACCCGGGCCGGCGTCGGCAGCGGCGTCCTCGCCACCGGCCAGCAGTCCAGCCTCGCCCTCGGCGTCGCCACCCTCGGCACCCTCTACCTCTCCCTCTCCCCCAGCCTCGGCATGGGCCGCGCGCTCGCCCTGTGCCTCGGCGTCCAGCTGCTGGGCTCCTTCACCGTGCTGTACCTGACCACCCGTCTGCCGCGCTCCATCGGCTGAGCCCGACCGGGCCCGGCCCATGGGCGACGGGCTCACGGGCGACGGCGAACGGCCCCGCGACCGGTTCCTTCCGGTCGCGGGGCCGTTCCGTCGTTCCGGCCGCTCCGCTCAGCCCTGCTCAGCCCTGCTCAGCCCTGGAGCGCGTCGAGCCAGCGGCCGACCAGGCCCCGCACCGCCTCGGCGTCCTCCACCTGCGGGTTGTGGCCGACGCCGTCGAGCACCGCGGCCGTCATCCGGGGGTAGTGGCCGAGCAGGGCGAGCTGGTCGCGCCAGCCCACCAGGGCGTCCTGCCGGGTGGTGACCAGCAGATGCCGCCCGCGGTGCTCGGGGGCCTTGTGCTCCGGCCAGTCCGGGAGCAGGAAGTCGGCCTCCAACTCGGCGGCCGCCGCCTGGTCGTGGACCCGAAGGCCGGGCAGCACGTACTGCTCGAACAGCTCCCAACTCGGTTCGGTGAGGCGGGCCATGACGTAGCCGAAGAGATCGCGGTCGGCGGCCGGGAGCCGGGCCAGCAACTCCTCGTCACGCTCCAGCACGGTCTCCTCGGGCAGGGTCCGCTCCCCGTGCCAGCGCACCACCGGCACCAGCAGCGCCGAGCCCAGCACCTGCTCCCCGTACCGGGCCGTCACCGCCCGGGCCAGCTGGCCGCCGAAGGACTGGCCGACCACGGCGAACGGGCGGTCACCCAACTCCGCGTCGATCCAGCCGAAGACGGCCTCGGCCAGGGCGGTCGCCGAGGTCGGGCCCGACAGCCGGGGGCTGGCGCCGTGGCCGGGGAGGTCGAGGTAGAGGCGGCGCCAGCCGGGACGGTCGGCGAAGACGGGTTCGAGCGGGAGCAGGACGCGGTGGTCGACGGTGTAGCCGTGGATCAGGACCAGCGGGGTGCCGTCGCCGACGACGGTGTGGTGGAGCACGGATCGGGTCATGGGGCCACGATCCGACACTGACACCGGTGTCAAGGTCAAGGGCGGTTTCGGACCGGGCCGTTCAGGCCAGCTCCTTGACCACGTCCAGGTACTCCCGGATCGCGTCCCGGTTGCGGGTCAGGCACTGGATCCGGCGGGTCATCCGCTCGGTCTCCGACTCCAGGGTCTCCAGCATCTCCGGGGTGGCGTCGGTGAAGTGGATCGTCCGCGGGGCATCCAGGCAGGGCAGGATCTGCTTGATGATCCGGGTCGGCAGCCCCGCGTCCAGCAGTCCGCGGATCTGGAGCACCCGGTCCACCGTGCGCTCGTCGTAGTCGCGGTAGCCGTTCGCCTCGCGACCCGGGAGGATCAGGCCCTGCTGCTCGTAGTAGCGCAGCAGACGCGGCACGGTCTCCGTCCGCCGGGCCAGTTCGCCGATCCGCACTGTGACCACCCTCACATCCCGACCGGGCCGCTCCGACTGGACCTTGACATCGATGTCAACGATAGACCATCGGCGCATGCCGACGAACGAACTCCGTTCCCCTGCCCCCTCGATGACGATCCCGACCACCGCCGGCGCCGATGCCGGGCCCGACACCGGGACGCCGGCCCGGCTGCCCTGGCCGGCCCTGCTGGCGCTGAGCACCGCCGGATTCATCACCCTGATGACCGAGGCGCTGCCCGCCGGGGTCCTGCCCGCGATGAGCGCCGACCTCGGCGTCAGCCAGTCCGGCGCCGGACAATCCGTCACCCTCTACGCGGTCGGCTCCATCGTCGCCGCCATCCCGCTGACCGCCGCCACCGCAGGCTGGCCGCGCAAGCGGCTGCTGCTCCTGGCCGTCGGCGGCTTCACCGTGGCCAACGCGGTCACCGCCGTCTCCGGCGACTACCTGCTCACCATGGCCGCGCGCTTCGCGGCCGGTCTGGTCGCCGGACTGCTCTGGGCACTGCTCGCCGGGTACGCCCGCGGCATCGTCGCGCCCGAACAGCGCGGCCGGGCGATGGCGGTCGCGATGAGCGGCGCCACCGTCGCCCTCTCGATCGGGGTGCCGGCCGGCACCCTGCTGGCCGGGGCCGCCGGCTGGCGGGTCGCCTTCGGGCTGATGAGCGTGCTCGCCCTGGCGCTGGTCGGCTGGATCGCCGCGGCCGTCCCGCCCGCCCCCGGCCAGGACGAGGGCGACCGGCTGCCGCTCCGGCAGGTGCTGCGGATCCCCGGCGTGGCGGCCGTCCTGGCGGTCACGGCGGCCTTCGTGCTCGCCCACAACATCCTCTACACCTACGTCGCGGCGCTGATCGAACCGCTGGGCCTCGGCGGACGGACCGACACCGTGCTGCTCGTCCTCGGGCTGACCTCGCTGGTCAGCATCGCCGTCACCGGCGCCCTGATCGACCGGCACCTGCGGACCCTGACCCTGATCGCCTGCCTGCTCGTCGCCGCCGCGGCCCTGACCGTCGCGGCCGCCCTGCTCGGCTCGGCCTCCTGGCCGGTCTACGCCGCCGCCGCGGTCTGGGGCCTCGGCTTCGGCGGCGTCGCCACCCTGCTCCAGACCGCCGTCGCCGACGCCGCCGACACGGCCGCCGACCTCGCCCAGTCCCTGCTGGTCACCTGCTGGAACCTCGGCATCGCCGCCGCCGCGGGCGCGGGCGGCCTCCTCCTCGACCACGCCGGAACGGCCTCCCTGCCCTGGTCGGCCCTGGCCCTGCTGGCCCTCGCCCTGGCCGTGACGGCGGCGTCCCGCCGCCACGGGTTCCCGGCACGACGGTGACGCTCGGGCAGCCCGCCGCAGCCAACCGGGCTGCCGGGGAACGGAGTTCAGCCGTTCAGGCCGCCGACGAAGGAGTCCAGGCGGGTGACCGCCTCCCGGAGGAGGTCGACCGAGCCGAGCGGGTCGTCGGGCAGTTCCAGGCCGTGGTCGGCGGCGGGCAGTTCCAGGAGCGGGTGGCCGGTGGAGTCGGCGAGGTCCCGGTCCCACAGCTTGTCGGCGCTTCCGCCGATCAGCAGGGTGGGGGCCGGGGTGCGGCGGAGGGCGCGGACCACCGGGTCGACGGTCAGGACCGGGGTCAGCCAGGCGGCCGCGAGGGCCCGGTCGGCGACGAGGCCGGCCGCGAAGGAGGCCAGCGACTTGCCGACCAGCAGCCGACAGGCGCCGCCCTCGGCGACCTGCCGCTCCACCCAGGCGATCCGCCGCTCCTCGGTGAACTCCCGGAAACCGTCCGGGATCTGCCACCACAGCTCCTGCACCGTCCAGCCGTGCCGGAGCAGTACGGAGCCGGCAAAGTGCAGCAGCGGCCGGGCGGGCGAGTAGCCGACGCCGGGGACGACCAGTGCGACCCGGTCCGGGTCACCGTCGTAACGGGTGGGGAGGCCGAGGGCGGCAGGAGCGGACATGGGGCGCAGGCTACCCCGGCGGACCGCAGGTCACGCCCCACTCCCCACCGCCACCGCCGGTCCGGGCCGGGCGGTGACCACCGCGAGGCTGCCGGCCAGGGCGATCGCGGCGAAGACGGCCAACGCGGCGGTGGTGCCGACCGCACCGGCCAGCGCGCCGCCTAGCAGCGCGCCGACCGGCATGACGAGTTGGCCGATCGAGCGGGACAGGCCGAGCACCCGTCCCAACTGCCCTGGCGGCGACAGCTGTTGCTGCAGAGTCAGCCAACTCACACCCCAGACCGTCGCGCAGAAGCCGAACACCAGTTGGTAGACGATCAGCACCGGGAGCGCGGCGCCGAGCGAAGCCAGCGGGATCAGGAACAGGGTGGCCGCGGCGAGTGGGCCGAAGAGCGGAATCACCCTGGTCAGGCCGACCCGCCGGATCACCCGCCGGGCGGTGAGCACGGCGGTGACAGCGGCGATGCTGTAGACGGCCTGGGTCAGCCCGAGTTCGCCCGGGCCCAGGCCGAGCACCTGGTAGGCGAAGTAGGCGAACAGCCCGGCCAACCCGGCCCCGCCGAGGTTGAGCGCGGCCGCGGCAACGGCGAGCCGGGCCAGCAGCGGCCGCTCGCGCAGCACGTCGACGCCCTCGCGCAGCGACTCGACGACCCCCGGACGCGCGGCGGAGCGCTCCGACTCCCCGCCCTGCGGGAGCCGGGGACGGAGTCGGAGCAGGCTCAGGGCGAGCGCGGACAGCCCGTGGCCGACCGCGTCGGCCAGCATCGCGGAGGCCGCACCCACCCACTGCACCAGGGCCGCCGCCAGCCCGGGCCCGGCGATCTGACCCGCCGAACGGGCCCCGGCCAGCTTCGCGTTGACCGCCACCAGGCCGTCCTTGGGCACGAGGTCCGCCACCACCGTTGGCACCGCGATGGCCGAGAGTCCGCCCAACGCCCCGGAGACGGCGGCCACCACGCAGAGGTGGACCAGGGTCAGCGCACCGACCACGTACGCCAGCGGGACGGTGGCGATCAGCAGCAGCTGGACGACGTCCACCGCGACCAGCAGCCGCCGACGGGAGACGACCCGGTCGACCAGCACCCCGGCGAACGGCCCGGTCAGCCCCTGCGCCCCGTACTCCAGGGCGAACAGCAGCGAGGCGGCCAGCGGCCCGGTGTCCAGCAGCAGGATCGCCAGAGCGGGCAGGGCCAGCGCCGTGACCTGGGTGCCCGCCACCCCGACACCCTGCGCGAACATCAGCACGGGCACCGCGCCGCGCACGGGCGGCGGGGCGGCCGCCGGGGAGCTTCCTGCGCTGTCATCTGCCATGCATGTCAAGCTACTTCAGGCCATGGTGGCCCAACGGCCGGTTCCGCCATACTTGGTGTGCACAGTGATCGAGTCCGATGGAAGGGGGAGCTCATGAGCTTCGTTCTCGTGTTCCTGGCCGCCCTGGCGGCCGTCGTCGGCGGCACCACGCTGTACCTGGTCCGCCGTGAGCGGGCCCACCGGCAAGCGGCGGACGGAGCGGAGGGCCTGCTGATCGAACAGCGGCGGACCTCCCAGGCCCTCCGGATCCGCGCCGTCTACTCGACCTTCGCCACCCACCACGGCAACGGCCTGTTCCCCGACAACCTGCACCAGCAGTACTCCTGAACGTCCCGCGCGGGGGCCCACCCAGCAGCACCGGCCCCCGCGCACGGCCGTAGGCCCGCGTAAGAACCCGGGTGCGCCCGCGACCAGATCGGCGGCGTCTTCCGGCGCGGCGGCAAGGTGCGGATCGAATCCCCGGTCGGCCGGGTGCTGTTCGACGACGACGTCGAGGGCCGGCCCGCCGTCATCGCCGAGGCATTCTGCCGCCACGGCTACCCTTGGGAGGGCGCCCGGACCGCCGCCGGGGGCGCGATCGAGAGCTGAGGTTTTCCCCCGTTGTCCGACTACAGAGCCGCGCCACGGACGGTCGTCGAGGCCTGCTTCGACCCGCAGGGCACCGCCTCCCTCGCCTACGTCTACGACCTCGCCGCAGCCGCCGGACTCGCAGACCAGCCGGTCCGGCTGGCGATCCGCCGACTGGAGGCGGCGGGCGTCCTGCGACAGGAGGGCCGCGGCCGCAAGGGCAGGCTGCTGCTGACCGACACCGGACGGCTCCGGACGGACCAGGACGCCCAGCTCATCGCGCTCGCCTACGCACAGGACGCCGGCCGGGCCCCGTGGGACGGTCGCTGGCGGCTCCACACCTTCTCCGTCCCCGAGCAGCACCGGCCCGAACGCGACGCCCTGCGGGCCGCGTTGACCCGACTCGGCGCCGCCCCGCTCACCCCCGGCGCCTACCTCAGTCCGCACGACCTGCGGGCCGAACTCGTCACCGAGACCTCGGAGTCCACGGTCGGCGACTACCTGATCACCGCCGAGGCCACCCGGCTCACCGGCCCCGGTTTCACCGACCCGACGTCGATCGCCGAGCGGCTCTGGCCCGCCGCCGACACCGTCCAGGCCTACCGCCCGCTCGCCGACGCGCTCGCCCGGCAACCCCTCACCCCCGACCCTGACGAACTCGTCGTGGCCGCACTGGAGTTGGCCGACGCCTTCAGCCGGGCACTGGAACAGGACCCGCTCCTGCCACCGGAACTGCGCCCCACCCCCTGGCCGCCCGCACAGCTCCGCCGCGCCTTCCAGGACCGGTGGACGGCGATCCGCCTCCGGGCACCGGACCTCTCCCTCTTCCGCGCCTTCGACACCCCCGGCGCGCCGTCGGCCTGACGGACGCCCCCAAACACTGCCGCCCCGTCCGAACGCCCCCATGCCTGTAGGCAAGTTGTGACGGAAATGCCGACGGAACCGGCTACCCGGCGCATCGCCCTCGTGGGACCGTACCCTTCGTGCACCGCAGTAGGCGGTGACGGGGGGAAGGGTTCGGCATGGGCCACAGCACGCGCACGTCCGGAAGGCTTCGCATCGTCCTCACGGCTCTGCTCCTCGGCGCCGCCGCGTGCAGCGTCGCGCCCGGGAGCCACCGGCCCGCCGACGGCAAGGCCGCCGGTCCCCCGCCGCAGATCATCCCCAGCCTGCCCCGGCCGCCGTTCCCGGAGAAACCCCGGCAGGCGATCCTGCGGATGGCCAGGGAGGACGGCACCGCACCGGCGCACGAGAGCCAGATCGCCCTGGCCGAGTACGACAACAGCGACTACGGACCGGCGCTGATCTGGCGCCCCGAGAAGACCGACAGCCTCTGCGTCGGGAGCTCCACCGGGAAGGGCTCGAGCAAGTACTGTCCGACGGCCGAGAAGCTGCACCTCGGCACCCTCCCGGTCCCCGGGGTCGACATCTTCCAGAACGTCTCCCAGTTCACCACCGGCCGGCGGCAAACGGAGTGGACGGGGATGCTGATGGCCCGCGGTGAGGAGATCGACCACCTCTCCTGCCAGGGACGGGCGTTCCCGGTCCGACGGGTGTTCTCCTTCCAGCACGACAATGTGCCCTTCACCGTCTACACGGTCACCGTCTCGGAGGACCTTCCGAGCGACTACCGGGTGTCCGTCCGCCGCGGCGGCGGGTCGGCCGAGGAGCGCCTGTCGTTCCCGGGCTGGCAGATCACGCCCGCATCCTGCTGAGCACCCGCCCCCGGCCGGGAAAAGCTGTTGGTCCGACTTCCCTACCCGTCCGACAATCGCCGGATGACCGACGATCACATCGACTGGGACCGACTCCGCGCCGCCCGCCGGGCCTGCACCCGATTCCTGTCCGGAAGCCGTCCACTGAGCATGCACGAGCGGCTCACCGCGCTCCTCGCCGCGGTGGAACCGGGCAGCTACCCCGACCTCTACGGAAACGGCGGTCCGGTCCGGGAACTGGAGGAGCGCACCGCCGCGCTGCTGGGAACGGAGGACGCGGTCTTCTTCCCCACCGGCACCATGGCCCAGCAGGTCGCCCTGCGCCACCACGCCGAGCAGACCGGCCGCCAGGCCGTCGCCCTCCACCCGCTCAGCCACATCGAGCGGCACGAACGGCACGCCCACAGCCAGCTCACCGGCCTGCGCGGGCTCTGGCCCACCACCGAACCGCGCCAGCCCACCGCCGACGAACTCCGCGGCCTCGGCGAGCCGTTCGGCACCCTGACGGTCGAACTCCCGCTCCGCGACCCGGGCTTCGTCCTCCCCAGCTGGGACGAGCTGACCGAGCTGGTCGCCGCCGCCCGCGAGGCCGGTGCCCGGGTGCACTTCGACGGCGCCCGACTGTGGAACACCACGACCCACTTCGGCCGGTCGCTCGACCGGATAGCCGCCCTCGCCGACAGCGTCTACGTCTCCTACTACAAGGACCTCGGCGGCATCAGCGGCGCCGCCCTCGCCGGGGACCGGACGCTCACCGCCTACGCCCGCACCTGGCGCCACCGCTACGGCGGACAGCTCTACCAGCAGTGGCCCGCCGCCCTCGCCGCGCTCACCGGCCTGGACACCGTGCTCCCGCTGATCCCCGGCCACGCCCGCCACGCGGCGACCCTCGTCCCCGCCCTGGCCGCCCTCCCCGGCGCCCGGCTGTTCCCGGCCGTCCCGCCCACCCACGAGTTCCAGCTCTGGCTCCCCCACTCCGCGAACGCCCTGAACACCGCCGTCCTCGCGCTCGCCGAACAGGAGAAGACCTGGTTCATCCCCGAGTGGACCGACGCCGCCCCCGGCCTCGCCATGGCCGAGATCGGCCTGGACGGCCCGGCCCAGGAGTGGACGCCGCAGGACGTCACCGAACTCGGCCTGCGCTTCCTGGAACTGACCGAGGCCGCGGAGCGGGCCACCACCGACCGAGGCGAGTCCAGCAGCTGACGGCGCGTGCAAAGGGGTTGGCGGGCGCCGGAGGCTTCGTGTCAGAATGACGATTATGAGCAAGCAGCATGCGGGGGCCTTCGCCGACGTCCGCGACCGTGCGGGGCTGGCGGCCCTGATGGACACCGGGGCACGGCCGAAGTGGGTGATGTTCTGGGGGCACACCGCGCGCAAGGGCGGTGGGACGCGACAGGAGTGCCTGAGCCAGTGGTGGCCCGGGCGGTTCAGCGTCGACGGGGAGGAGTACGCCTCCGCCGAACACTGGATGATGGCCGGGAAGGCCCGGATGTTCGGGGACGAGGAGGTCGCGCAGCGGGTGCTGGCGGCCGGTACGCCCGCCGAGGCGAAGAAGCTGGGCCGGCTGGTGCGGGGCTTCGACGAGGAGACCTGGACGGCGGGCCGGTTCGAGCTGGTGGTCGAGGGGAACGTCGCGAAGTTCGGCCAGGACGAGGCCCTGCGGGAGTACCTGCTGGGCACCGGCGGTCGCGTCCTGGTCGAGGCCAGCCCGGTGGACCGGATCTGGGGCATCGGGCTGGCCGCGGACGACATCCGGGCCGAACGCCCGCTGGAGTGGCGGGGGTTGAACCTGCTCGGCTTCGCCCTGATGGAGGCGCGGGCCCGGCTGGGCGACTGAGACCCGCCACCGGCAGGGCCGTCGGCCGCATGTCCACGGGGGCGGCCGTTGCGGGGAGCGCGACCGGCGCACTACCCGCAACGGCCGCCCCCTGCGCGCTCCTTGACACCACTCGGGCACGACTGGTCGCGCTCTCGTAACTCCATCGCCACATTCCGACGCCAGGATGTCCCGCAGTCAGGGTAGAGATGGACAGGTTGGGGCGATCATGCGCATGCGGTCGACGGAAGAATCCGCAGGCCAGCAGCCGGAGGACGAGCAACGGGCCGCCGAACTCCGGGCAGAACTGGACGAGTTACTCCGCGCGAGCCGTTACGCGAGCCAACGCGAACGGCGGCTGAACGAGGCGATACGGGCGACGCCGGGCCGCCAGCACCCGGACGGGGACCTGCTGCGGCAGCTCGCCCAGGCCCGCGTCCTGCGCGAGGGCCTGAGTGCGCGGTGCATCCAACTGAGCGATCAGCTGCAGGAGTTGGAGATCGAGCTCAGACAGCGGCAACACCCCCAGCCGGACCCGCCGGAGCCCCGCCCCCACCTCCACTCCCGGCCGCACCGGACACCACAGCCACGCCGGTCGTCCCAGCCCCGTCAGGCACCACAGCCCCATCAGGCACCGCAGCCGCACCAGGCACCGCAGCCACCCCCGCCCCCCGAGCCCCACCGGCAGCACCAGCCGCCGCCACCGCCCACCCGACCCGACCTCGGCGCCCTCACCGAACGGATCACCGGCCTCCACCGCACCGGCGCCCTCCCCGAGGTCGAGGAGCTGCTGAACCAGGCCGCCGCCCGTCTCGCCCCCGCCGACGCCGCCCTGCTGGTCGGGATGCTCTCCCGGCGGGGCCCGACCGGCGCCTCGCTGCAGCTGGCCCGGACCGCCGCCGGGAACACCCCCGAGCACGCGGTCGCCGTCCTCGCGGAACTGCGCGAACTGGGCCTGACCGAGGAGGCCGCCGAACTGTTCCACGCCTTCTGGGCCTACCCGGCCTCCGCCGTCCCGGCCCTGCTCGGCGCGCTGGAGCGGGCCGGGCAGCACGCCGACGGCGCCACCCTGCTCTGGGAGTGGGGCTCGGCCCCGACCTCCGAGCTGACCTCGCTCGCCGCCTGTCTCCAGCAGCACGGCCGCCCCGCCGACGTCCGGACCCTGCTGCGCCAGGCGGCCGGCCGCCCGACCGCCGACCTGGTCGGCCTCGCCACCGAGCTGCCGCCCGCACTCGCCACCCTGCTGCTGCACGAGCTGGCCGCCCTGCGCCCGCCGACCGAACTGGTGCGCCTGGCAGCCGCGTTGGACGGCCACCGGGAGCTCTACGGGCAGCTGCTGGCCGCCCTGCTCGCCGACGACACCCGCCACCGCACCACCCTCGCCGCACTGCGCACGGCCGGCCTGCCGACCGCCCCGAAGCCGGCCACCCCGCGCTCCCGCTGGGGCCGGCGCTAGGCCCTGTCCGGCGCCGAACAAGCGAACAAGCGAACAAGCGAACAAGCGGGGAGCCCCCGGTCGCCCTCCCGCGGGAGGGCGACCGGGGGCTCCCCGGAGTACCGGACTCAGCAGCCGATCAGACGCGCCGCCAGGTACGCCTTGACCTGGTCCAGCGACACCCGCTCCTGCGACATGGTGTCGCGGTCGCGGACGGTCACCGCGTTGTCCTCAAGGGTGTCGAAGTCGACCGTGACGCAGAACGGCGTGCCGATCTCGTCCTGGCGGCGGTAGCGCTTGCCGATCGCGCCCGCGTCGTCGAACTCGACGTTCCACGCGGTGCGCAGGTCGGCGGCCAGGCCGCGGGCCTTCGGCGACAGGTCGGCGTTGCGCGACAGCGGCAGGACGGCGACCTTGACCGGGGCCAGCCGCGGGTCGAGCCGCATGCCGACGCGCTTCTCCATGACGCCCTTGGCGTTCGGCGCCTCGTCCTCGAAGTAGGCGTCGATCAGGAAGGCCAGCATGGCGCGGTTGAGGCCGGCCGCCGGCTCGATGACGTACGGGAAGTAGCGCTCGCCGCTCTCCTGGTCGAAGTAGCGGAGGTCCTTGCCGGAGGCCTCGCTGTGCACCCGCAGGTCGTAGTCGGTGCGGTTGGCGACGCCCTCCAGCTCGGAGAACTCGGAGCCGCCGAAGTTGAAGCGGTACTCGATGTCCACGGTGCGCTTGGCGTAGTGGGACAGCTTCTCCTTCGGGTGCTCGAAGAAGCGCATGTTCTCGGTGCGCATGCCGAGGTCGACGTACCAGTCCCAGCGCTGCTGGAGCCAGTACTCGTGCCACTGCTCGTCGTCGCCCGGCTTGACGAAGAACTCCATCTCCATCTGCTCGAACTCGCGGGTGCGGAAGATGAAGTTGCCGGGGGTGATCTCGTTGCGGAAGCTCTTGCCGGTCTGGGCGATGCCGAACGGCGGCTTCTTGCGCGAAGTGGTCTGGACGGAGCTGAAGTTGGTGAAGATGCCCTGGGCGGTCTCGGGGCGCAGGAAGGCCAGGCCGCTGGCCTCCTCGGTGACGCCGAGGTGGGTCTTCAGCATGCCCGAGAAGTCCTTGGGCTCGGTGAACTGACCCTTGGTACCGCAGTCGGGGCAGTTGACGTCCTTGAGGCCGTTCGGCGGCGGGAAGCCGTGCTTGGCCTCGTACTTCTCCTCCAGGTGGTCGGCCCGGTGGCGCTTGTGGCAGGAGAGGCACTCGGTCAGCGGGTCGTTGAAGGTGGCGACGTGGCCGGAGGCCTCCCAGACCTCGCGGGCCAGGATCACCGACGAGTCGAGTCCGACGACGTCCTCACGGGCCTGGACCATCGTGCGCCACCACTGGCGCTTGATGTTCTCCTTGAGCTCCACACCCAGCGGTCCGTAGTCCCAGGCGGCACGCGTGCCGCCGTAGATCTCGCTGCAGGGGTAGACGAAGCCACGGCGCTTGCTCAGGCTGACGATCGTGTCGATCTTGTCGGCGGCCACAGTGCTCTCTTCAGTACGTACGGCACGGTCAGGGCACGGCTGGTTGCTCGTACCCGAATACCTCAGGTTACCGGCCAGACGGGTACGGGGTTCAAATCGGTATCGTCCGGCTCCCCCCATCCACGGTCACCTGCCGTTCACCCGTCCGAGTGAGTTGACAATCATTTCCACTTCACATGAGAATGATTGTCATGATGATCGGACTGCTCAGCCGCCGGACCCGCAAGACCGCCGCCCTCGCCGTGACCGCCCTCGCCTCCGCACTGGCCCTCACGGCCTGCGGCAGCGGCGGCAGCAGCAGCGCCAAGGGCACGGACGGCAAGCTGAACGTGGTCGCCTCCTTCTACCCGATGGAGTTCCTGGCCCGGCAGATCGGCGGGGAGCACGTCTCGGTCACCGACCTCACCGCGCCCGGCGTCGAGCCGCACGACCTGGAGCTCACCGCCAAGCAGGTCGCCAACGTCCAGAAGGCCGACGCGATCATCTACCTCAAGGGCCTGCAGCCGACCGTCGACCAGGCCGTCGACCAGTCCTCCAGCAAGCACCGGATCGACGCCACCGCGGCCAGCCCGCTGGTCGACCACCACCTCGACGAGGGCACCGCCGGGGCCGACGGCCACCAGCACGAGGGCCCGGCCGGCGACCCGCACATCTGGCTCGACCCGACCCGCTACGCCTCGATCGCCAAGAGCGTCGGCGCCGAGTTCGCCAAGGCCGACCCGACGCACGCCGCCGACTACCAGAAGAACACCGACGAACTGGTCACCAAGCTCACCGCCCTGGACCAGGACTTCCAGGCCGGGCTGAAGGACGTCAAGACCAAGACCTTCGTCACCAGCCACGCCGCCTTCGGCTACCTCGCCGACCACTACGGCCTCACCCAGGTCGCCATCAACGGCGTCGACCCGGAGTCCGAGCCCACCCCGGCCCGCCTCGCCGAGGTGCAGAAGGCCGCCAAGGACAACGGCGTCACCACGGTGTTCTTCGAGACCCTGGTCAGCCCCAAGCTCGCCGACACCGTCGCCAAGGACCTCGGCCTCAAGACCGCCGTCCTGGACCCGCTGGAAGGCGTCAAGGACCCGTCGAAGGACGACTACCTGAGCGTCATGCGGCAGAACCTGGCCAACCTCCGGGCCGCCCTCGGCGCCCCCGACAGCGCCCCCGCCGCCTCCGCCACCCCCACCCCCGCGAGCTGACGGGACGCACCGCCATGACCCACCCGATACCCCCGGCCGTCCGCCTCCGTGACGCCGTCGCCTCGCGCGGCGGCCGGCCGGTGCTGCGCGGCGTCGACCTCACCGTGGCCCCCGGCGAGGTGGTCGCCCTGCTCGGCGCCAACGGCTCCGGCAAGTCGACCACCGTCAAGGCCGTGATCGGCTCCGTGCCGCTGGAACAGGGCGACCTGGAGCTGTTCGGCACCCCGTACGGCTCCTTCCGCGCCTGGCACCGGATCGGGTACGTCCCCCAGCGCACCACCGCCGCCTCCGGCGTCCCGGCCACCGTGCGCGAGGTGGTCTCCACCGGCCGGCTGGCGCAGCACCGGCTGCTGCCCTTCCGCCGCCGGGACCGCGCCGCGGTGGACCGCGCGCTGGCGGCCGTCGGCATGCTGGACCGGGCCGGGGACGGCGTCGCCGACCTGTCCGGCGGCCAGCAGCAGCGGGTGCTGATCGCCCGCGCCCTGGTCGGCACCCCCGACCTGCTGATCATGGACGAGCCGATGGCCGGCGTGGACGCCGCCAGCCAGCAGGTGCTCGCCGACACCCTGCGCGCCGAGGTCGGGCGCGGCGCCTCCGTCCTGCTCGTGCTGCACGAACTCGGGCCGCTGGAGCCGCTGATCGACCGCGCCGTGGTGCTCCGGGACGGCTGCGTCGCGCACGACGGCCCGCCGGTGCCCAACACCGGCCTGCACGCGCTGCCCGGCCACGACCACGTCCACCCGCACGCCGACCTCACCCCGCCGAGGCTGCTCGCATGACCGAGATGCTCTCCTACGACTTCATGCAGCGCGCCCTGCTCGCCGCCGTGCTGGTCGGGATCACCGCCCCCGCCGTCGGCATCTACCTGGTGCAGCGCCGCCAGGCCCTGATGGGCGACGGCATGGGCCACGTCGCGATGACCGGCGTCGGCCTCGGCTTCATCTTCCAGACCAGCCCGGTCTGGATGGCCGTGCTGGTCTGCGTGCTCGGCGCGGTCACCATGGAGCTGGTCCGCTCGCGCGGCAACCAGCGCGGCGACATCGCCCTCGCGATGCTCTTCTACGGCGGCATGGCCTGCGGCAAGCTGCTGGTCTCGATGTCCGCCCAGGCCGGGGCCGGCTCGCTGGAGAGCTACCTGTGGGGCTCGATCCTCACCGTCGCCCCCGCCGACCTGGCCACCATCGCGGTGCTCGGCGCGGTGGTCATCGCGGTCACCGTCGGCCTGCGCCGCCAGCTCTTCGCGATCTGCCAGGACGAGGACTTCGCCCGGGTCACCGGTGTGCCGGTGCGCACCCTCAACCTGCTGCTCGCGGTGATGGCCGCGGTCACCGTCACGGTCGCCATGCGGGTGGTCGGACTGCTCCTGGTCAGCGCCCTGATGGTGGTCCCGGTGGTCGCCGCCCAGCAGCTCACCCGCTCCTTCGCCGCCACCCAGGCGGCCTCGATCGCGCTCGGCGTGGTGGTCTCGCTGGCCGGCGTCACCGGCTCCTACCAGCTGGACGTGCCCTCCGGCCCGGCCATCGTGCTGCTCGCCATCGCGGTCTTCGCGGTGTTCAGCCTGATCGCCGCACCGCTCGCCCGGCGCCGCCACCGCCGCGGCGACGCCGACGGCACCGACCCGGGGCCGCAGGTCTGCGACGTCCGGATCCCCGGCCAAACACCCGGCCAAGTCCCGGGAAAGACTTCCTCCGACACGACCACTCCGGAGCGGGGGGCCGGGCTGGCACAATGAGGTGCGTGACGCCCACGACCCCAGGAGGACCCACGGTGACCACCGCAGGCCCGTCGCCGCGCGCCCGCTCGACCAGGCAGCGTGCCGCCGTCTCGGCGGCCCTGGACGAGATCGCTGACTTCCGCAGCGCCCAGGAGCTCCACGACCTGCTCAAGCACCGCGGGGACTCCGTCGGTCTGACCACGGTCTACCGCACCCTGCAGTCGCTCGCCGACGCCGGCGAGGTGGATGTGCTGCGCACCGCCGACGGCGAGGCCGTCTACCGCCGGTGCAGCAGCGGGCACCACCACCACCTGGTCTGCCGGCACTGCGGCGCCACCGTCGAGGTCGAGGGCCCCGCGGTCGAACGCTGGGCCAACTCGGTCGCCGCCGAACACGGGTTCAGCGACATCGCGCACACCCTGGAGATCTTCGGCACCTGCGCGGACTGCGCCAAGAAGGCCTGACGCCCGTACCGGGGCAGCCGGTGCGGACGACGCCGAAGGGCCCGCGGGAATCCTCCCGCGGGCCCTTCGGCGTTGCCGTCGACACCGGGTGTCGCTGCCGGACCGTCAGCGCTGGGCCGGCAGCTCCAGCCCACCGCCGGGCAGCTCGTTCGGGATCGCCCCGCCGAAGCGGCGGTCGCGCATCGCGAACTGCTCGCAGGCGCGCCACAGGTCACGGCGGTCGAAGTCCGGCCAGAGCACGTCCTGGAACACGAACTCGGCGTACGCGGACTGCCAGAGCAGGAAGTTGGAGGTGCGCTGCTCGCCGCTGGGGCGCAGGAAGAGGTCCACGTCCGGCATGTCCGGGTGGTACATGTACCTGGCGAGGGTCTTCTCGTTGACCTTCTTCGGGTCCAGCCGCCCGGCCGCCACGTCCAGCGCGAGCGCCTGTGCGGCGTCGGCGAGTTCGGCCCGGCCGCCGTAGTTGACGCACATGTAGAGCGTCACGGCGTCGTTGCCCTTGGTCTGCTCCTCGGCGACCTGGAGCTCCTGGACGACGCTCTTCCACAGCTTGGGCATCCGACCGGCCCAGCGGATCCGCACGCCCATCGCGTCCATCTCGTCCCGGCGGCGGCGGATGACGTCCCGGTTGAAGTTCATCAGGAACTTCACCTCGTCGGGCGAGCGCTTCCAGTTCTCGGTGGAGAAGGCGTACAGCGAGATGTTCTTGACGCCGAGCTCGATCGCGCCCTTGAGGACGTCCAGCACGACGGACTCGCCGACCTTGTGGCCCTCGGTGCGGGGCAGCCCGCGCTCCTTGGCCCAACGGCCGTTGCCGTCCATCACGATGGCGACGTGGTCGGGGACCAGCTCGCCGGGGATCTTCGGGGGCTTGGCGCCGCTGGGGTGCGGGGTCGGGGGGGTGTAGTCCCGCTGCTTGCCGCCGCCGAAGAGCCGTCGCGCTGCCATGTGCTCACTTCTCCACGTATCTCATCGAGCGGATGCCCCGCTCCAGGTGCCACTGCAGATAGGCCGCGACCAGGCCGCTGCCCTCCCGCCAGTACCGCGGCTCGCAGGCGTCGGCCGTCCGCCAGTCCCCTGACAGCAGCGCCCCGAGCAGTACCAGTGTCTCAGGGGAGGGTACGGCACATCCGGGCACTCGGCAGTCCGCGCAGAGGACCCCGCCCGCCTGCAGCGAGAAGAAACGGTTCGGCCCGTCCAGGCCGCACTTGGCGCAGTCGGTGAAGCTCGCGCCGTACCCGTTCACCGCGAGCGAGCGCAGCAGGAAGGCGTCCAGCACCAGGTGCGACTCGTGCGTCCCGGCCGCCAGCGTGCGCAGCCCGCCCACCAGCAGCAGGTACTGCTGGACGGCCGGCTCGCCCTCGTTCTCGGCGAAGCGCTCGGCCGTCTCCAGCATCGCGGTGCCCGCGGTGTAGCGGCCGTAGTCGGTGACGATCGAACCGCCGTACGGCGCGATGGTCTCCACCTGGGTGCACAGCGGCAGCCCGCGCCCGATCAGCTCGCTCCCCCGGCTGAAGAACTGCACGTCCACGTGCGAGAACGGCTCCAGTCGGGCGCCGAACTTGGACTTGGTCTTGCGCACCCCGCGCGCCACCGCGCGCACCTTGCCGTGCTGGCGGGTCAGCAGGGTGATGATCCGATCGGCCTCGCCGAGCTTCTGCGCCCGCAACACGACGCCGTCGTCCCGGAAAAGACTCATGCCCACCATTGTCCACCAGCGACGGACAGCGGCGGACAGCCGTGTTGCCCGCACCGGGGGCCGTGGGGGAGGACCACTGCGGTGCGGGTCACGGCGGGCCCGGAGGGGGGTGCGGGCCCGTTTGTGGGGGATTCGGAAGGTCCTCGGGCGGGCTGCGGCCCACCGCGTTCTGGTACGGCCCCCACCTGTTCTCGACGGCGCTACAGGTTCTCGTACGGCGCCCTGGTCGCCGCCTCCAGCAGCGCCGGCACCCGCCCCTTCGGCAGGTCCAGGCAGCTGCCGACCGCCGCCAACGCGTCCCGCTCCTGCGGCAGGTAGCGCCCGTCCGCCAGGGCGATCGCGGCCCCCTGCAGCAGCAGCCGCTCCCGGCCCTGCTCGGCCAGGTACGGGGCGAGCGGTTCGAGCACCGCGTGCAGCTCCACCGCCAGGCCCCCGGACATCCCGCGGGCCTCGTGGAGTTCGTCGCCGAGCCCGGACAGCGCGGCGAGCGCGGCCAGCACCTGGGCCTCCCCGCAGTCCTCGAACCCGGCCTCGCGCACCGCCGTGCAGGCCGCCTCGCGGGCCGCCCGGTGGGCGGTGCCGCCGGCCGCGAGCAGCGCCAGCGCGATGGTGTACTGGGCGTCCCGCAGCATCGCGCCGAGGCGCACGCTGGTGGGCTGCTCCAGGGCTTCGACGCCGTGGCGCCCGTGGCAGCTGGTGCACTGCACGCTGCCGATCACCGGCCCGAGCGGGACGACCGGCGTCCCCAGCAGCCGCAGCCACCGCCGGCCGTGCTGCCGGCGGTAGTTGCGGTCCCCGCCGCAGCCCGGACAGAAGAAGTCACCGAGAACGTCGGTCCGCCACCTCGGGCGAACACCCCACAACCTGGTCACGGCGCCACTCCCCAGACATGGCAGGCGGCCTGCACAACGAAGGGCAGGTCACGCGACCGGATGCCGAGGCCGTCCCACCGACCCGGCTCTCCGGTGGATCGATGTTGCCATGGTTACCGGCACGTGTCAGTACCTCGAACGGCTTCCGATCCGAAAAAGTGTGGCGCAGGCCACAATGCGGGGCGCGCACGGCGAAGGGCCGCCCCGGGGGACGGCCCTTCGCGTACCACCCGTACGAATTAGCCGCGCTGCGCGCGGTTGACGGCGCTGATCATCGCCTTCAGCGAGGCCAGCACGGTGTTGCCGTCGATGCCCACGCCCCACAGCACCTTGCCGTCCACCGCGCACTCGACGTACGCGGCGGCCTGGGCGTCGCCGCCCTCGCTCAGCGCGTGCTCGGCGTAGTCCAGCACCCGTACGTCCACGCCGATCCGGGCCAGCGCGTCCGCGAAGGCCGAGACCGGGCCGTTGCCGGTGCCGGACAGGGTCACCGGCACGCCGTCCACCACGGCCTCGGCGGTCAGCGCGTCCCGGCCGTCCTCGGTGGTCAGGGTGCGCGAGCCGGCCAGCGACAGCCGGCCCCACGGGTTCCCGGGCGTCGGCAGGTACTCGTCCTCGAAGACCCGCCAGATCTCCGCCGGGCTGACCTCGCCGCCCTCGGCGTCGGTCTTGGCCTGGATGATCCGGGAGAACTCGATCTGCATCCGGCGCGGCAGGTCCAGCTTGTGGTCGTTCTTCAGGACGTACGCCACCCCGCCCTTGCCGGACTGGCTGTTGACCCGGATCACCGCCTCGTAGGTGCGGCCGACGTCCTTCGGGTCGATCGGCAGGTACGGCACGCCCCAGACGTGCTCGGCCACCGGCACCCCGGCCGCCTTCGCGTCCGCCTCCAGGACGTCGAAGCCCTTCTTGATGGCGTCCTGGTGCGAGCCGGAGAAGGAGGTGTAGACCAGGTCACCGGCGTACGGGTGGCGCGGGTGCACCTCCATCTGGTTGCAGTACTCGGCGGTGCGGCGCACCTCGTCGATGTCGGAGAAGTCGATCTGCGGGTCGACGCCCTGCGAGAACAGGTTCATCCCCAGCGTCACCAGGTCGACGTTGCCGGTCCGCTCGCCCTGCCCGAACAGGCACCCCTCGATCCGGTCCGCGCCCGCCATGTAGGCCAGTTCGGCCGAGGCCACCGCGGTGCCCCGGTCGTTGTGCGGGTGCACCGACAGGCAGACGGACTCCCGGCGGGACAGGTGGCGCGACATCCACTCGAACTGGTCGGCCTGGACGTTCGGGGTGGCCCGCTCGATGGTGGCCGGCAGGTTCAGGATGATCTCGCGGCCCTCGCCCGGCTGCCAGACGTCCATCACCGCCTCGCAGACCTCCAGGGCGAAGTCCAGCTCGGTGTCCACGAAGATCTCCGGCGAGTACTGGTAGCCGAAGACGGTGTCGTCGCCCAGCAGCTTCTCCGCGTACTCCATCACCAGCCGGGTGCCGTCCACCGCGATCGCCTTGGTGGCCGCCCGGTCGTTGCGGAACACCACCCGGCGGAACAGCGGCGCGGTCGCGTTGTACAGGTGCACGGTCGCCCGCGGGGCGCCGACCAGCGACTCCACGGTCTTCTCGATCAGCTCCTCGCGCGCCTGGGTCAGCACCGAGATGGTGACGTCCTCCGGGATCGCCCCCTCCTCGATCAGCGACCGCACGAAGGCGTGGTCGGTGGCGCCGGAGGACGGGAAGCCGACCTCGATCTCCTTGTAGCCCATGGCCACCAGCAGGTCGAACATCTTCCGCTTGCGGGCCGGGGACATCGGGTCGATCAGCGCCTGGTTGCCGTCCCGCAGGTCGGTGGAGAGCCAGCGCGGCGCCTTGGTGATCACCTTGTCCGGCCAGGTGCGGTCCGGCAGGTCGACGGTGCCGAACGGCAGGTAGCGCCCGTACCGCATGCCCGAGGGCTGCTGGCGCACGGAGGCGGCGGTGATCGGGGTCGGCCGGTCGACGAAGGCGGGAGCGGCGGGGACGGACGCGGCGGAGCTCTGCTCGGTCATGGAGGTGACTCTCGGCTTCCTGTGGATGCGTGGTGCGGGCGGGTCGGGAGGGATCAACACCGACTGGCCGGCCTCTGCTGCGCTCGCGACACACCGTTGGGTCGCCGATTCCGCGCACAGCTCGTTCCCCGCGGCGAGGGAGCCGGCCCCAGTGGCTACAGGCCCTCGACGCGGCAGCTAAGAAGAAGCAGCCCGTTGCGCATGATGGAACCCAGCGTAACCCAGGCCCGCGCGCCCCCGAAGTGATCCGGGCTCCCGTTCCACTCCTTGAGACGACGGCCGGACATGCCGAAAGTGGTGACAACCGGTCATCGGAGCCTCACCCTGGGCCACATGACTGCCGCAGTACGGATCCACGCGATCGTCCCGCCGTACGTCCTGGACCGCCTCGCCGAGGCCGGTCACGAGCCCGCCGTCCGCTCCCTCGCGCTCGACGCCGCGCACCGCGCGGCCCGTCTCACCGCTCCCCCGCCGGCCGCCGCCGACCCCGGCCTCAGCCGGCTGATCGCCGACTCCGGGCACGCCCAGCGGCTGCCCGGGCACACCGTCCGCACCGAGGGCCAGACCCCGGTCGCCGACGCCTCCGTCAACCACGCCTACGACGGCCTCGGCGCCACCTTCGCGCTCTACTCCGAGGTCTTCGGGCGCGACTCGATCGACGGCCACGGGCTGCGCCTGGACGCCAGCGTGCACTACGGGCAGAACTACGACAACGCCTTCTGGAACGGCCGGCAGATGGTCTTCGGCGACGGGGACGGCGAGATCTTCGGCGACTTCACCGCCTGCATCGACGTCATCGGCCACGAACTCACCCACGGCGTCACCCAGTTCACCGCCGGACTGCAGTACCAGGACCAGCCCGGGGCGCTGAACGAGTCGATCTCCGACGTCTTCGGCTCGCTGGTCAAGCAGTACGCGCTGCACCAGGACGCCGCCTCCGCCGACTGGTTGATCGGCGCCGGACTGCTCGCCCCCGGCGTCCAGGGCGTGGCGCTGCGCTCGATGAAGGCCCCCGGCACCGCCTACGACGACCCGCAGCTCGGCAAGGACCCGCAGCCCGCGCACATGCGGGACTACGTGGACACCGGCGAGGACAACGGCGGGGTGCACATCAACTCCGGCATCCCCAACCACGCGTTCTACCTGCTGGCCACCGCCCTCGGCGGGCACTCCTGGGAACTGGCCGGGCGGATCTGGTACGACACCCTGACCGGTGGCGGGCTGCCCGCCACCGCCGACTTCACCGACTTCGCCCGGGCCACCGTGGCCGCCGCCAGGGCACGCCACCCCGACCGGCCCTCGGTCGCGGACACCGTGACGGCCTCCTGGGCGCAGGTCGGCGTCAGCCCCGGCTGAGCCGGCCCGCCGGACGGTGCGGCGACCGGCCCGGCGACCGGGACGGTGACCGGTGCGGCGCCCGGGGCGATGACCGGGACCGACCGGATCGCCGCCGGTTGAGACCGGGTTGAGACCGACTTAAGGTCACGGTCGGGGAAAAGTGCCACAAAAGCCTTCCCTGGGTAGCACCATGGACACCATGCGTATCCAGGTGACCCGGACCGGCGGCCTCGCCGGAATCGTCCGCCACGCGGAGCTCGACACCATCGACCGCGCGGACGCCCCGCACGTCCACGCGCTCGCCCGCGAAGCCGTCGCGGGCGGGCTGCGCGCCCCCTCGTACGGCGTGCCGGACGGCTTCCACTACGAGATCACCGTCGACGGGCGGACGGTGTACTGCGCCGACCCCAAACTCACCGACTCCCAGCGGGAGTTGCTCTCCCTGGTGCTGCGCGAGGGGGCCTGAGCCCGGAACGGCGCGGGCCCGCCCGGACGCACCCGGCGTCCGAACGGGCCCACGGGCTCCCGGGCGTGGCGTCAGAAGCCGAGCTTGCGCAGCTGCTTGGGGTCGCGCTGCCAGTCCTTGGCCACCTTGACGTGCAGGTCCAGGTAGACCGGCGTGCCGAGCAGCGCCTCGATGTGCTTGCGGGCGGTGGTGCCGACGTGCTTGAGCCGCGAGCCCTTGGCGCCGATCACGATCGCCTTCTGGCTCTGCCGCTCGATGTAGACGTTGGCGTGGATGTCCAGCAGCGGACGGTCCGCCGGGCGTCCCTCGCGCGGCAGCATCTCCTCGACCACGACGGCCAGCGAGTGCGGCAGTTCGTCCCGCACGCCCTCCAGGGCGGCCTCACGGATCAGCTCGGCGACCATGATCTGCTCGGGCTCGTCGGTGAGGTCGCCCTCCGGGTAGAGCTGGTCGCCCTCCGGCAGCAGCTTGGTGAGCAGGTCCGCGACCAGCTCGACCTGCTTGTCGCCGACCGCCGAGACCGGGATGATCTCGGCCCACTCGAAGCCCAGCTCCAGGCCGAGCTGGTGGATGGCGATGAGCTGCTCGGCCAGCCGCTTGGAGTCGACCAGGTCGGTCTTGGTGACGATGGCGACCTTGGGGGTCTTCTTGATCCCGGCGATCTCCTTGGCGATGAACTTGTCGCCGGGGCCGATCTTCTGGTCGGCGGGCAGGCAGAAACCGATCACGTCGACCTCGGCCCAGGTGGTGCGGACCAGGTCGTTGAGGCGCTCGCCGAGCAGGGTGCGGGGCTTGTGCAGTCCGGGGGTGTCGACCAGCACGAGCTGGGCGTCCGGGCGGTGCACGATGCCGCGCACGGTGTGCCGGGTGGTCTGCGGGCGGTCGGAGGTGATCGCGACCTTCGTCCCCACCAGGGCGTTGGTCAGGGTCGACTTGCCCGCGTTGGGACGGCCGACGAAGCACGCGAACCCGGAGCGGTACGAGGAGGAAGGGGCATTCATGGGCTCCATTCTCCCTGATCACCGGAGCCGCGCCGTCCGGGGCCGGTCGACCGGGCCGATCAGCCCTTGCCGCCGCCCCGGCCGACCAGCGAGAACACCACCAGCAACAGCAGGAAGACGAGTGAACCCCAGAGCCAGTAGACCGTGCCGGTCTCCTGCCACTTGCCCATCCCCATCACGAACAGCACCAGCCCGGCGACGAACGCCAACGCCCCCATGCCCCAGCCCCTCACCGAGTTCACTCCCCCGGTGAGATTATCTGCTTAATACAGGGGGGCAAGGGCCTCCGGCGACCGCTCAGCGGGCCTCGGCCGCCACCCGCAGCGTCCCGTCCGGACCGGCCAGCAGCACCGGCGTACCGGCCCCGCCCAGGTCCCGCACGGCCGCCAGGTCGGCCTCGGCCGGCTGCTCGGCCTCGCTCACCACGGCGGCCGCCTCCAGCGACTTCGCACCGCTGGCCACCGCCATCGCCACCGCCGTCTGCAGGGCGCTCAGCCGCAGCGACTCCAGCGCGACCGTCCCGGCCACGTAGGTGCGACCGGTCTCGTCACGCACCGCGGCCCCCTCGGCCACGCCGTTGCGGGCGCGGGCCGAGCGGGCCAGGGTGATGATCTTCTTGTCCTCGGGGTCGAGCTCGACGATGTCACTGATGTCACTCATGCCGCCGAGCATAAGCCGCCCCCTCATCCGCCCCGAGCCTCGGCCTGGAGGCGAGCGGGCGAGATTTCAGTGGCCGACCGGGTGGGTCCGCCCGGGGTTCGGGTTGAGGACCTTGACGAAGGTCTTCGCGGCGCCGGACGGCAGTTGCTCCTCGCGACCGATCCGGTCCTGCCAGAACGGGTTGTCGTGCGGCAGGTGGCTGCTCACCCGGCCGTACATCCCGAAGGTGGTCACGACGATCCCGAAGATGAACGCGAACAGCACGTTCGACATCCGGAAGTTGAGGATGTTCGCCTCCGGCCGGCCGAGTACCGTCAGCCCGTAGAAGCCGGACAGCACGAACAGCACCCCGACCACCAGGTTGAGGTTGGAGGCGAAGTTCCCGCCGATCACCGCCCCGGCCAGCAGCACCGCGCCCGCGATGATGGACAGGATGCTCAGCGCCCCGTTGGTCGACAGCCCGGCGATCCGGTCGCCGTGGGTGGCCAGGAAACCGGGGTGGTCGGCCAGCCCCAGGATCCCGAACACGATCAGGAAGATCCCCCCGGCCCCCGCCCCGACCCGCCACACCAGGGCGAGTCGGCGATCGACGGTCGGCAGTTCGTCTTGCAGCTTCATGGCGACCTCCAGAGCTCAGCCATGGCCTTGCCGCGCCGGCCCTCCGGCTGACTGTCAGGGGCTAGCTGTAGGGGTGGCTCCCCTGCAGGTGCGGCGTCTCGTGCATGTAGAGCGAGCCGCACTGCTGGCAGCAGCGCAACCCGGTGCCCCAGTCCTGCTCGGGCCGCGTCTCGGCGTCGTCGGGCATGGTCCGGCCGCAGAGCGCGGTCGACGGGTCCTCGTCCCGCACCACGTGCCAGGACCTGACCCCGCCGGCCGCCCCCTGCGGGCCGTACTCCGCGCGCAGTTTGTGCGTCATGCCCTCCATGGTCGCGCGGCGACCGCCCACCCGCTACTCGCCCGCGCCCTCCGCCACGACGGCCGACCCGCGCACCGGCGAGGCCACCATCGAACCGATCCGGTTGCGCCGCCCGGCCGAGGACTCGGCGGTCAGCAGGATGCCGGTCAGACCGTCCGCGGCCGGCTCGGGCAGCGGGATCTCGCAGGCCGAGCCGGGGATCGGCACCCGGCCGAGGTGCTTGGCCAGCAGGCCGCCGACGGTCTCGACGTCCTCGTCCTCCAGCTCGATGCCGAACAGCTCGCCGAGGTCCTCCACCAGCAGCCGGGCGGTGATCCGGTACGAGCCGTCGCCGAGGTCCTCGATCGGGGCGATCTCCCGGTCGTACTCGTCGGTGATCTCGCCGACAATCTCCTCCAGGACGTCCTCGATGGTGACCAGGCCCGCCGTGCCGCCGTACTCGTCGATCACGATCGCGACGTGCGAGCGGCGCTGCTGCATCTCGCGCAGCAGGTCGCCGGCCGGCTTGGAGTCCGGCACGAACACGGCCGGGCGCATCACCGCGCCGACCTCCTCGGCCTCCGCCTCCCGGTTGATGTGGGTGCGGCGCACCAGGTCCTTGAGGTAGACGATGCCGACCACGTCGTCCTCGTTGTCGCCGACCACCGGGATCCGGGAGAAGCCCGAGCGCAGCGCCAGGGTGAGCGCCTGCCGGACGGTCTTGTGCCGCTCGATCATCACCAGGTCGGTGCGCGGCACCATCACCTCGCGCACGATGGTGTCGCCCAGTTCGAAGACCGAGTGCACCATCCGGCGCTCCTCGTCCTCGATCAGGTCGTCCTTCTCCGCGAGGTCGACCAGCGCCCGCAGCTCCGCCTCGGAGGAGAACGGCCCCTCCCGGTAGCCCTTGCCCGGGGTCAGCGCGTTGCCGAGCAGGATCAGCAGCCGCGGGATCGGGCCCAGCACCGCCGCCAGCGGCAGCAGCACGAAGGAGGCCGCGGTCGCGGTGGAGACCGGGTGCTGGCGCCCGATCGTGCGCGGCGAGACGCCGACCGCGACGAAGGACACCAGCACCATCACGCCGAACGCCAGCAGGATGGCCTGCCAGGTCGGGTGGATGTTGCGCACGCACACCGCGGTGACCAGCACCGCGGCCGCCATCTCGCTGGCGACCCGGATCAGGGTCGCCAGGTTGAGGTAGCGGACCGGGTCGGAGGCGACGGCCAGCAGCCGGGCGGAGCCGCGCCGCCCGTTGCGCACGGCCTCCTCCGCCCGGAACCGGGAGACCCGGGAGATGCCCGCCTCGGCGCACGCGGCCAGCCAGCCGAGCACGACCAGGGCCACGGCACCGAGGATGAAGCTCGTACTCTCACCACTCACAGGAGTTCGGGCCCCGCGCTCAGTGGGTGGTGGGGGCCGGGGAGATGCCGCCGAGGCCCCGGCCCGCCCGCCAGTCGTCCAGGATCCGCTTCTGGAGGGCGAACATCTCCTCCTCCTCCTCGGGCTCCTCGTGGTCGTAGCCGAGGACGTGCAGCACGCCGTGGACGGTGAGCAGCTGCAGCTCCTCGTCCATCGAGTGCTTGGAGGGGGCCGCCTTGCCCTGCTGCTCGGCGACCTCGGGGCAGAGCACGATGTCGCCGAGCAGGCCCTGCGGCAGCTCCTCGCCCTCCTTGCCGGGACGCAGCTCGTCCATCGGGAACGACATCACGTCGGTCGGTCCGGGCAGGTCCATCCACTGGATGTGCAGCTCCTCCATCGCCGCACCGTCCACCAGGATCACGGACAGCTCGGACTGCGGGTGGATCCGCATCTTGTCCAGGGCGAAGCGGGCGACGTCGAGGATGGCTTCCTCATCGGCGTCCCAACCGGACTCGTTGGCGATGTCGATCGACATGACGGGAGGTGTGCTCAGCTTTCGGTGCGATGGGACTGGCGGGGTGCGCGCGCCGCGGCGGTCTTGCCGGGGCGCCGCTGGGCCGGCTTGCGGTCGGCCGGGGCGTTCTGCTCGGCCTCCTGCCGGGCGTCCCAGCGCTCGTAGGCGTCCACGATCCGGCCGACCAGCTTGTGGCGGACCACGTCGGTGCTGGTGAGGACGGAGAAGTGGATGTCCGGGACGTCGACCAGGATCTCCTGGACGACCTTGAGACCACTGCGGGTGCCGCCCGGGAGGTCGATCTGGCTGGTGTCGCCGGTGACCACCACCCGGGAGTTGAACCCGAGGCGGGTGAGGAACATCTTCATCTGCTCGGGCGAGGTGTTCTGGGCCTCGTCCAGGATGATGAAGGCGTCGTTGAGGGTGCGGCCGCGCATGTAGGCGAGCGGGGCGACCTCGATGGTGCCGGCCGCCATCAGGCGCGGGATGGAGTCCGGGTCCATCATGTCGTGCAGCGCGTCGTACAGCGGGCGCAGGTAGGGGTCGATCTTCTCGTAGAGGGTGCCGGGCAGGAAGCCCAGCCGCTCCCCCGCCTCGACCGCCGGCCGGGTCAGGATGATCCGGTTGACCTCCTTGGCCTGGAGGGCCTGGACGGCCTTGGCCATCGCCAGGTAGGTCTTGCCGGTGCCGGCCGGGCCGAGGCCGAAGACGATCGTGTGCTTGTCGATCGCGTCGACGTAGCGCTGCTGGTTGAGCGTCTTGGGGCGGATGGTGCGGCCCCGGTTGGACAGGATGTTCGCGGTGAACACCTGGGACGGCGCCGGGCCGTCCGGGTCCTCCTCGCGGAGCATGGCGATGGAGCGCTCCACGGAGTCCTCCGTCAGGGGCTGGCCGGTGCGCAGCACCAGCATCATCTCGTTGAAGAGCTTCTGCACGAGGGCGACCTCGGCGCGCTCCCCGGTGGCGGTCACCTCGTTGCCGCGGACGTGGATGTCGGCGGCCGGGAAGCCCTGCTCGATCACGCGCAGCAGCGAGTCGGCCGTGCCGAGCAGGGTGACCATCGGGTGCTTCTCGGGGATGACGATCCGGGCGCTCACCCGGCCGTCCCCGGCCGGTTCGGGGCGCGACTGTCCGTCGGTACGGGTCTGCGATGTCTCACTCATGGGTCGGCGCTGGGCCTGCCTCATCCCATCCGTGGTGTCGTGTGCCGCTCGGTCTCTCCGGGGCACCAGGGTACGCCGCGAGCGTGATCGCTGCGGCGGGCGGCGGGGCCGCACCCGTCGATGCTGCGGCAGATCGCGGGGTGATGCGAGCGCTTTTCGCCCGGCCCGCCGCGGCGTTCACGGGTGGCGGCGGGCCGGGACCGGCACCCGCGCGAGGTCCTCGGCGAGCACCAGCTCCCCGTCGAAGTGCTTGCGGGCGTCGGCCAGGTGCTGCCCCAGGTCCGGGTAGCGCTGGGAGAAGTGGGTCAGCACCAGGGTGCGCACCCCGGCCTCGGCGGCGGCCTTGGCGGCCTGGCCGGCGGTGAGGTGGCCGTGCTCCTCGGCGAGCCGGGCGTCGGCGTCGCTGAAGGTCGCCTCGACCACCAACAGGTCGGCGCCCTCGGCTAGTTGGTGCACGCCCTCGCAGAGCCGGGTGTCCATCACGAAGGCGAACCGCTGGCCCGGCCGCGGCTCGCTGACCTGGTCCAGGGTGACGGTGCGGCCGTCCGCCTCGATCGCGCCCTCGTGCTGGAGCCGGCCGACCGCGGGGCCGTGCACGCCGAACGCGGCGAGCCGCTCGGGCACCAGGCGGCGCCCGTCCGGCTCGGACAGCCGGTAGCCGAAGGACTCCACCGGGTGGTCGAGGCGGACCGCGTCCAGTGCGAAGCGGGCGCCGGGCGCGGGCAGCGGGCCGGGCTCGTCGATCGGCCGGGGCCGCAGCACCGCCGTCTCGTGGTAGGCGGTGGCGTGCCGCAGCCGCTCGAAGTAGACCTCGCCGGAGGCCGGGAAGTAGACGTCCACCGGGTGCGGGACCCGGTCAAGGTTGATCCGCTGGATCACCCCGGCGAGGCCCAGGCAGTGGTCGCCGTGGAAGTGGGTCACGGCGATCCGGGTGATCTGGGTGGCCGAGACCCCGGCGTGCAGCATCTGCCGCTGGGTGCCCTCGCCGGGGTCGAACAGCACGCCCTCGCCGTCCCAGCGGAGCAGGTAGCCGTTGTGGTTGCGGTGCCGGGTGGGCACCTGGCTGGCGGTGCCGAGGACGACGAGTTCGCGCGGGGACACCTGGGCTCAGACCATGCTCTCGGTCATGTGCCTGCCGCCGAGCACGTGCACATGGGCGTGGAAGACGGTCTGTCCGGCGCCCGCACCGGTGTTGAAGATCAGCCGGTAGTCCTGGATGCCCTCGTCCCGGGCCACCGCGCCCGCCTCGGCGAGCAGTTCACCGGCGATCTCCGGCTCGGCGGCGGCCAGCGCGGCGGCGTTCGGGTAGTGGAGGTGCGGGATGACCAGGACGTGCACGGGGGCCTTGGGGGCGATGTCGCGGAAGGCGAGGGTGCGCTCGGTCTTGCGCACCACGGTCGCCGGGATCTCGCCCGCCACGATCTTGCAGAACAGGCAGTCGGACTGCGGCTCGCCGGCCATCGGGGTCTCCTCGTTTCGGTGGGTCTCTGTCGTCGTGGCGCCGTACGGCCGCAGCCTAGGCCCTGCCCGGCCGATCTTGCCAGGCACCCGGCGCCGCGCGCCGGTCACGCCCAGGGCAGCGGCGGCCCGGTGCGGGCCGGGGTGCGGGCCAGGGTCTCCAGCGCGATCCGGACGCCCTCGGCCAGCTGGGGGTCCTGGCCGGCCGCCCAGTGGTGCGGGGCGAACGGCACCTCGACGTCCGGGTCGACGCCGTGGTTCTCCAGGCCCCAGCCGTAGTTCTCCAGCCACATCGCGTACTTGGGCTGGGTGACCAGGGTGCCGTCGACCAGCTGGTAGCGGCTGTCGATGCCGATCACCCCGCCCCAGGTGCGGGTGCCGACCACCGGGCCGATGCCGAGCGCCTGGACGGCCGCGTTGACCACGTCGCCGTCCGAGCCGGACAGCTCGTTGGCGATCGCGACCACCGGCCCGCGCGGGGCGTCCATCGGGTAGGGCACCCGGTGGTCGGTGTCCCGGATCGCGTACCAGCCGACGATCCGCCGGGCCAGCTTCTCTATCACCAGCTGCGAGGTGTGGCCGCCGCGGTTGTCCCGGACGTCCACGATCAGGCCCTCCCGGGCCATCTCGGTGGACAGGTCGCGGTGCAGCTGGGCCCAGCCGGCCGTCTGCATGTCGGGGATGTGCAGGTAGCCGAGCCGCCCGCCGGACAGCTCGCGCACCGCGGCCCGCCGGCCGGCCACCCAGTCGTGGTAGCGCAGCGCCTCCTCGTCGGCGAGCGGGACGACCACCGGGTGGCGCGGGTCGCCGCCGTCCTTCCCGGCCACGGTCAGCTCGACCGGCTGACCGGCGGTGCCGGCCAGCAGCGGGGCCGGGCCGGTGACCGGGTCCACCGGACGGCCGTTGACGGCGAGCAGGGCGTCGCCCGGGCGGATCGCGACGCCGGGCGCGGCCAGCGGCGAGCGGGCCCGGGGGTCGGAGGACTCGCCGGGCAGGATCCGGTCGATCCGCCACCGTCCGCCGTCCCGGACCAGGTCGGCGCCCAGCAGGCCCTGGCGCCGGGCGGGTTCGGTGTAGCGGCCGTACGGCACCACGTAGGCGTGCGAGGTGCCGAGCTCGCCGTGCACCTCCCAGAGCAGGTCGACCAGTTCGTCGTGCGAGCCGACCCGCTCGACCAGCGGCCGGTAGCGCTCCAGGATCCCGGCCCAGTCCACGCCGCCGAGGTCGGGGCGCCAGAAGTTGTCCCGCATCAGCCGGCCGTTCTCGGCGTACATCTGCCGCCACTCGGCGGCCGGGTCGACGGTCACCCGCAGCCGGGCCAGGTCGACGGCGGTCTCCTCGTCCTCGCCGCCGGCCTTGTGGTCGGCCGGGACGATCCGCAGTTCGCCCTCGTCCTGCACGGCCACCCGGGTGCCGTCCCCGCTGACCGCGAAGTCGTCGACGCCGTGCACCAGTTGCTCGACCCGGCGCTTGCGCAGGTCGAAGCGTTCCAGCACCGGACGGGGCCGGTCGTCGTCCAGCGAGGCCGCGCCGTCGCCGAGTTCGCCGAGCAGCGGCGCCCTGGTCCAGAGCAACCCGTCCTTGGCGGCGCGCAGCGTGTGGAAGCGGCCGCCCTCGACCGGGAAGGGGACGATCCGGTCGGCGATGCCCGCCAGGTCCACCACGGTCGCCGGGGCGGCCTCCGCCGCGCCCGCCTTGGGCTCGTCCTCCTCCCCGCCCGGCGCCCGGCCGGCCCGCCGCGGCCCGAACGGGGACGGCGTCTCGGCGGCGAGGGTGACCAGGTACGGGCGGCAGCCGTTCGGGAAGGACAGGTCGAAGGAGTGGGCGTCGTACACCGGGTCGAAGGTGCGCACCGACAGGAAGGCCAGGTAGCGGCCGTCCGCGGTGAAGGCCGGCGAGGTGTCCAGGAAGCGCTGCGGGGTGACCTCGCCGACGGTGCGGGTGGCCAGGTCGGCCAGCACGATCTGGCGCAGCGAGTACGGGCCCATCCGGTGCACCGGGCGGGACCAGGCCAGGTGGGCCGAGTCCGGGCTGAACACCAGCCCGCTGACCTCGCCGTCGCCGCTGCGGTCCAGCTGGTGCACGGCGCCGTCGGCCAGGGCGACCAGCAGCACCCGGCCGTCGTGCACGCCGAGCGCCGCCTGCTTCCCGTCCGGGGAGACCACCAGCGAGTTGACCCGGCCGAGCTGTCCGGCGGCCAGCCGGCGCCGCTCGGGGCCGTGCACGGCGGGGGCGTACTCCAGGGCGTCCTCGCCCTCGGCGTCGGTCACCCAGAGCACGCCCTGGGCGCCGTCCGCGCCCGGCACCACCCGGGCCAGCCGGGCGCGCACGCCCGGGGTCTCGTCCAGCACCCGGGCCGGGCCCTCCCGGTGGGTCAGCCAGTGCACGCTGCCGCGCACCACCGCGGCGCTGGCCCGGCCGGTGCGGTCCGGGGCGACGGAGTCGAGCCAGTGCGCGGCGGACACCGGGCGGGGGCGGCGGCCGGTGCGCGGGCCGGCCAGCCGGACGTCCAGGCGGCGCGGCTCGGCGGTGTCCAGGTCGTCCAGCAGCCAGAGGTCGCCGGCCCGGTGGAAGACCACCCGGGTGCCGTCGGTGCTCGCACCGCGGGCGTAGAAGCCGTCCGGGTCGGTGCCGTGCCGGCGCAGGTCGGTGCCGTCCGGGAGGCTGGACCACAGCTCGCCGACGCCCTGGTGGTCGGACAGGAAGGCGATCCGGCCGCCGCGCCCGCCGTCCCCGGCGACCCACAGCGGGGAGTCGAGCTGCCCGTCCAACTCCTCGTGGATCCGCGTGAATTCGTCCCGGCCGAGCCACAGCCGGCCCGCCCGGCCGCCCCGGTAGCGCTTCCACCAGGCCGGCTCGCGGTTGTTGAAGGTGGCCAGCAGCACGCGGTCGCCGTCCGGTTCGAAGGCCAGCCCGCCGACCGGCCCGTACGGCAGCCGCACCGGCGGGCCGCCGTCCAGCGGCAGCGCGTGCGCCCAGCTGCGGCGCCCGCCGGCCTCGCCCGCGCCGGTGGTGGCGATCGGACGCCCGTCCGCGGTCCACCCCTGCACCCGGGTCGCCTCGTTGCCCCAGTGGGTGAGCCGCCGGGACGGACCGCCGTCCACCGGCACCACGTGCACCTCGGGGGCGCCGTCCCGGGTCGAGGTGAAGGCGATGAGCCGCCCGTCCGGGGAGAACCGGGGGTGGCGCACCGGCAGGTGATCGGCGGTCAGCCGCCAGGCCCGTCCACCGTCCAGCGGGGCGAGCCAGAGGTCGTCCTCGGCGACGAAGGCGGCCAGGTCACCGTGCAGATGGGGATGGCGCAGATAGGCGCCCGCGGAGGTGCTCAGGGAGTCCGTCACGCCGCCAGCGTAGGCAGGTGCGGGTACGAGCCGCTCCGTTTTCGGCAACTCCCGCCCGGCGCGCGGGGGTTACGCCCAGCGCCCGGTGCGCCCCAGCAGCAGCGCCCCGGCCGCCACCCCGGCGGTCGAGGTGCGCAGCACCGACGGGCCCAGCCGGTACGGCTTCGCGCCCGCCTCGGCGAAGGCGGCCAGCTCCTCCGGGGAGACCCCGCCCTCCGGGCCGACCACCAGCACGATGTCCCCGGCGTCCGGCAGGGCGGCCTGCGCCAGCGGCTCGGCGCCCTCCTCGTGCAGCACGGCGGCGAGCGCGGCCCGTGCCAGCAGCGGGGCCAGCTGCCGGGTGGTCATCGGCTCGCGCACCTCGGGGAAGCGCAGCCGGCGGGACTGCTTGCCCGCCTCCCGGGCGGTGGCCCGCCACTTGGCGAGCGCCTTGGCGCCGCGCTCGCCCTTCCACTGGGTGATGCAGCGCGAGGCGGACCAGGGGACCACCACGTCCACGCCGACCTCGGTCATGGTCTCCACGGCCAGCTCGCCGCGGTCGCCCTTGGGCAGCGCCTGGACGACGACGATCCGCGGGGCCGGCTCCGGCTCCCGGCGCACCGCGGTGACGCCGACCTCGATCGCGTCCTTGCCGAGCACCGCGGCGACGGTGCCGTCCACGCCGAGTCCCAGGCCGTCCGCCAGGGTCACCGCCTCGCCGGCCGCCAGCCGCTTCACCGCGGCCGCGTGCCGCCCCTCCGCCCCGTCCAGCCGCACCACGGCCCCGGGCGCGGCGGCGGCGAGCCGCTCGGTCTCGACGACGAAGACGGGCGCGGTCATGACGGGGGAACCTCCGGGGGAACGGGACGTGGGACAACGCGAAGGGGGTGCCGGGGCTGGCCCCCGGCACCCCCTCACGGACGGCTACCGGCCGTTGAAGGCGTCCTTCAGGCGCGAGAACAGCCCCTGCTGGCCCGGCGCGAACTGGCCGGACGGGCGCTCCTCGCCGCGCAGTACGGCGAGCCGGCGCAGCAGTTCCTCCTGCTCGGCGTCGAGCTTGGTGGGCGTCTGCACCTCGACGTGCACTATCAGGTCGCCCCGGCCGCCGCCGCGCAGGTGGGTGATGCCCCGGCCGTGCAGCGGGATCGACTGGCCGGACTGGGTGCCGGGCCGGATGTCGACCTCCTCCAGCCCGTCCAGGGTCTGCAGCGGCACCTGGGTGCCGAGCGAGGCGGCCGTCATCGGGATGGTGACGGTGCAGTGCAGGTCGTCGCCGCGCCGCTGGAACACCGCGTGGGTGGTCTCGGCGATCTCGACGTACAGGTCGCCGGCCGGGCCGCCGCCGGGGCCGACCTCGCCCTCGCCGGCCAGCTGGATCCGGGTGCCGTTGTCGACACCGGCCGGGATCTTGACCGTCAGGGTGCGGCGGGCCCGCACCCGGCCGTCGCCGGCGCACTCGGGGCACGGGGTCGGCACGACGGTGCCGAAGCCCTGGCACTGCGGGCAGGGGCGCGAGGTCATGACCTGGCCCAGGAAGGAGCGGGTCACCTGGGAGACCTCGCCCTTGCCGCGACACATGTCACAGGTCTGCGCGGAGGTGCCGGGGGCCGCGCCCTCGCCGCTGCAGGTGGTGCAGGTGACGGCGGTGTCGACCTGGAGTTCCTTGGTGGTGCCGAAGGCGGCCTCCTCCAGGGTGATCTCCAGCCGGATCATGGCGTCCTGGCCGCGGCGGGTGCGCGAGCGCGGGCCGCGCTGGCCGGCCGCGGCGCCGAAGAAGGCGTCCATGATGTCGGAGAAGCCGAAGCCCGCCGCGCCGGCCCCGAAGCCGCCCGCGCCGCCGCCGGGCGACAGCGGGTCGCCGCCGAGGTCGTAGACCTGACGCTTCTGCGGGTCGGAGAGCACCTCGTAGGCGGCGTTGATCTCCTTGAACCGCTCCTGCGTCTTCGGGTCCGGGTTGACGTCCGGGTGCAGTTCGCGTGCCAGGCGCCGGAACGCCTTCTTGATCTCGTCCTGCCCCGCATCCCGTCGGACGCCGAGTACCGCGTAGTAGTCCGTGGCCACCAAATGCTCCGCTTGTTCCGCCTGTAGTAGTGCTGCGACTGGTCACCGCCGTCGAATCCCTCAACGGCGGCTGCTTGCTACGACTCGGCCAGGATCTGACCCACGTACCGTGCCACCGCCCGCACCGCCCCCATTGTGCCCGGGTAGTCCATCCGGGTCGGACCGATCACACCTAGTTTGGCCACGCTCTCGTCGCCCGAACCGTAACCGACGGAGACGACCGAGGTGGAATTCAGCCCCTCGTACGCGTTCTCCCGCCCGATCCGGACCGTCATCGCGGCGTCGGTGGTCTCACCCAGGAGGCGGAGCAGGACGACCTGCTCCTCCAGTGCCTCCAGCACCGGCTGGATGGTGAGCGGGAAGTCGTGCCCGAAACGGGTCAGGTTGGCCGTGCCGGCCAGCATGATCCGTTCCTCGTTCTGTTCGGCGAGCGCCTCGAACAGCGTCGCCAGGACCGTACTGACGGTCGGGCGGTCGGCCTGTTCGAAGACCGCCGGCAGTTCCTCCAGCAGCCCCGGGACGTCCGGCAGCCGCTGACCGGCCGCCCGCGCGTTGATCCGCGACCGCAGGTCCGCCAGGACCGTCTCGCCGACCGTGCCCGGGCAGTCGACCATCCGCTGCTCGACCCGGCCGGTGTTGGTGATCAGCACCAGCATCACCTTGGCCGGGGCCAGCGCCACCAGCTCGATGTGCCGGACGGTGGAGCGGGTGAGCGAGGGGTACTGCACCACGGCGACCTGCCGGGTCAGCTGCGCGAGCAGCCGCACCGTGCGGGTGACCACGTCGTCCAGGTCGACGGCGCCGTCCAGGAAGTGCCGGATCGCCCGGCGCTCCGGGGAGCTCATCGGCTTGATCTCGGCGAGCTTGTCGACGAACAGCCGGTAGCCCTTGTCGGTGGGGATCCGCCCCGCACTGGTGTGCGGCTGGTGGATGTACCCCTCCTCCTCCAGCGCCGCCATGTCGTTGCGCACCGTCGCCGGGGACACCCCGAGGTTGTGCCGCTCCACCAGGGCCTTGGAGCCCACCGGCTCCTCGGTGCCCACGTAGTCCTGGACGATCGCGCGCAGCACGGCGAGCTTGCGGTCGTCCAGTTGGCGGACCTCTCCGGCCATGGGGCACGCACCTCCGTCTTCGCGCGTTGTCCGTCTGTGATGCTGCGAGCCGCTCCTGCGGAGGGGCCCGACCTTGGCACTCTGCGCACACGAGTGCCAAAACCGTACCTGCCAGTGTACGGCCCGGGTCCTACCGCAGGAACGGCCCGGCCGGGGTGATCCTGCCCGCAGTTCCGGACGGCCGCCACGACACTCCGTGTGCCGGGGTGGTGCCCCGGGGCCGTCCGGGTGGCAGCATCGAAAGCGACGGCGAACGGAGGAGCAAGCAATGTCGAGCTCGGGCCAGCACACCCGTTTCGCGCCCGACCGCGGCCTGACCGGCCGCATGGTCGCGACGATGTTCGTGATCGGGCTGCTGTACGTCGGTTTCACGGGCCTGCTGATCGTGCTGCTGCGCGGGGCCTGGCCGCTGATCGTGCTGATCTCCGGCGGGCTGTTCGTGGCCCAGTTCTGGTTCAGCGACAAGATCACCGAGCGGGCGATGGGTGCCCGGCCGGTGACCGAGGAGGAGTACCCCCAGCTGCACGGCACCATCGACCGGCTCTGCGCACTGGCCGACATGCCCAAACCCCGGGTGGCGGTCGCGGACAACGACATGCCGAACGCCTTCGCCACCGGCCGCAACCCGCAGAACGCCGTGGTGTGCGTCACCACCGGCCTGCTGCGCCGGCTCGAACCGGAGGAGCTGGAGGGCGTCCTCGCGCACGAGCTGTCGCACGTCGCCCACCGGGACGTCGCGGTGATGACCATCGCCGGCTTCCTCGGGGTGCTCGCCGGGGCGATGACCCGGATCGCGATGTACGGCGGGTTCATGGGCGGCGGGCGCAACAACAACGACCAGAACGCGGCCATCGCGGCGCTGATCATCCCGCTGGTGTCGATCGTGGTCTACGCGATCAGCTTCCTGCTCACCCGGCTGCTGTCCCGCTACCGCGAGCTGGCCGCCGACCGGGCCGCCGCCCAGCTCACCGGCCGACCCAGCGCGCTGGCCTCGGCCCTGACCAAGGTGACCGGGCAGATCGCCGCCATCCCCAGCGAGGACCTGCGCAGGTCGCAGCCCTACAACGCCTTCTACTTCGCCCCCGCGCTGAGCGCCAAGGAGACCGCCGCCCAGCTGTTCTCCACCCACCCGACGCTGGAGAAGCGGCTGGCCCAGCTGGCGAAGATCTCCGAGCAGCTCGGCCGCTGACCCCCGACCCGGAAGGCACCCCCGTGGGAATCCTGGACGCCCTATTCGGCCGCACCAAGCCCGTCAAACCCGACCTCGACCAGCTGTTCGGCCTGCCGTCCGCCGCGCTCACCCTGGAGGCCGGGGCCGGGTTCCTGCCCACCGGGCTGGGCTCGGTCTGCTTCGCGGCCGTCGAGGGCGGGGCCTTCGTCCAGGTGGAGCAGCAGGTCCGGGCCCTGCTGGACGCCGACACCGAACGCGGCGGCGTCCCGGTGGAGGCCTCCAAGGACGGCTACGGCTACTCCTGGCTGCTCGCCCGGCACACCCCCGAGGAACTGCCGGAGCTGGTGAACGACCTGCACGCGGTCAACAGCGAGCTGGAGGCCAACGGCTTCGGGCCGCAGCTGCTCTGCTCGCTGGTCGCCTTCCGCAACCCGGAGGGGCAGTCGCTGGCCCTGGTCTACCTCTACAAGCGCGGCACCTTCTACCCGTTCGCCCCGATGCCCGGCGGCGGGGAGCGGCGCAACAGCCCGCTGGAGCTCCAGGTCAACGCGCTGCTGGGGAACGACCTGCGGCTGGAGAAGGACCTCAGCCGCTGGTTCCCGGTCTGGGGCGCACCGGGCCTCTGACGCCCCGTCCGTAGACTCGCCACCATGCGCAGCCACCAGTACGGACCGGACCTCACCCCGCCGTGGAAGAAGCAGGCCCCCGCCCCGGAGGTGCCCGCCGAGCGGGACCTGGTGGTCGAGGAGGCGGCCACCGGCTACTGCGGGGCGGTGGTGCGCTGCGAGAAGACCGCCGAGGGGTTCACCGTCACCCTGGAGGACCGCTTCGGCCGGCACCGGGTCTTCCCGATGGTCCCGCGCGGCTTCCTGCTGGAGGGCCGGACGGTCACCCTGGTCCGCCCGACCGCCCCCGCGGCGCCCCGCACCCCCGCCCGCACCGCCTCCGGCTCCCTCGCCGTCCCCGGCGCCCGCGCCCGGGTCGCCCGCGAGTCCCGGATCTACGTGGAGGGGCGGCACGACGCCGAACTGGTCGAGCGGGTCTGGGGCGACGACCTGCGGATCGAGGGCGTCGTCGTCGAGTACCTGCGGGGCATCGACGACCTCCCGGCGATCGTCGCCGACTTCGCCCCCGGCCCCGGCCGCCGCCTCGGCGTCCTGGTCGACCACCTGCTCCCCGGTACCAAGGAGCACCGCATCGCCGCCCGGGTCACCGGCGACTCGGTGCTGGTCGTCGGCCACCCCTACATCGACATCTGGCAGGCCGTGAAGCCGTCCTCCGTGGGCATCCCCGGCTGGCCCGCCGTCCCGCGGGGGGAGGACTGGAAGGAGGGCACCTGCCGCCGCCTCGGCTGGCCGGTGGACACCCCGGCGGCCTGGAAGCGGATCCTGTCGAAGGTGGACTCCTACAAGGACCTGGAGCCCGAACTCCTCGCGAAGGTCGAGGAGTTGATCGACTTCACGGCCCTCCCGGAGTGACCCCGGGGGAATTCAGAAGTCATCAGATCCACGCCCAGTGCACCCACCGGAACGACCTCACCAAACAGACTGGTCCTCGTTGAAAGGTAGTCGGGCTCCCCGGCAAGGGTTTCCCGGCTCGGCTCGGTCAGTAGCACGCAGACGGCCTCACCCGGGTCAACGATGAGATATGCCGGGATTCCGGCCTCCGCGTAGAGCCCCCGCTTCGAGTAATAGTCCCTGAGCGAGCTCGCCCCTGAGACTACCTCGACCACCATGGCAGCCACAGCGACGTCAATCGCCGCACTCTCGAGAACCACGAGATCCGGCTGCAGCCGGCTGCCGTATCCCCAGTAGGCGAGGTCCTGCTTGGTCAGCCGGTACCACAGCTCGTGGGGGACCTGATGGATGAGGGACGCGACGATGAGGTTGGTCGTCATGTCGGAGCTCAGAGACAGCAGGATCTCCCCGGAGATGAGCTCGGCGCGGACACCCTCTGGGACGTCGAGCTCCTCCAGAACCCTCCACGATCGCGCACTTGGAGTAGTCACGCGAACACGATAGCCGTGAATCAGTCCACCAGGTCACGGACGACGCCGTCCGCCAAGAGGCGGCCCTGGAGGGTGAGGGCGGCGCGGCCCTGCTCGTAGGGCTCCTCGGCGAGGAGGCCGTCGGCGAGGGCCTTGGCGGCGGCGCGGCGGCCGGTGTCGGTCAGCAGGTCCAGCGGGATGCCGCGCTCCAGGCGCAGTTCCAGCAGGATGCGCTCGACCCGGCGGTCCTCCTCGCCCAGCACCTCGCGGCCCAGGGCCGGGGTGCGGCCCTCGGCGAGGGCCTGGGCGTAGGCGGCGGGGTGCTTGGCGTTCCACCAGCGGACGCCGCCGACGTGACTGTGGGCGCCGGGCCCGGCGCCCCACCAGTCGGCGCCGGTCCAGTAGAGCTCGTTGTGGCGGCAGCGGCCCTCGGGGGTGGTGGCCCAGTTGGAGACCTCGTACCAGGAGTAGCCGGCCGTGCTGAGCGCCTGCTCGGCGATGAGGTAGCGGTCGGCGTGCACGTCGTCGTCGATCATCGGCAGTTCGCCGCGCTTGACCCGGGCGGCCAGCTTGGTGCCGTCCTCGACGATCAGCGAGTACGCGGAGACGTGGTCGGGCCCGGCGCCGATCGCGGCGTCCAGGGAGGCCCGCCAGTCGTCGTCGGACTCGCCGGGGGTGCCGTAGATCAGGTCGAGGTTGACGTGCTCGAAGCCGGCCTCGCGGGCCTCGGCCACGCACGCCTCGGGGCGGCCGGGGGTGTGGTGGCGGTCGAGCAGTTGGAGGACGTGCGGGCGGGCGCTCTGCATGCCGAAGGAGATCCGGTTGTAGCCGCCCTCGCGCAGTTCGGCCAGGTAGGCCGGGTCGACGGACTCCGGGTTGGCCTCGGTGGTGACCTCGGCGTCCGGGGCGATCCCGAACTCCTCGCGCAGCGCGGCCAGCATCTTCACCAGGTCGCGGGCCGGCAGCAGGGTCGGGGTGCCGCCGCCGAGGAAGACGGTCTCCACCGGCAGGTCGACGTCCCCGAGCACCCTGCGGGCGTGCCGGATCTCGGCGACCACGTTGTCCGCGTAGGTCTCCTGGGAGGCGACCGCCCCGGAGGAGCGCAGCTCGGTGGCGGTGTAGGTGTTGAAGTCGCAGTAGCCGCAGCGGCTGGCGCAGTAGGGCACGTGCAGGTAGAAGCCGAACGGCCGTCGGCCCAGCCCGGTGAGGGCGTGCGCGGGCAGGGAACCGTCGGACGGCACCGGTTCGCCGTCGGGGAGTGCGGAGGGCATGACCCCATTGTCCCGTACGGCCCGACCGAACACGCGGGCCGTACGGGAGCGGGGGCTCAGGCCTCGTTGGCGCCCGCGTACATCGCGGTCACCGCGTCCGCGTAGGTCCGCTCGACGACCGGGCGCTTGATCTTCAGGCTCGGGGTGAGCTCGCCGTGCTCGATGTCGAGGTCGCGGGGCAGCAGGTGGAACTTCTTGATCGTCTGCCAGCGCTGGAGGTCGGCGTTGACCCGCTTGACGAAGCCCTCGATCAGCTGGTGCACGGCCGGGTCGGCGGCCAGCTCGGCGTAGCTCTTGCCGGCCAGGCCGCGCTCGGCGGCCCACGGCATCAGCACCGCCTCGTCCAGGCCGATCAGCGCCGTGCAGTAGTTGCGGCCGTTGCCGATCACCAGGATGTTGCTGACGAACGGGCAGACCGCCTTGAACTTGCCCTCGACCTCGCTGGGCGCCACGTACTTGCCGCCGGAGGTCTTGAACAGGTCCTTCTTGCGGTCGGTGATCCGCAGGAAGCCGTCGGCACTGAGCTCGCCGATGTCCTCGGTGTGGAACCAGCCGTCCGGCTCCAGCACCTCGGCGGTCTTCTCCGGCAGGTCGTGGTAGCCGCGCATGACGCCGGGGCCGCGCAGCAGGATCTCGCCGTCCTCGGCGATCCGCACCTCGGTGCCGGGCAGCGGGCGGCCGACCGTGCCGATCCGCACGTCCTCCTTGCGGTTGACGCAGGAGCCGGCGCTGGTCTCGCTCAGCCCGTAGCCCTCCAGGATCGGCACCCCGGCGCCGAGGAAGAAGTAGCCGATCTCGGGGGCGAGCGCGGCGCTGCCGGAGACCGCGCCGCGCAGCCGGCCGCCGAAGGCCGCCCGGATCTTCGCGTACACCAGCTTGTCGGCCAGCGCGTGCTGCAGCCGCAGGCCCAGCGGGGCGGACTCGACGCCGGTGGCGACCCGGCTCTCCTGGACCACCCGGGCGTGCTCGCGGGCGACCTTGGCGGCCCACAGGAAGATCTTGTACTTGGCGCCGCCCTCGGCCCGGGCCCGGCCGGCGATGCCGTTGTAGACCTTCTCGAAGATGCGCGGCGCCGAGGCCATCACGGTGGGCCGGATGACCGGCAGGTTGTGGATGATCCGGTCGACCCGGCCGTCCAGCGCCATCACGTGGCCGGTGGCGATCTGGCCGGAGATCAGGGTCTTGCCGAAGACGTGCGACAGCGGCAGCCACATGAACTGGACGTCGTCCGGGCCGAGCAGGCCGCTGGACTCCTGGGCCCGGCCCTCGTACGCCCAGCAGTCGTGCACCAGGCGCACGCCCTTGGGGCGGCCGGTGGTGCCGGAGGTGTAGATCAGGGTGGCCAGCTGCTCCTTGTCGAGCGCGGCCACCGCCTTCTCGACCGCGTCCGGGTGCTGCTCCAGGTACTCGGCGCCGCGCCGCTCCAGCTCGGCCAGGGTGATCAGGTCCAGACCCGCGGTGTCGGGCGCCTCGGCGGGCTCGTCGAAGAGGATCACGGTGCGCAGCTCGGGCAGCTCGTCGATGTGCTCGACGGCCTTGGCCAGCTGGGCGGCGTTCTCCGCGAACAGGGCCCGGGAGCCGGAGTTGGAGAGGATGAAGGCCGTCTCGTCCGCGTTGGTGCTCGGGTAGACCGTGGTGATGGCGGCGCCCGCGCACATCGCGCCGAGGTCGGTGAGGATCCACTCCAGCCGGGTGGAGGAGGCCAGCGCGACCCGGTCCTCCGGCTGGATGCCGAGCGCCATCAGGCCGGCCGCCACCGCCTTGACCCGGACCGCGGTCTGCGCCCAGGTGAGCGAGCGCCACTGCTCGGCGCCCGGCGCGCCGTCCGCGGCGTGCTCGTCGACCGTGACGGGGTGGCGGTAGGCCTCGGCGTTCGGGGTGGCGGCGACGCGCTCCAGGAACAGGTGGGCGACGGACGCCGGACGCCCGGCGACGATGTCGGCACTGCCGGAGTCGATCAGGGACTGCGCGGAACTCAACGAGGACCTCCGGGGGCGGGTGGCCGTCTGAGGGATTTGTCTCGGCGTCCGTGGGGGCGGGCGTCGGGCGCCGGTCCACGTGAGCGGTGAGCGGTACCGGTCAGTAACAAGGGCGCAGTCAGCAGCCTAGGGGGAAATCGGTCATTCCGTAAGGGGGCGGATCCAGCTGGCACGCCCCCGCCGCGCCGGTGCCCGGCACCGACGCCCCGGGACCGGCCGCGCCGACCCGCCGACCCGACCGGCAAAGGCAAAGGCCCGGCAAACCTCCCCGGGAGAGCGCCCGAATGGTCCGTACGACGCCGTGGAACAACGAGAATTGGGGTGCGAACCCGACCGGCGACGACAAGAGTGTGCCAGTGCTGATCAGACTGCTCCGGGCGTACCTGCGCCCATACTCCCGACAGATCACCTTGCTGGTGACCCTCCAGCTGGTGTCCACCCTCGCGGCGCTCTACCTGCCCACGCTCAACGCCGACATCATCGACCAGGGCGTGGTCAAGGGCGACACCGGCTACATCCTGCGCGTCGGCGCCGTCATGATCGGCGTCACCCTCGCCCAGGCCCTCTGCTCGGTCTGCGCCGTCTACTACGGCGCCCGCACCGCGATGGCGTTCGGCCGCGACCTGCGGGCCTCCGTCTTCGACCGGGTGCAGAGCTTCTCCGCCCGCGAGGTCGGCCAGTTCGGCGCCCCCTCGCTGATCACCCGCACCACCAACGACGTCCAGCAGGTCCAGATGCTGGCCCTGATGAGCTTCACCCTGATGGTCGCCGCACCGATCATGTGCGTCGGCGGCATCATCATGGCGCTCAACCAGGACGTCCCGCTCTCCGGACTGCTGCTCGCCGTCATCCCCGCACTCGGCATCGTCGTCACCCTGCTCGTCCGGGCCCTGCGCCCGAAGTTCCGCAGCATGCAGGAGCGGATCGACACCGTGAACCGGGTGCTGCGCGAGCAGATCACCGGCATCCGGGTCATCCGCGCCTTCGTCAAGGACGACCACGAGCAGCAGCGCTTCGGCCAGGCCAACGAGGACCTCACCCAGGTCGCCCGGCAGGTCGGCCGACTGATGTCCGTCATGTTCCCGGCCGTGATGCTGGTCGTGAACGTCTCCAGCATCGCGGTGCTCTGGTTCGGCGCCCACCGCATCGACAGCGGCGCCATGCAGGTCGGCGCGCTCACCGCCTTCCTGACCTACCTGATGCAGATCCTGATGAGCGTCATGATGGCCACCTTCATGTTCATGATGGTGCCGCGCGCCGAGGTCTGCGCCGAACGCATCCAGGCCGTCCTCACCACCTCCTCCAGCGTCGTCCCGCCCGCCGCCCCGGTCACCGAACTGCTGCGCAACGGCCACCTGGAACTGCGCGACGTCGACTTCCGCTACCCCGGCGCCGAGGCCTCGGTGCTGCGCGGCATCGACCTCACCGCCCGCCCCGGCGAGACCACCGCCATCATCGGCTCCACCGGCAGCGGCAAGTCCACCCTGCTCGGCCTCGTCCCCCGGCTCTTCGACGCCACCTCCGGCCAGGTCCTGCTCGACGGCGTGGACGTGCGCGAGCTCTCCGCCGACACGATCGCCGACAGCGTCGGCATCGTCCCGCAGAAGCCGTACCTGTTCAGCGGCACCGTCGCCAGCAACCTCCGCTACGGCCGGCCCGACGCCACCGACGAGGAACTCTGGAAGGCCCTGGAGATCGCCCAGGCCAAGGAGTTCGTCGAGAAGCTCACCGAAGGCCTGGACGCCCCCATCGCCCAGGGCGGCAGCAACGTCTCCGGCGGCCAGCGCCAGCGCCTGGCCATCGCCCGCGCCCTGGTCCGCCGCCCCGACGTCTACCTCTTCGACGACTCCTTCTCCGCCCTCGACTACGCCACCGACGCCAAGCTGCGCAAGGCCCTCGCCCGCGAGACCGCCGACGCCACCGTCCTGATCGTCGCCCAGCGGGTGTCCACCATCCGCGACGCCGACCGGATCGTCGTCCTCGACGAGGGCGCCGTCGTCGGCACCGGCACCCACCAGGAACTGATGGCCGACAACCCGACGTACCGGGAGATCGTGCTCTCCCAGCTCACCGAGCAGGAGGCGGCGTGACCAGCCCCGAGAAGGACGCCGGCCCCGACAAGCTCCCCAGCGACTCCCAAGCCGCCGCCGCCCGCCGCGGCCCGGCCGGCCCCGGCCGCTTCATGGGCGGCCAGGGCACCGAGAAGTCCATGGACTTCAAGGGCTCCGGCAAGCGCGTGCTCGGCCTGCTGCGCCCCGAACGCAAGCTGCTGCTCGGCGTCCTGCTGCTCGGCGTGCTCGGCATCGGCTGCGCCGTCACCGGCCCCAAGATCCTCGGCGACGCCACCGACCTGATCTTCGCCGGCGTCGTCGGCGCCCGCTTCCAGCCCGGCGCCTCCAAGGCCGAGGTGATCGCCGGACTGCGCGCCCACGGCGACGGCGGCGTCGCCGACCTGCTCTCCGCGGTCGACTTCACCCCCGGCCACGGCATGGACTTCGGCGCCATCGGCTCCGTCCTGCTCTGGGTGCTCGGCATCTACCTCGCCTCCGCCCTCTTCGGCATCGTCCAGGGCCGCCTGGCCACCAAGGCCATCCAGTCCGCCGGCTACCGGCTGCGCCAGGACGTCGAGGCCAAACTCGCCCGGCTGCCGCTCAGTTACTTCGACAAGCAGCCGCGCGGCGAGGTGCTCAGCCGGGTCACCAACGACATCGACAACATCGGCCAGTCGATGCAGCAGACCATGGGACAGATCATCAACTCGCTGCTCACCGTGGTCGGTGTGCTCGGGTTCATGTTCTGGATCTCCCCGCTGCTCGCCGGGATCGCCCTGATCTCGGTGCCGCTGTCGGTGCTCGTCGCCGCCAAGGTCGGCAAGCGGGCCCAGCCGCAGTTCGTCCAGCAGTGGAAGTCCACCGGCCAACTCAACGCCCACATCGAGGAGATGTACACCGGCCACACCCTGGTCAAGGCGTTCGGCCGGCAGCGCGAGTCCGCCGAGACCTTCCGCGAGCACAACGAGGCGCTCTACCACGCCAGCTTCCGGGCCCAGTTCATCTCCGGGATCATCCAGCCCGCGATGATGCTGATCGGCAACCTGCAGTACGTGCTGGTCGCGGTGGTCGGCGGCCTGCGGGTGGCCAGCGGCTCGCTGTCCATCGGCGACGTCCAGGCCTTCGTCCAGTACTCCCGGCAGTTCAGCCAGCCGCTCACCCAGGTCGCCAGCATGGCCAACCTGGTGCAGTCCGGGGTCGCCTCCGCCGAGCGCGTCTTCGAACTGCTCGACGCCCCCGAGCAGACCCCCGAACCCGCCATGCCCGAGAAGCCCGACGCCGTCCACGGCCGGGTCGCCTTCCAGGACGTGTCCTTCCGCTACGACCCCGAGAAGCCGCTCATCGAGGACCTCTCGCTCAAGGTCGAACCCGGCCAGACCGTCGCCATCGTCGGCCCCACCGGCGCCGGCAAGACCACCCTGGTCAACCTGCTGATGCGGTTCTACGAGGTCAGCTCCGGCCGGATCACCCTCGACGGCGTCGACATCGCCGCGATGTCCCGCGAGGACCTGCGCTCCGGCATCGGCATGGTCCTCCAGGACACCTGGCTGTTCGGCGGCAGCATCGCCGACAACATCGCCTACGGCGCCGGCTCCGCCACCCGCGAGCAGGTGGTCGAGGCCGCCAGGGCCGCCCACGTCGACCGCTTCGTCCGCACCCTCCCGGAGGGCTACGACACCGTCATCGACGACGAGGGCACCGGCGTCAGCACCGGTGAGAAGCAGCTGATCACCATCGCCCGGGCCTTCCTCGCCCAGCCGTCGATCCTCGTCCTGGACGAGGCCACCAGCTCGGTCGACACCCGCACCGAGGTGCTCATCCAGCGGGCCATGGCCCGGCTGCGCACCGGTCGCACCAGCTTCGTCATCGCCCACCGCCTCTCCACCATCCGGGACGCCGACGTCATCCTGGTGATGGAGAGCGGCTCCATCGTCGAGCAGGGCTCGCACGACGAGCTGATCGCCGCCGACGGGGCCTACGCCCGGCTCTACCAGGCGCAGTTCGCGGAGGCCGTGGCCGAGGTCGACTGACCGCGCGCGAACATGCGGAAGGGCCCGGGGCGGATCGCCCCGGGCCCTTCCGTCGTTGCTACTTCTTGTCCTTCGGGCCCTCGGCGTCGGTGGACAGCGCGGCGATGAAGGCCTCCTGCGGGACCTCCACGCTGCCGACCATCTTCATCCGCTTCTTGCCTTCCTTCTGCTTCTCCAGCAGCTTCCGCTTGCGGGAGATGTCACCGCCGTAGCACTTGGCGAGGACGTCCTTGCGGATCGCGCGGACCGTCTCACGGGCGATCACCCGGGAGCCGATGGCGGCCTGGATCGGCACCTCGAACTGCTGGCGCGGGATCAGCTTCTGCAGCTTGCCGGCCATCATCACGCCGTAGCTATAGGCCTTGTCCTTGTGCACGATCGCGGAGAAGGCGTCCACCGCGTCGCCGTGCAGCAGGATGTCGACCTTGACCAGCTGGGCGCTCTGCTCGCCGATGGGCTCGTAGTCCAGCGAGGCGTAGCCGCGGGTCTTGGACTTCAGCTGGTCGAAGAAGTCGAAGACGATCTCGGCGAGCGGCAGGGTGTAGCGCAGCTCGACCCGGTCCTCGGAGAGGTAGTCCATGCCCTGGAGGTTGCCGCGGCGGGACTGGCAGAGCTCCATGATCGCGCCGACGAACTCGTTGGGCGCGAGGATGGTGCCGCGCACCACCGGCTCGTAGACGTCGGAGATCTTGCCGGACGGGAACTCGCTCGGGTTGGTGACGGTGTGCTCGGTGCCGTCCTCCATCACCACCCGGTAGACCACGTTCGGGGCGGTGGAGATCAGGTCGAGGTTGAACTCGCGCTCCAGGCGCTCCCGGATGATCTCCAGGTGCAGCAGGCCGAGGAAGCCGCAGCGGTAGCCGAAGCCGAGCGCGACCGAGGTCTCCGGCTCGTACACCAGGGCGGCGTCGTTGAGGCGCAGCTTGTCCAGGGCGTCGCGCAGCAGCGGGTAGTCCGAGCCGTCCAGCGGGTACAGGCCGGAGAACACCATCGGACGCGGGTCCTTGTAGCCGCCCAGCGGCTCGGTGGCGCCCTTGTGCATCGAGGTGATCGTGTCACCGACCTTGGACTGCCGGACGTCCTTCACACCGGTGATGATGTAGCCCACCTCGCCGACGCCGAGGCCGTCGGCGACCTTCGGCTCGGGCGAGATGACGCCGATCTCCAGCAGCTCGTGGGTCGCGCCGGTGGACATCATCGCGATGCGCTCGCGCTTGGTGAGCTGGCCGTCCACCACACGGACGTAGGTGACCACGCCGCGGTAGGAGTCGTACACCGAGTCGAAGATCATCGCGCGGGCCGGGGCGTCCTTGACGCCGACCGGGGCCGGGACGGTGTTGACGATGTGGTCCAGCAGGTCCTCGACGCCGAGACCGGTCTTGGCGCTGACCTGGAGCACGTCGGAGGGGTCGCACCCGATGATGTGGGCGATCTCCGCGGCGTACTTCTCCGGCTGGGCGGCCGGCAGGTCGATCTTGTTCAGGACCGGGACGATCGTGAGGTCGTTCTCCAGCGCCAGGTACAGGTTGGCGAGGGTCTGCGCCTCGATGCCCTGGGCCGCGTCGACCACCAGGATGGTGCCCTCGCAGGCCGCGAGGGAGCGGGACACCTCGTACGTGAAGTCCACGTGGCCGGGGGTGTCGATCATGTTGAGGATGTGCGTCGTCCCGGCGTCCGGCCCGGTCTTGGGGGCCCACGGGAGGCGGACCGCCTGCGACTTGATGGTGATGCCGCGCTCGCGCTCGATGTCCATCCGGTCGAGGTACTGGGCACGCATCTGCCGCGGGTCGACGACGCCGGTGATCTGCAGCATCCGGTCTGCGAGCGTCGACTTGCCGTGGTCGATGTGGGCGATGATGCAGAAGTTGCGGATCAGCGCCGGGTCGGTACGGCTGGGCTCTGGCACATTGCTGGGGGTCGCGGGCACCTTGGTCCGATTCTCCGTGGTCCGGGGCCGGGGCGGTCCGGATCATCGCTGACCGGCTATCCCGGGGACCGGACGGTCTCGTCCGATCGAAATAGTTCCTCCCATCTTCCCACGACCTCGGCGCGGGATGCCGTTCGGGCACCTCGCAGCCGCTCCCCGCCCGTGCGCCCGGTGGCCGGTTTGGGACGGACGGCGGGCCCCTGGTAGCATGGTCAGCTGCACCTGGCCCCGGCATGCCCTCTCAGCTGGTCCGGCGGCCTTCATGTGCAGCCCTCCCCCAGCCTTCGGCCGGGGGAACCCCCAGAACCATTCACACAAGACTGAGGCTCCTTCGTGGCGAACATCAAGTCCCAGATCAAGCGCAACAAGACCAACGAGAAGGCGCGCCTGCGCAACAAGGCCGTCAAGTCCTCGCTGAAGACCGCTCTGCGCAAGGCCCGCGAGGCCGCTGCCGCCGGCGAGACCGAGAAGGCCGTCGTGCTGGCCCGTGCCGCCTCCAAGGCGCTCGACAAGGCCGTGAGCAAGGGCGTCATCCACGCCAACCAGGCCGCCAACAAGAAGTCGGCCATCACCAAGCGCGTCAACACCGCCGTCCAGGCCTGACGCCCCCGGGGGCGCCAGCCCCCACCGCCTCGGAGCGAACCGGCCCTCTACCCGGGACCCCGAGGCGTGCGAGACTCGCACCGCACGCGGCCTGCGTTCGCCACGCGGGTGCGGTGCACACCAGCTGTACGACAGGCGTCGCAGCCGGCCTCCTCTTCGAGGCCGACTGCGGCGCCTGTCGCGTTGGCAGCGCCTGTCGCGTTGTGTGGCCCGGCCGCTATCGTCGGTCCGGCGTGATCGGGGCGCGGGGAGCGCACCGGCGCCCGTTCTGAGGGGGAACCGCCATGTCGACGCCACCGCCGCCACCGCCGTCCGCGACACCGTCCCCGGGGGCGAACGGGCCAGGACGGGGACCGGGACCGAGCGGGCCGGGGCCGAACGGGCCGGGGTACGGGTTCCCGCAGCAGATGCCGGGACCGGTGCCTCTGGGGCCGGTGCAGCCGGGACCGGTGCAGCCCGGCGTCGTGCCGCCGGCCGCGTCCGGGTTCGGGCCCCCGCCCGGTCCACCCGCCGCCGCCACGGCGCCCACCGGCCGCTCGGGCGGTAACCTGCGGCGCAACACCGTCTGGGCCTTCGTCGGCGCGCTGCTCGCCTCGGCCGGCTGGGCCACCGCCGTCATCGTCGTCCCCGACCTGGTCAGCACCGACTCCTCACCGCGCAGCCTCGGCGGCTACCACCTCTCGGACGACTTCTGCGCCACCGCGAAGCCCTCCCGGCTGCTGCAGACGTACACCGTCACCACGGACAGCAACTCGCCGTCCCACCACACCGACCGGAACCCGGCGCTGGACAGCATGAACTGCTCGATGTCGCTCAAGCGGACCGCCGGGACCGGCGGCAGCAGCGCCTCCGCGGAGTACGCCTCCGCCTACATCCGGGCCGACCTGCACAAGGCCGTCAACCCCGCGCCCGAGCTCAGGGCCAACAAGGCGCTCTACACGGCCCGCGGCTACCAGGCCACGGACCTCCCGGGGCTCGGCGAGGAGGCGTACTTCCTGTACAAGGACGACGGCTCGTCCACGTACCACAGCCTGTACGCCGAGGTGGACGTCCTCGACGGCGGGATGACCTTCTACCTCACGTACAACGCCAGTTACAGCCAGGGCAAGGACAACCCGCCGTCCATGAACGACCTGCGCACCGCCCTGCAGGCGGACGCCGACAACGCGCTCCGGGCCATGCGCAAGTAGCGGAACCCCGGCCCGGGGGCGTCAGTAGGAGGGCCGGGAGCCGGCCCGGGCGGCCCTGGCGACGGCGACCACCGCGCGCTCCAGGGCGAACGCCGGGTCGGCCCCGCCGCCCTTCACGGCGGCGTCGGCCCGGGCGATCTCGGTCAGCGCGGTGGCCACCGCGTCGCCCGTCCAGCCGCGCATCTGCTGGCGGACCCGGTCCACCTTCCAGGGCGGCATGCCCAACTCGCGGGCCAGATCGGCCGGGCGCATGTTCCGCCCGACCGTCGCCAGCCGCCCGATGCTGCGCACGCCGGAGGCCAGCGCATAGGTGATGCCGGTCGGCGGCTGGCCGACGGCCAGCGCCCAGCGCAGCCGCTCCAGCGCCTCGGCCGCCCGGCCGGTGACCGCCAGGTCCGCCACCTCGAAGCCGGTCGCCTCGGCCCGGCCGCTGTAGTAGCGGGCCACCACCGTCTCGTCGATGGCGCCCTCGACGTCGGAGGTCAACTGGCTGCACGCGGCGGCCAGTTCGCGCAGGTCGCTGCCGAGCGCGTCCAGCAGCGCCTGGCAGGCCTCCGGGGTCGCCGAACGGCCCAGCGCACGGAACTCGCCCTTGACGAAGGCCAGTCGCTCGCTCGCCTTGGCCAGCTTGGCGCAGGCCACCTCACGCCCGCCCGCCTTGCGCCCGGCGTCCAGCAGGCCCTTGCCCTTGGCACCGCCGGCGTGCACCAGCACCATGATCACTTCCTCGGCGGGCGCCTCGATGTACGCCTTGACCTCCTTCACCGAGTCGGCGGAGAGGTCCTGCGCGGCCCGGACCACGATCACCTTGCGCTCGGCGAACAACGAGGGCGTGGTCAGCTCGGCCAGACTGCCGGGCTGCAGGCCGCCGGGCGGGAGGTCCCGCACGTCGGTGTCCGGGTCCGCCGCCTTCGCCGCGGCCACCACCTGGGCGACCGCGCGGTCCAGCAGCAGCTCCTCCTGGCCGACCGCGAGGGTCAGCGGGGCGAGCAGGTCGTCGGGTGCACTCTTCCTGGCCATCGCCTACCAGCATCCCACGGGCCACGGACACTCCCGCCCGGGCCGCTGACCCTCCCGTCCGCCGGGCCGGCCCCGCCCCGGTTCCGGGACCGCCCTGCCGGAGCACCGCGCCCGACCTGGAGAATGGCACGGTGACCGAGAACCACACCCCCGACCTCCCGGCCGTCGACGACCCGTACGGCCGCCAGCTGCTCGTCCTGCCCGACCGCGACACCGCCGACGAGGCCGCCGAGGAGCTCTCCGCCGCCCACCCCGACCTCGGCGAGCTGGAGATCGTCCGCGACGCCCTGGCCGGCGAGGACGACGCCGAGGACGCCCAGTGGCTGGTCGTCCTCGACCCGCCGTCCGACGGCTGGACGCCCGCCCTGCTGCACGCCCTGGACACCGTGGTCGGCTCCTACGAGGGCTGGCGCGAGGAGGCCTGAGCCGGCCCGCCCCGCCGCCCGTCCGCTCAGCGCGGGAGCACCCAGTCCGGCCGCCAGGTGCCGGCCGCGTCGAGGGCGGGCGCGGCGGCGACCAGGTGGGCGCGCAGCACCGGCAGCGCCGGGTGGGGGTTGTCGCGGTGCCACAGCAGCGAGTGCGGGTAGACCGGCGTCGGACCGGTCACCGGGATGCGGCGCAGGCCGTGGCCGGCCGGCCAGACCAGGCGGGTGTGCTCGCTCATCAGGGTCGCCAGGGCCGGGGTGTCGGCGACGGTGTCCAGGAGCGCGTCCGAGCCGAAGTTGGGCCCGGTCGCCTCGATGGTGAGGCCGAACCCGGCCACCAGGTCCTCGTAGTAGGCGGCCCACTCGGTGCCGGGGGCGATGCCGGGCATCCAGATCCGGTGCCCGACGAGCTCGGCGACGGTCACCGAACGGGCGCCCGCCAGCGCGTGGGCGGGACCGGTGAGGAGCTGCAACGGCTCGTCCAGCACCCGGACCGACCCGATGTCGTCGGGCAGCGGCCGGCCGGGCGCGGCCACCGCCCGGAACGACGCGTCGATCGCGCCCGAGCGGAGCGCGGTGACGGCCGCCTCGACGTCGAACAGCATCACCACGTCCAGCTCGATCCCGGGGTTCACCCGGTGGAACTCCCGCAACAGGCCCGACGGCGCGACGCGCGAGGCGATCACGTCCACCCGCAGCGGCCGACGGCCGGTGCGCACGGAGGCGACCGCGCGCTCGGCGGCGCGCAGCAGTTCGCGGGCGTGCGGCAGGAACGCCTGCCCGTCGATGGTGAGTTCGGCGCCGCGCGGGGTCCGGGTGAACAGCCGGACACCGAGGTCGCGCTCCAGCGCGGCGATCCGCTTGGAGACGGCCTGCTGGGTGATCTCCAGGTCGGCCGCGGCCTTCTGGAACTGGCCCGCCGCCACGACGGCGGCGAAAGTGCGTACGGCTTCGAGGTCCATGCCGACCCACCTTAGGGAACAACGACCAGTTGTACGGAGTGCACGGAGCGGTTGTTTGACCTGCGGCTGCGCCGCCCGGTTGGCTCTGGCTGGTCAACGTCGGATTGTGCGGTCGGAACGTGCGACCGGGATGTCGAGGGAGCGCGCCGGGACATGCGCCGGGACAGGGTGGGCGGAGCGGCCAGGACGCGGCTGGGGCGGCGGTTCGGCTGGTTGTGGGCGGCCTACGCGGTGAGCGCGTACGGCTCCGGACTGGGGTTCGGGGCGCTGCCGCTGCTCGCCGTCCTGGTGCTGCACGCCGGACCGGCGCAGGTGTCCGCGCTGTCCGCGGTGGGCCCGGCGGTGGGGGCGCTGATCGCGGTGCCGCTCGCCCCCTGGGTGGAGTTCCGGCGCAAGCGCCCGGTGATGATCGCGATGGACCTCGCCCGGTTCACGGCGATGGCGACGATCCCGCTCGCCTACGCCCTCGGACTGCTCGGCTTCGTCCAGCTGCTGGCGGTCTCCGCCGTGGTCGCCGCCGCCAAGATCGCGTTCAACGCGGCCAGCGGCGCCCACCTCAAGGCCCTCGTACGGCCGGAGGACCTGCTGGTGGCCAACGCCCGCTTCGAGTCCACCAACTGGAGCTCCATCGCGATCGGGCCACCGCTCGGCGGCGCCGCCATCGGCCTGCTCGGACCCGTCACCACCGTGATCGCGGACGCGCTCAGCTACCTGCTCTCCGCCCTCGGCATCACCGCGATCCGCGGCCGCGAGGAGCCCCCGCCACCGCCGCCGAACGACCGGAGCACGGTGCGCACCGGCGCGCTGCTCGACGGCTGGCGGCACATCCTCGGCGACCCCGACCTGCGGGCCCTCTACCTCAACAACCTGCTCGTCGGCGGGCTGATCATGGCCACCGAGCCGGTGCTGGCCGTCCTGCTGCTGCGCCAACTCCACTTCCCGCCCTGGCAGTACGGCCTCGCCTTCGCCGCCCCCTGCCTCGGCGGACTGATCGGCTCCCGGCTGGCCCGGCGCGTGGTGGCCCGCCACGGCCGGGACCGGGTGTTCCGCACCGTCGGCACGCTTCGCGCCGTCTGGCTGATCGGCCTGGTCCTCGTCCGCCCCGGCGTGGTCGGCCTGCTCACCGTGATGGCCGTCGAGCTGGCGATCATCGTCAACATGAGCCTGTACAGCCCGGTGCTCGCCACCTACCGGCTCGAACGTACACCCGAGCACCTGGTCGCCCGCACCCTCTCCGCCTGGTCCATCGGCCAGCAGGCCTCCATCGCCGTCTGCACCGCGCTCGGCGGACTGCTCGCCGACGCCACCGGGCCGCGCACCGCGCTCGCGGTCGCGGGGCTGCTCATCCTGGCCACCCCGCTGCTGCTCCCGCGCGGCACCCGGCCGGCCCCGCCGCAGGAGGTCGCCGCGGCGTGACGTCGGTGCGGTGTGCGGTCGGCGCGGCGTGACGTCGGCGCGGCGTGCGGTGGAGCCTTCCGCGCGGCCGGTCCCGGCCACCGGTCCGGGCCGTCAACTCCCCTCCGTGCTCACCGATTCGGGTGAAGGTCCATCCACCGACCGTCGACGCGGCGACGGGCCGCCGTAGCCTCGGTGACGCCCGTCGCCACCGGTGTGCGCGCGTTCCACGTGTCGCTCCAGGGGCAGCCGCGGGATCCGTCGACTCGGAAGGGCCACCGGCACCATGACACGCTCAGCGGACGGAAACGACGTGACGACCGGCGGGCCCACCCGCCGCCGGCTCCTCAAGATCGGCCTCGGCGTCGCCGCGGGGGCGGGGGCGATCGCCTCGGGCGCTCCCGCGGCACTCGCCAACGGCCCCTACGACCCGACCGGTCCGACGATCGCGACCAAGCTGAAGAACCTCAGCGGCCCCGTCGAAACCGGGTCGCTCGGCGCACCCTGGACCGACCTCGGGATCCCCGTGCTCTGCCCGGACGGCACCATGCTCTTCGTCTGCGGCGACACCTTCGACGGCGACCAGGTCGGCCACGGCCAGTGGAACGCCCCGGTCGGCCTGCGCTCCAGCAGCGCGGACCTGAACAACCTGCGCATCGACGGCATCGTCCGGGGCGACCACGGCATCAGCCTCGTCGACGAACCGCACAACCGGGTCGGCGACAACTTCACGACCGCGATCCCGTCCGACGTCTTCGTCGTCGACGGGGTGATGTACATGCACCTCATGCGCGGCGTCATCTACGACACCCACCACACCGACTTCTGGCGCTCCACCGACAACGGCCAGACCTGGGAGTACCTCTGCCAGTGGCCGGCCGACCTGCACGGCGGGCAGTTCCAGCAGAAGACCTACGCCGTGGCCGACGACGGCTACTGCTACGTGCTGTCCACGGTGTTCAACCGCGACGTGGAATCCGGGATGCTGCTGCACCGGGTGCGGAAGGAAAGCCTCGGCAGCCCGGACGCCTACGAGCCGTGGGGCTACGCCGACGGCGGCTGGCGCTGGAACGCCCCCGCGCCGACCACCGTCCTCGGCACCCGCAAGTGGGGCGAGCTGTGCTTCCGCGCCATGGACGGCAAGTACGTGCTCACCTGGCTCAACATGGACCCGCTGTCGATCAGGGCCATGGTCTTCCCCTTGCCGACCTCGGACCTCACCCGGACGCTGGAGCAGGCCATGATCCTCCCCGGCACCCCGGGGCAGGAGGCCGCCAACCTGGTCGCCAGCCCGTACGGCGGCTTCGTCATCCCCGGCTCGACGTTCGGCAACTTCCACATCGTCGTCAGCCAGTGGTACGACCCGCAGAACTACCGGATCATGCAGTACCGGATCAACATGCTCTCCTGAGGCCCGCTGCCGCCGATGTCGTCCACCGGCCTGCTCCCCGGCCCGGGCCGGGGAGCAGGCCGGGGTGCCGGTTCTTCGTCCGCCCACCGGTGGCGGGTGGCCGGTCGGGGGGTGGCCGGGAGGCGGGCTATCGCTGCGGCGCGCTCCGGGCGGGCCCGGAGCGCGCCGCACATCGCGTTCCCCGGGGCCCCCGCCCCCGCCCCCCTCCCAGCCTCCCTCCACCTCCCCCACCCCTACCCCCTGCCCACCCCACCTCGTGGAGGGAAGAGGAGAGCGGGGTCACGGGGGCGGGCCGCGGGGCCCGCGGGTGGACTGCCCGGCGGGCGAGTGCCCGGAACGGGTGCCGTGGACGGGCTGGGGGTGGACGGCGACCGCGAGGGTGGACGGGGAGTCGCCGGTCACGGCGATGTCCCCCGAGCGGTCGGTCCGCAGGACGGTGGCCCCCAGCGCCCGCAGCCGGTCGACCGTACGCGGTGACGGATGCCCGTACGCATTGCCCTCACCACAGGAGATCAGGGCGAGCCGGGGCCGCAACGCACCCGTCAGGCCCCAGTCCTGATGGGCCGAGCCGTGATGCGCCACCTTCAGGACGTCCACCCGCCCCAAGCGCCCCGACAGGGCGGACTGGGCGGGCGGTTCGAGATCCCCGAGCAGCGCCATCCGCAGTCCTCCGGCCAGCGACACCACCAGTGCCACGCTCGCGTTGTTCGCCCCCGGCACGTCGAGCACCGCCCCGGGATCCGGCCACACCACGTCCCAGGACAACTCCGTACCGGCCGAACGCCGTTCACCCCGGCCCGCCCGCAGCAGCGGCACCCCGGCCCCCGCCGCCCAGGCCACCACCCGGGCAGCCTCACCCGGCGGGTCGTCCAGCACCGTGCCCTCGACCGCGCCCACCTGACGCCCCCGCAACACCCCTGGCACACCCTCGACATGGTCCGCATGGAAGTGCGTCAGCAGCAGGAGCCGCACCGTCGTGACGCCGAGGTCGCGCAGGCACCGGTCGGCGGCCTCCGGATCCGGACCGGTGTCCACCACCACAGCGCTGTCCGGTACGCCGGTCGCCAGGACCAGCATGTCCCCCTGCCCGACGTCGCACATCACCAACCGCCACCCCGGCGGCGGCCAGCCGGTGGCGATCCGGGCGAGCTGCGGAGGGCGCAGCAGGACGGCCAGCAGCACCACCAGCAGGGTTCCCGTCACCAGTACCCCCGCCCAGCGGCGACGGACGGGTGTCGACCGCCCTGGTTCCGCCCGCCGGGGCAGCAGCAGGGGCGCCGCCCAGCAGGCGGCCAAGGTCGCCAGTGCGACCGTCGCCACGCCGAACCAGCCACCGGGCCAGGACAGTTGCCCACCGGGCAGCTCGGCCCCGCGCCGCCCGACGAAGGCGAGCCAGCTCGCGGGCACCCCGGCCGGCCCGGCCAGCAGCCTGGCCGGGGACGGGAAGAGCGGCTGCAGGACGAGCACCCCGAAACCGAGCAGCGTCGCCGGGGCCACCGCCAGCTCGGCCAGCAGGTTGCACGGGACCGCGACCAGGCTGATGTGCCCGGACAGTACCACCGTCACCGGCGCGCACAGGGCCTGCGCCGCCGCCGTCGCCGCCATCGCACCCGCCAGGTGGTGCGGCCAGCGCCGGGCGCGCAGGGACTCGGCCCAGTGCGGCCCGAGCACGAGCAGCCCGGCGGTGGCGAGCACCGAGAGCAGGAAGCCGTAGGAACGGGCCAGGAACGGATCCAGCAGGACGAGGCCCAGGACGGCGCCCGCCAGCGCCGGCACGGCCTGCCGGGGACGGCCGGTGGCCAGGGCCAGCATGCCGATCAGTCCCGTCCCCGCCGCCCGCAGCACGCTGGGCTCGGGCCGGCAGACGGTCACGAAGGCCAGCACCAGCGCCGTGCCGAGCAGGGCGCTGGTGCGCAGCGACAGCCCCAGCAGCGCGGCCAGTCCGCGCCGTTCCGGGGTGCCGGCCTGGCCCGGTGCACCGAGCAGCAGGCCGAGGACGATCGCCAGGTTGGCCCCGCTGACCGCCACCAGGTGCACCAGATCGGTGGCCCGGAAGGCGTCCACCAGGTCGTCGGGCAGCCGCGAGGTGTCACCGACGACCAGCCCGGGGAGCAGCCCGCGCGCGTCCGGCGGAAGCCCGTCGCTGGCCGTGCGCAGGCCCTCGCGCAGCCGCCCGGCGATCCGCTGCGGCAGGTTCGGCGGCGCGAGCCGCCGGGGCGGGCCGTGGACGGCCAGCAGCGCCGCGCACTCGGTGTCGTAGCCCTCCCCCGCCGGGCGCACCTCGGCCTCGACGGCCAGTCGCTCGGACGGGAGCAGGCGCAGCCAGGGCTCGCTCTCCGCCCCGCGGACCAACACGGTCACCGGGGTGTGCGTCCGGGTGGCCCGTCCGTCCGGGAGGACGGTGGCACGGTCGGCCACGGCCTCGACCGTGACCAGGGTCTGCCCGCCGGTGGTGCCGCCCCGGGCGGTGTGGACCTTGGGGTCCCCCTCGACGGTCAGTTCCACCTCCACCACCGGGGCGGGCGTGCCCGGGGAGCGCGGCGGGGCGTGCTCGGCCGCGCGGGCGAGCTCCGGCAACGGCCCCCGGTGCAGGTCGGCGGTGTGCAGCGGGGTCGCGATCGCGGCCGCAGCGCCGCTGAGCAGCACGGCCGCCAACGCCACCGCGGCCCCGCGTCGACGCGGCAGCACCGGCCGGACGAGCAACAGGACGGCGGCGAGCACGGCGGCGCCCGCCAACGAGAGGAACAACACCTCGGCCCCCGGCTCCAGGGGCAGCAGCACCGCCGTGACCAGCCAGGCCGAGAGGGCGGGCAGCAGCAGCCGGAAGTCGGCCGCCGAGGAACGGGTGCGCGGAAGCGGAGCGGTGACGGCGGACACGGTGGTACCTCCCTTCGGGAGCGGCGGCGGAAGAGCGAGCGGTCGAGCGGACGAGCGGTCGAGCGGACGAGCGGACGAGCGGACGAGCGGTCGAGCGGACGGTCGGGCCGTCAGAGGGTCAGGAGCGGACGGAGTTCCGCGAAGGTCCGGACGCCGATGCCGCTGACCTGGCGGAGCTGGTCGATCGATCGGAACGAGCCGTGCGAGGCCCGGTAGGCGAGGATGCGCTGGGCGAGGGTCGGACCGACGCCGGGGAGGGCGTCGAGCTGTTCGAGAGTGGCGCGGTTGAGGCTGACGGGTGGTCGGGCCGGGCCGGCCCCGGGAGGTCCACCGGCAGCTCCGGGAACGGGCACCGGCACGGGCGCCGACGCCTGCTCGCCGACCACGATCTGCTCGCCGTCCGTCAGGACCCGGGCCAGGTTGAGGCCTCGGGTGTCGGTCTCCGGCAGCGGACCGCCCGCCGCCCGCAGGGCGTCGGCCACCCGCGATCCGCCGGGCAGGGTGTGCAGGCCGGGCCGGTGGACCCGGCCGCCGATGTCGATGACGACGGCGGGCTCGACCCCCGGGCCCGCCGAGGACTCGGGTGGACCGGCCCCGCTGCCCGGTGGGCCGTCGGCGGCGGGGCGCCCCGGCTCGGTCGGCGCCGACGCGGCCGCCAGCGCCGGAACGGGCACCGCCTCCGGCCTGGCCAGCCAGAAATGCTGCACCGCGTAACCCACCGCGAAGAGCAGCAGGACGGCCAGCCCCGCCACGGCCCGACGGTCGAGCGCCAGCATCGAGGCGAACCGCAGACGCGCGCCGGCACCCGGCGGGTCGAGGAGGTGCTCCGGCTCCGCGGGCGGTGCGGAGGACACCGGAGCAGAGGAGGGTACGGAAGGCGGCACGGCACACACCGGTTCGTCGTCCGCCGGCAGCAGCGCCGCCATCCGCAGCCGCACCGTCTCGTTGATCGCTTGGCGCTTCGCCGCGCCCGGGCTCAAGGTCGTCATGGCGAGGACGGTAGGAGTCCCGTGGCGAGCGCGCGGAGATTACCGAAAGCCTGTGGATAACCCGGGGGCTGTGGATAAAAAGTGTCACTCACACGAGTGGCGAGCCCACCTCACGGTTGACCGCAGCGCCCCCGCACACCACCGCCCCCACGCAACGCCACCCCGCGCAACGCCACCCCCAACCGCCCCGCCACCCCCGCCTCAGCGCGGCGCGACCACCACCGCGAGCAGCCCCGGCCCGACGTGCGCGCCGATCACCGCCCCGACCTCGCCCACGTACAGCTCCCGCAGCCCCGGCACCCGGCCCCGCAGCCGCTCCGCGAGCGCCTCCGCCCGCTCCCCGGCCGCCAGGTGGTGCACGGTGATGTCCACCTCGCCCTCCCCCGAACGCTCGACCGCGATCTCCTCCAGCCGCGCGATCGCCCGCGACGCCGTCCGCACCTTCTCCAGCGGCTCGATCCGCCCCCCGTCCAGGTGCAGCAGCGGCTTGACCGCCAGTGCCGACCCGAGCAGCGCCCGCGCCGCCCCGATCCGCCCGCCCCGGCGCAGGTGTTCCAGGGTGTCCACGTAGAAGAACCCGCTGGTCCCGGCCGCCCGTCGGCTCGCCGCCTCGGCCGCCTCGGCCAGGTCCCGGCCCACCGCCACGGCCTCGGCCGCCGCGAGCACCCCGTACCCGAGGGCCATGCCGACCAGCCGGCTGTCGACCACCCGCACCGGCACGGGCGCTTCGGCGGCGGCGAGCCGGGCGGCCTCGACGGTGCCGGACAGCTCGCCGGAGATGTGCACCGACACGATGCCCTTCGCCCCGGCCTCGGCGGCCGCCCGGTAGGCGGCGGCGAAGGTCTCCGGGTTGGGCCGGGAGGTGGTCACCCGCTGCTTGCCGCGCAGTGCCTCGGCGACGTCCTTCGGGGAGATCTCGACGCCCTCGCACAGGACCGAGTCACCGACCGCGACGCTCAGCGGGACCACCGTGATCCCGTGCCGGTCGAGGGCCTCCTGCGGCAGATAGGCCGTGGAATCGGTGACAACTGCGAGGTCGGAGGGCATGAGGCGGAGGTTACTCCGCGTTCGTCCGGGAGGACAGCGGCCGCCCGTACGCTCCCCGGGAGGCCTGGAAGGGCCCGCCCGTCTCAGCCCGGATCAGCCCGCCGAGGGCCCCGTCGACGGCTTCCGCAGCCGCTGCGCCAGCTTCGCCAGCGGGTCGGCCAGCCCGAGGAGGTCCTCCGCGCTCGGCCGCCCCTTCCCGTCGGTCAGCCCGGCCCGAGCCGCACCCGACGCAGTACCCGCACCCGCAGCAGTACCCGGCGCTGCACCCGCACCCGCAGCAGCACTCGCACCCGGAGCCGAGGCCGCACCCGAGGCACCCCCCGCCGTGTCCCAGTGCCGCAGCGCCCCCGCCTCGCTCTCGCACTCCTGGCTCAGCCGGCTCAGCTCGTCGTCCGCGAACCGGTGCATCCGGTCCTGCGCCGCCCACCGCATGGTCTCCGCGGCATGGGTGATCCGCTCCGCCCGCTCCCGCAGCTCCGGCAGCTTGGCGGCGATCCGCGCGGTGTCCGGCTCGCGCTCCAGCACCCGCAACTCGCCGTCCAGCTCCGCCGCGTGGGCGTCGAGCCGGGTCAGCAGCGCGAGGGACTCGCCGAGTTGGCCGTCCTGCGCGACTCCGCCCTCCAGCACCTGCCGGGTGCCGTCGAGCGAGGTGCGCAGCTTGAGCCGGACGTTGGCGATCTGCGCGGGCGGGCCGATCTTGGTGTAGGTCTTCGCCTTGAGGGTGGCGGTCTCGACGGCGCGCCGGGCGTTGGCCTCGTGCTTCTCGACCTTCGCGGCGACGGCCTTGGCCGCCTTGACCGTGCCGACCACGGCCAGGACGAGCGTCGCGATCCCGAAGAGCAGGACCAAGCCGATCATCACGCCGAACACGTCCATCGCGCGCCACCTTCCACCGTCGTTCCGGCCCCCAACGAGCCCAACGCGGGCCGCAATGCCGAGGGTTCCACGGTAGCCGCGGCACCGGGCCGCGGGCAGTGCGAAGGGGCCCGACGGGCCGAGATCAGGGACGAATCCGGGATCTCCCCGAGGGCCCGCCCGGCCCCACCGACACCCGCAGCGCCCGCAGCACCCGCACAACGCACCGGGCGGGCGCCCCGAAGGACACCCGCCCGATCACCCGGCCAACCGGCCACCAGGCCGACCAGCCGGAAGGCAGGAAGGTCAGAAGGTCAGCGCCCCCGACCTCCCCGACCTCAGCCCGTCACGATGTTCACCAGCTTCGGCGCCCGAGCGATCACCTTCCGCACCGCCGCGTCACCGATCGCCGCGACGACCGCCGGGTCCGCCAGCGCCAGCGCCTCCAGCTCCGCGTCAGTGATGCTCGGCGCGACCTCCAGCCGGGCCTTGACCTTGCCCTTGATCTGCACGACGCAGGTCACCGCCTCGTCGACCACGTACGCCGGGTCCGCGACCGGGTAGTCGGTGTGCGCCAGCGACTCGCCGTGGCCCAGGCGGCGCCACAGCTCCTCGGCGATGTGCGGGGCCAGCGGCGCGACCATCAGCACCAGCTGCTCGGCCACGACCCGCGGCGTGGAGCCGCGCTTGACCAGGAAGTTGTTCAGCTCGATCGCCTTGGCGACGGCCGTGTTGAAGCGCAGCCCGGCCATGTCGGCGCGGATGCCGTCGATCGCCTTGTGCAGGGCGCGCAGCGTGGCGTCGTCCGGCTGCTCCTCGGTGACGACCAGCTCGCCGGTGGCCTCCGAGACGACGTTGCGCCACAGCCGCTGCAGGAAGCGGTACGAGCCGACGACGGCCCGGGTGTCCCACGGGCGGGAGACGTCCAGCGGGCCCATCGACATCTCGTACAGGCGCAGGGTGTCCGCGCCGTACTCGTCGGCGATCTCGTCCGGGGCGACGGCGTTCTTCAGGGACTTGCCCATCTTCCCGGCCTCGCGCTTGACCGGCTCGCCCTGCCAGAAGTACGCGCCGTCGCGCTCCTCGACCTCGGCGGCGGGCACCGGGAAGCCGCGCTCGTCGCGGTAGACGTCCGCGGTGATCATGCCCTGGTTGAACAGCTTGTGGAACGGCTCGACGGAGGAGACGTGGCCCAGGTCGTGCAGCACCTTGTGCCAGAAGCGCGCGTACAGCAGGTGCAGCACGGCGTGCTCGGCGCCGCCGACGTACAGGTCGGCGCCGCCGGCCGGCTTGGCCGCGGTCGGGCCCAGCCAGTAGCGCTCGTTGGCCGGGTCGACGACGGCGTCGCTGTTGGTCGGGTCGACGTAGCGCAGGTCGTACCAGCAGGAACCGGCCCAGTTGGGCATGGTGTTGGTCTCGCGGCGGTAGGTCCGGACGCCGTCGCCCAGGTCCAGTTCGACGGTGACCCAGTCCTCGTTGCGGGACAGCGGGGTCTCCGGCGAGGAGGCGGAGTCGTACGCGTCGTAGGTGCGCGGCGAGTAGTCGTCGACCTCGGGGACCTCGACCGGCAGCATCGACTCGGGCAGCGCGTGCATCACGCCGTCCTCGTCGTAGACGATCGGGAAGGGCTCGCCCCAGTACCGCTGACGGCTGAACAGCCAGTCGCGCAGGCGGTAGTTGACGGTGCCCTCGCCGATGCCGCGCTCGGTCAGCCAGGCGGTGGCGGCGGCCTTGGCCTCGACCACGCTCAGCCCGTCCAGGGACAGGTCCCCTTCGGGGCGGGCCGAGTTGACGATGACCGAGTCGTAGGTGTCGAAGGCGTCGTCCCACTCGGCCGGGTCGGCAACCCGCCCGTCCGTCGGCTCGACGACGCAGCGCATCGGCAGCGCGAAGGCGCGGGCGAAGTCGAAGTCGCGGTGGTCGTGGGCGGGGACGGCCATGATGGCGCCGGTGCCGTAGCCCATCAGCACGTAGTCGGCGATGAACACCGGGACGGGCGCGCCGCTGACCGGGTTGACGGCGTAGGCGCCGGTGAAGACGCCGGTCTTGACCTTGGCCTCGACCTGGCGCTCGACGTCCGACTTGGCGGCGGCCGCGGCCCGGTAGGCGGCGACGGCCTCGGCGGGGGTCGCGGCGCCGCCGGTCCACTCGGCGGGCACGCCCTCCGGCCAGGCGGCGGGGACGATCTGGTCGACCAGGCCGTGCTCGGGCGCCAGCACCATGTAGGTGGCGCCGAACAGGGTGTCGGGCCGGGTGGTGAAGACGGTGATCTTCCCGCCGTCGACGGCGAAGTCCACCCGGGCGCCCTCGGAGCGTCCGATCCAGTTGCGCTGCTGCAGCTTGATGGCCTCGGGCCAGTCCAGCAGGTCCAGGTCGGCGATCAGGCGGTCGGAGTACGCGGTGATGCGCATCATCCACTGGCGCAGGTTGGACTTGAACACCGGGAAGTTGCCGCGCTCGGAGCGGCCGTCCGCGGTGACCTCCTCGTTGGCCAGCACGGTGCCCAGGCCGGGGCACCAGTTGACCGGCACCTCCTTGGCGTACGCCAGGCGGTACTCGCCCAGCACCTCGTCGCGCTCGGCGGCGGACAGCTCGGCCCAGGTGCGGCCGTCCGGCAGCTCACGCGCGCCGGACTCGAAGGCGGCGATCAGCTCGGCGATCGGACGGGCCTTGCCGGCCGCCTCGTCGTACCAGGAGTTGAAGATCTGCAGGAAGATCCACTGCGTCCAGCGGTAGTAGTCCGGGTCGATCGTGGAGATCGAGCGGCGCGGGTCGTGGCCCAGGCCCAGCCGGCGCAGCTGGTGGCGCATGTTGGCGATGTTGGCCTCGGTGGAGACCCGCGGGTGGGTGCCGGTCTGCACCGCGTACTGCTCCGCGGGCAGACCGAAGGCGTCGTAGCCCAGCGTGTGCAGCACGTTGTGGCCGGTCATCCGCTGGTAGCGGGCGAAGACGTCGGTGGCGATGTATCCCAGCGGGTGGCCGACGTGCAGGCCCGCGCCGGAGGGGTACGGGAACATGTCCATGATGAAGCTGTGCGGCTTCGCGGCGACGTCACCGGCGGACGGGTCGGCCAGCTCACCGGTGGGGTTGGGGGCGTGGAAGGTGCCCTCCTTCTCCCAGATGTCCTGCCAGCGGGACTCGATCTCCGCCGCCAGCGCGGCGCTGTACCGGAACGGCTCGGTCGCGGTCTCGGCCGCGCCGGACGCAGGGGTCGTCTCGCTCATGGTCCTTCAAGCTCCATCGGTGTCAGTTGGCGAACCGCGCGACGCGGCCGACCGTGGACCCGTCCCACGACGCGGGCGGGGGCGGAAAACAAAAAATCCCCTCGCAGGAGGGGACGCCACGCCGACTCCGGCACCGCCCGAGGGCGCGGCCGGTCCTGGTCAGCGCGGCCGGCTAAGGAGCAGGCGCACGGTTCGCATGGGCTCAGGGTACCGCAAGCAGGTCAGGGCCCTCCGGGCCGTCCCACCGGCCGACCACCTCCACGCGGGGGCCCCTCACCGCGCCCGGCGTCCGCCCCGAATCGCCCGCCCCCACGCGGGGGCCCGTCACCGCGCCCGGCGTCCGCCCCGGAGCCCCCTCCCCCACCGGAGCCCGTCACCGTCCCGGCGTCCGCCCCGCCGCCTCGAAGTCCCGCAGCGCCCTGGCCAGCCGCTCCGACTGCATCCCCGCCGCGAGCGAGCGCGCCAGCCCCGCCGTCCGGGCCGCCTCCCGCTGGTCGCCGAGCCGCCGGTGGGTCTCGGCGAGCCGGACCATCAGCAGTGCCTTGGCGCGGGCCCGCCCCGGCCCGAGCCCGGCGACCGCCTCGGCGAGCAGCGCCTTGGCCATCCGGTGCTGGCCGAGCGCCAGCCGCCCCTCCCCCACCATCCCGGCGAGGTCGGCCCGGGCCTCCTCGGTGCCGGGGAGGCCGTCGAGTTCGGCGAAGGCCCGGGCGGCGGCCGCCTCGGCCTGCTCGCCCTCGCCGCGGCGGCCGTGGGCGCGGGCGATCCGGCCGAGCTGGCGGGCCCGGGCGGTGGGGCTGAGCGCGGGGCCGTGGGCGTCCAGGGCGGTGCGCAGCGCGGTGACGGCGTCCAGGCCGCGGCCGCCGCTGCCCTGGGTGGCGAGCACCACCAGTGCGCCGAGGCCGCCGACCCCGAGCCGGGCGTCGCCGCTGACGTGGGCGGCGCGCAGCGCGGCGACGAAGGCCCGCTGGGCGGCGGCGTCGTGGCCGAGGTCGTACGCGGCCCAGCCGGCCAGCCGGGCGAGTCTGCTGGCGGTGCCGTACAGCTCGCGGCCGAGCCGTTCGTCGTACGCGCCGAGTTCCAACAGCTTGGCCAGCATGGCGAGTTCGGCCCGGGCGGGGCCGAGGACGAGGCCGCCGCCGCAGGAGCGTTCGAGGCGCTGTTTGCTGCGGTAGGACAGCCCGAGCTCGCCGGCCAGGGTGGGGTCCACGCGCAGGGCGCCCTCGCCGCCACCGACCGGCGGTGGCGGCGAGGAGAGCCGTTCGGCGGCGTGGTCGAGGTCGGCGCCGCGGAACAGGTCGGTGAGGCGGACCGGCCCGGCGTCGGTGGCGGCCTCGCGCAGCGCGGTCTGCGCGGTGTCGGCGGTCCACGGGTCGGTGAGCAGCCGGGGCGAGAGGATCTTGGCACCGCGGTGGCCGCCCATCCGGCCCCAGAGCTGCTCGTAGGTGACGGCTATGCCGAGGGTGCGGCTGAGCACCTCGCAGACGGTCTGGTCGTGCGGGCTGCGCGGCACCATGCCGCGGTCGCGCCACTTGTACGGGGCGGTGGAGCTGATCGCCAGGCCGGGCGGCAGGGCCAGGCTCACCTCGCGGGCGAGCCGTTCCGGACTCCAGCCGAGCTGGTGCAGTATCCGGGCCAGCTCCTCGTTCCGCCTTCGCTGCAGATCGGCCATGGCACGACGGTAGCGGTCTTTCCGGCTCGCCCGCCGGTGGCATGCACACAACGGCGAAGAGCCGCCACCCGATTCGGGTGGCGGCTCTCAACCACTGTGGAGCTATGGGGAATTGAACCCCAGACCTCTTGCATGCCATGCAAGCGCTCTACCAACTGAGCTATAGCCCCTGGACCTGCGATGTCACCGGGCTTCCCGTCGTTTCCGTCCGGTTTCCCTTGGCGACATCGATTACTTTACACGGTCCGGGGCGTGCTCCTGAAATCCGTTTCCCGGGACGGTCCCGGGAAACCGCAGGCAGCCGCCGGTGGCTCCGTCAGCAGCGCCCGGCGCAGCAACACCCGACGGTCGGCTCAGCCGGCCCGGCGCACCGCCCGCCGGCTGCGCTCGGCGTACGGCAGGCACGTGGGCGAGCCGGTGCGGGAGGAGCACGTGCGGCGGCTGTCGGCCCGCAGCGAGCTGTTCCGGGAGGTGTGGGCCCGCCAGGAGGTGGCGCCGCCGAAGACCCTGCTGCGGATCTTCCGCCACCCGGAGCTCGGCGTGCTGCGGCTGAACGCGACGTACCTGACGATGCCGGGCGTGCCCGAGTGCTACATCGTGGTGTACGTCCCGGAGGACCCGGACGACCGCGAGCCGGTCGGGCGGCTCGACTCCCTGCCGCCGGGCGGCTGGCGGCACACCTGCAAGCCGTGAGCGGCCCGGGCGACGGGCGCACCTGGCCCGCCCGACCCGCCCGACCCGCCGCGAAATGCCGGAAGGCCGCCACCCGATGGGTGACGGCCTTCCGAACTACTGTGGAGCTATGGGGAATTGAACCCCAGACCTCTTGCATGCCATGCAAGCGCTCTACCAACTGAGCTATAGCCCCGCGACGCGGGCGACCCTGGCTCCGGAACTCCGATTTCCACGACCGCCGATGCGGAGTGGAGCTATGGGGAATTGAACCCCAGACCTCTTGCATGCCATGCAAGCGCTCTACCAACTGAGCTATAGCCCCGCACTCGCCGGATCTCCCGCTTCCCTTCCGGGCCGCGTTCCTTCCCTGCGAACGAGGAAGACTCTAGCCGGTCAGGGCCGGAACTGCGAAATCCGCTTCTTCCACGCCCCCCGCGCGGGCCCCGGGAGCCCCCTCGACCGCACGCGGCCCACGCACAGCCCACCCGCCGTCGCCCGACGACCGCCGCCAACCCGCCGTCGCCCGACGACCGCCGCCCGCCCGTCGGCGCGCCCCGACCGAAGCGCGCCGACGGGCGGAGCCGCCCGGGTCGACCCTCAGGTGTCGTCGCCGATGACCGGCTGCGGGAGCGTGCCCGCGTTGTGCTCCAGCAGCCGCCAGCCGCGCGTTCCCTGGCCGAGCACCGACCAGCAGCAGTTGGACAGCCCGCCGAAGCGCTCCCACACGGGCGGCTCCAGGTCGAGCAGCCGCCCGAGCATGGTCCGGATGGTCCCGCCGTGGCTGACCACCACCAGCGTGCCGTTCTCCGGCAGCTTGCCGACGGCCTCCAGCACCACCGGCACCGAGCGGTCGGCCACCTCGGTGGCCAGCTCGCCGCCACCGCGGCGCACCGGCTCCCCGGCCGCCCAGGCCGCGTACTCCTCCGGGTACCGCTCACGGATCTCGGCGTTGGTCAGGCCCTGCCAGGAGCCCGCGTAGGTCTCGCGCAGGCCCTCGTGGTGCTGGACGTCCAGCCCGGTGACCGCGGCCAGCTCCTCGGCGGTGCGCCGGGCGCGCTTGAGGTCCGAGGAGATCAGCAGGTCGGGGTGGAGGCCGGAGAGCAGTCGGGCCGCCCGCTGGGCCTGCAGCACGCCCTGGCCGGTCAGCTCGATGTCCGTGCTGCCCTGGAACCGCGATTCGAGGTTCCAGGCGGTCTGACCGTGCCGCCAGAAGACGATGCGCGGGCCGCGCGCGTCCCGGCTCAGTGCAGGTCCTCGGGCTTGCCGAAGTCGTCGGCCGGGGCGACGGCGTTGCCGGCCTCGTCGGTGATCGCGTCGGGGCGGTTGCGCGACTCCAGGGCGTCCGCCGGCAGCGGGAGCTCGGGGCAGTCCTTCCAGAGGCGGTCCAGCGAGTAGAAGGAGCGCTCCTCGGCGTGCTGGACGTGCACGACGATGTCCAGGTAGTCGAGCAGGATCCAGCGGCCGTCGCGCTCGCCCTCGCGGCGCACCGGCTTGATGTCCAGCTGCTCGCGCAGCTGGTCCTCGATCTCCTCGGCGATCGAGCGGACCTGGCGGTCGTTGTTCGCGGAGGCGATCAGGAAGGCGTCGGTGATCGACAGCACCTCGCTGACGTCGAACGCGATGATGTTGTGCGCGAGCTTGTCGGCCGCCGCCTGCGCGGCGACGGTGATGAGCTGCTGGCTGTGGTCGGTGACGGTCACGGTGTTCTTCCGGCTCGGCGGCTTGGGGCGGCCCCGGCACGGCGGCCGGGGTCGCCTTCCAGGATCTCACGCCGCCCCTGCGGCCTCGGAACGCATTTCCGGGGCCGCAGGGGTCCGCCGGCCTCCGCACGGACGGCGGCGGCGCCGGCTACTGGTTCTTCGGCGGCTGGTAGTCCTTGCCGAGCACGACCACCAGGTCCGCGTTCTGGGCGTCGCCGACCTTCTTCACCGCCGTGTCCGGCAGGCCCAGGCTGGTCGCCAGGGACTTCGCCGCGGCCTGCTTGGCGTCGTCGGTGTAGCGGATCTCACTGGTGGCCTGCGGCGCGGTCTTGGCGCCGCCCGGGATGAACGTCAGGCCCGAGTTGACGATCTGGACCTGTGCGGCGGCGCCCGCCGCGTCGTTGCCGGAGGCGTCCTGCAGCGCGACCCGGGCGGGGGCGTCGCCGGCCGACGCGGACTTCACGGTGCCGCCGAGCACGTCCTTGACCTGCTTGCCCGCGGTCGCCTCGTCCAGGGTGCCGTCCGGCTTGACGGTCAGCGCGGTGGTGCCGAAGTGGCCGTCCTTGGCCTGCTGGGCGAGCTGGGCGAGCACCCCGGCCAGGGCGTCCTCGGGCAGCGAGGGGTCGAGCACCGCGTTCATCCGGTGCACGTCGTCCTTGGCGTCCTTGAACGCGGTCGGCATGGTGCGCACCAGCGCGTCCATCACCTGGCCGAACCGGGCCAGTTGGGCGTCCCGGTTCTCGTTCGGCCCCTGGAGGGTGGCGTAGGCGACCGCGGCCTTCCCGCTGAGCAGGGTGTTCTTGCCCGCCGGGGCGAGCACCTTGCCGTCCGGCTTGCCGCCCTCGTGGGTCTCGGCGTTGGTGTCCACCCGGATCCCGCCGAGCTGGGAGACCAGCAGTTCCAGGTACGGGGTGTCCAGCCGCCAGGTGCCGGCCACCGGGGCGCCGAGCACGGTGGACAGGCCGTCGCGGGTCGCCGAGGCGCCGATCGCGTCCATCGCCTGGCCGACCGTGGTGACCGGCGGGTCGCCCGGGCCGGGCAGCCGCAGCACGTCGGGCAGCAGCAGCACCGTGCCCTTGTGCCCGGAGACGTCGTCGACCAGCAGCGCGCTGGACACCTTGCCCTGGAGGTCGCGCAGGTGGACGACGTTGACCTGCCGCCCGCCGGCCGCGGCGGCCGCGGTCGGCTTGTCCCCGGTGAACCACAGGTAGCCGCCGACGCCGCCGGCCGCGAGCGCCAGCACCACACCGAGGCCGATCAGCCGGTTCTTCAGCTTGCGGCGGCGTTCGGCGCGCACCTCGCCGCGCGACTCGGTGAACTTCAGCCAGTCGATGACGTCCTCGGACTCCTCCGCCTCCTCCTCGGCGAAGGAGAACTCGCCCGTCGCGTAGGCGTCCTCGGGGGTCCGGCCGGCGGCCTTGCCGGGGCGTGCCCCGGCGACCTGCTCGGACGGTGCCGCCGGCTCGGCGGGGGCCGTCGCCCCGGCCGGCCGGGGCGTGCGCCGGCGCGGCGGCGGCACCACGACGGGCGCGGGCGCGGCGGTGGGCGCGGCGGCGGGCGCCCCGGGCTGCGGCTCGGCGACCACCGGGGTGGCCTGCGCGGCCGGTGCGGCCTGGTACGGCTGCTGGTACCCCTGGTCCTGGTAGCCCTGCTGCTGGTAGCCGTACGGGTCCTGCCCGTACACCGGCTGCCCGTACTGGTCGTACTGCTGCTGCTCGTACTGCTGCCCGTACCCCTGCTGCTGCGGGAACTGCCCGCCCTGCTGGTAGCCCTGGGCCTGCTGCCCGCCGTACGAACCCTGCCCGTACACCGGCTGCCCGTACTGGTCGTACTGCTGCTGCTCGTACTGCTGCTCGTACGCCTGCGGCTGCTGCCCCTGCGGGTAGGCCTGCCCCTGCCCCTGGTAGGGCTGCTGGTACTGGCCGGTGGACCACTCCTCCGGCCGCTGCCCGCCGCCGTTGCCGTTGCCGTTACCGCTGCGATCGGTCACGCCCGCTCCTGGCTCAGGTCCCGTGCGGCGTCGCGTACAGCGCCCGCTTGTCGATGTAGCGGACCACGCCGTCCGGGACGAGGTACCAGACCGGCTCGCCCTTGGCGACCCGGTTGCGGCAGTCCGTGGAGGAGATGGCCAGCGCCGGGACCTCCACCAGGGAGACCCCGCCCACCGGGAGACCGGCGTCCGACAGGGTGTGTCCCGGCCGGGTGCAGCCGATGAAGTGGGCCAGCGAGAAGAGCTCGTCGGAGTCGTGCCAGGACAGGATCTGGGCCAGCGCGTCGGCGCCGGTGATGAAGAAGAGATCGGCGTCCGGGTGCATCGCGTGCAGGTCGCGCAGGGTGTCGACGGTGTACGTCGGGCCCTGGCGGTCGATGTCGATCCGGCTCACCGAGAACTGCGGGTTCTCCGCGGTGGCGATGACCGTCATCAGGTAGCGGTCCTCCGCCGGGGTGACGTGGCGGTCGCTCTTCTGCCAGGGCTCACCGGTCGGGACGAAGATCACCTCGTCCAGGTGGAACGCGCTGGCCACCTCGCTCGCGGCGACCAGGTGGCCGTGGTGGATCGGGTCGAAGGTGCCGCCCATCACGCCGAGGCGCTTCTTCACCGGTTCCGGTCCGCCGGGATTCCCGGCCTGCTCTCCCATGCCGCCACACCTTACGCGACGCCCGTTGCGGGACGGGAACGGCCGTGTGGGGGTTGCCCGGAGAGGCCGTGCGGGGCCCGTCCGGAGATGCGTGAGGGAGCGGCCGGCCCGTTCGGCCGGACGCTCCCCGAGCGGTCCGTGGTCCCGGCTCAGCGGTCCCGGTTGAAGCGGGTGACGATGAAGAGCAGGAGCATCAGGATGAACAGCGCGGCGCCACCCGTCAGCAGCGGGTTCAGGCTGTCGTGGTTGCCCCCCTCGCCCTCGGCGAGGAGGTTCAGAACGGGGAGTGCGGCAGCAGTGCTCATGGTCGTCGGGACCTTCTCGGCTCGGTGAACGGACCTGGGGGTGGTTCCGGGCCGGTGAGGGCCCACCCGTCATCGTACGGGGGGTTACGCGGCAACCGCTCGGCGGCCCACCGCCGCTGACCGGGTGTGAGCCCGCACCGCGGGGAGGCGGGGTCTACTGGCCGCGGAAGGCGCGGGCCATGATCCAGACCAGCAGGCCGATCCCGACGACCGACGCGATCACGATGATCCGCAGGAACAGGCCCGGACCGGGCTCGTCGGAGATGGGGGCGGCAAGGCTGACCAGCGCTTCGGTGGACATCTGAGGGACTCCTCGTACTGCTCGTACCGCGGCCGGGTCCGGTCTCGGTTCTCCAGGGGAATCAGGGTAAACCCGCTTCACAACGGCGCCGCCCACCGACCCCCCGGGACCGGCCCGCGCCGCGCGTACCCTGGCCCCGGGGACGAGTACGCAACCGCGGACGTTGCACGGACAGTCGTTGCACACGAGTTGCGGACCAAGCCGACGAGCACCCGACTCGTCGCAGTCGAAGACCAGCGGGGGGCCGGCCACTGCGCCGGGGCCGCCGTCGACCAGGAGGTACTCAGACCATGACCGACCCGACCGCGAACACCCCGAGCCGGCGGCGCACCCGTTTCCCCGAGATCTCCACCCGGGCCTGGGAGCACCCCGCCGACCGCTCCGCACTGGTCGCCCTGCGCCGGCTGTCCGGCTTCGACGACGTCCTGAAGAAGCTCGCCGGGCTGGTCTCCGAGCGCTCGATCCGGCTGATGTTCCTGGCCACCGCCGTGAAGACCTCCGAGCGCCAGTTCCCCGAGCTGAACGACATGGTCCGGGACGCCGCCTACGTGCTCGACCTGGAGCAGGTCCCGGACCTCTACGTCACCCAGGACCCGACGGTCAACGCGTTCACGATCGGCATCGACACCCCGATCATCGTGATCACCAGCGGCCTGGTCGAGCTGCTGGACGAGGAGGAGCTGCGCTCCGTCATCGGCCACGAGGTCGGCCACGCGATGTCCGGCCACGCCGTCTACCGGACGATGCTGATGATCCTCACCAACATCGCCACCCGGATCGCCTGGGTGCCGCTCGGCAACCTGGCGATCATGGCCATCGTCACCGCGCTCAAGGAGTGGTTCCGCAAGGCCGAGCTGTCCAGCGACCGGGCCGGCCTGCTCGCCGGGCAGGACCTCCAGGCGTCCATGCGGGCCCTGATGAAGCTGGCCGGCGGGCACAACCTGGCCGAGATGAACGTCGACGCCTTCCTGGAGCAGGCCGAGGAGTACGAGAAGGCCGGGGACCTGCGCGACGGCGTGCTCAAGCTGCTCCAGCTGCTGCCGCAGACCCACCCGTTCGCGGTGGTCCGGGTCGCCCAGCTGAAGAAGTGGGCGGAGAGCGACGAGTACCGCTCGATCATGGCCGGCGCCTACCCGCGCCGCACGGACGACCGGGACACCTCGGTCGGCGAGCAGTGGAAGGCCGCCGCCGAGCACTACACGACCTCGGTGAAGGAGAGCAAGGACCCGCTGATGGGCCTGCTCCGGGACGTGGCCGGCGGCGCCGCGACCGTCGGCGGCAAGCTGCGCGACACCTTCACCGGCGGCCCCCGCGGCGGCGCCTCCCCGGACGACGCCAAGGACCGCGACCAGGGCTGAACCACCGCCCGGCGGGCCGGGGCCCCCCCCCGGGCCCCGCCCCCCCCCCCGCCCCGGGGCGCCCCCCCCCCCCCCCCCCCCCCGCCCCCCCGCGCCCCCCCCCGCGGGGGGGGGGGGGCCCCCCCCGGGCCCCCCCCCCCGCCGCGCCGTCCCGGTTCAGCTCCCCGCCAGCACCCCGCACACCTGCCAGGCCGGCCGCGCGTGGTCGCCCGGGTCCACCGGCGACGGCGGCGCCACCGCGGTGCCCTGCGCGGTGGCCAGCACCGGCTGCAGGAAGCCCGCCAGCGAGGCGGTGCACGGGTCCGGCCCGGCCTGCAGCACCGCGTCCACCAGCCGCAGCTGCGCCGTGGCCAGGTCCACCCGGTCGAACTGGAAGGTCAGCTCGCGCCGCACGGTCTGCAGGGTGACCGGCGCCCCGGCCGCCGCACCGGCCGGCTTCAGCGCGTACACGAAGGTGTGGTCGGTGGTGATCTGCAGGGTGCCGTTGTCCGCCTCGTCGACCCGCATCGCGCCGACCACCTCCACGGTGTCGGAGGCCAGCGCCACCTGCGCCGGGTCGAACCGGACGATCCAGCCGGTCACCGCGTGGTGCCGGTCGTCCACCGGCTGGGCGGTGCCCGCGTCGAACTGCGCCTGCTCGCCGGGCGTCACGAAGGTCCGCACGTCCGCGGTGGCCCCCTGGACCAGCGCCGCGGGCGCCAGCGAGGACGCCACCAGGTAGCGCTGCACGGTGTCCAGCGCCTTGGTCACCTCGACCTTGCTGTAGTGCTCGGTGGCCGCCCCGGTCGGGGTGTTCAGCCCGGTCGTCCCCACGCCGTACCCGGGCGGCAGCGCGGCGAACGGGTGCGCCGGGTCGGCGACCGGACGGACCGTCGAGGCCGGGCTCAACGCGACCAGGCTGACGGTCAGTTGGCTGCCCTCCGGCCGCACCGGGACGCCGTTGGGCGAGTTCACCCCGAAGTACACCGCGGCCCCGAAGGCCACCAGGATGATCAGCAGCAGGGCCAGCGCCTGACGCGGCACGGTGCCCAGCGGACCGAGCCGCACCCGGGCCCGGGTGGCCTTGCCGAAGGAGCCCGCGAGCCGCTCCCGGGCGGACAGTTCCTGGATCCGGGCAGCCCGCACGAACGATTCGTCGAACACGACGGACCGGAACTCGTCCTCGTTGCCGGAACCGCCCTCGGGCGGACCCTCAGGAGGTTCGCGCGGGTCACCCATACCACCAGGGTAGGCGTACACCAGCCCCGCCACGAGGGCCTCCGCGCAGATTGCCGGGGACGCTGCGTGACCGGCCGCCCCGGGCGTGCGCCGCCGCTTCCCCGGTCAGCCCGCGGGCGCGGTGACCACCAGCGACGGCTCGGCCGGCGCGGACCGCGGGTCCGCCCCCGGACTGCTGCTGCCCGACTCCGGGCGCCGGGGCGCGCCCGAGGAGCCGCCCACGCCCTGGTAGATCGCCGCGACCGCCACCGCCACCAGGCTCACGCCCATGATCACGGCGAGCACCCAGGCCACCGGCCGGTGCCAGCGCTGCTGCGCCACGTACCGCCCGCGGGCACGCACCGGGTCGTAGGGCCGCCCCCACCGTCGGCCCCGACGGCCGACCGTCCGGCCCGGGCCCGACCACGGATCGGGGTACAGGTGGTCCTCGTCGAGCCCGCTCGGGTACGGGCGCAGCTCCAGCGGCAACCCGTCCCCGGCCGTGCTCTCATGGCTCCAACCCGGTCCCGCGCCGTCCGGCTCGAACCGCGCCTCGGCCGCGGCGAGCCGCCGCTCCTTGGCCGTCGGCTCGTGCACGGCGGCGGACCGGACGAAGGCCTCATCGAAGACCACGGTGGCGAACTCGTCGTCCGCACCACCGTGGTCGGCGCCGTCGGGGTACGGCAAGCCCCCCACATCCTCAGCCACGGATTCAGCGTATTACCGGCCGGGCGATTTGTCTGTGGCTCCCGGCAGTTGGTCCGTCACACGTGTGACGGAGCACCGCTCAGCGGTCCTCCGCTCCCCCGCCGACGGTCTGCGTCGCCTCGCCGCGGACGTGCCCGTCCCCGGTGACGATGTACTTGGTGCTGGTCAGCTCCGGCAGCCCCATCGGGCCGCGGGCGTGCAGCTTCTGGGTGGAGATGCCGATCTCCGCGCCGAAGCCGAACTCGCTGCCGTCGGTGAAGCGGGTGGAGGCGTTGACCGCCACCGTGGTCGAGTCCACCAACTGGGTGAAGCGGCGGGCGGCGGCCTGCGAGGTGGTGACGATCGCCTCGGTGTGGCCGGAGGACCAGCGGCGGATGTGCTCGACGGCGGCGTCCAGCGAGGGCACCACGGCCGCGGCCAGGTCGTACGACAGGTACTCGGTGCCCCAGTCCTCCTCGGTGGCCGGCACCACGGTGGCACCGCTGCCCTCGGCGGCCTTGAGCACCGCCTCGTCGCCGTGCACGGTCACCCCGGCCCCGGCCAGGGCGGCCAGCGCCAACGGCAGGAAGGCGTCGGCGACGTCCTGGTGCACCAGCAGCGTCTCGGCGGAGTTGCAGACGCTGACCCGCTGCGCCTTGGAGTTCAGCAGGATGCCGACGGCCATCGCCAGGTCGGTCCGCGCGTCCACGTACACGTGGCAGTTGCCGGTGCCGGTCTCGATCACCGGGACGGTCGAACCCTCGACCACGGTGCGGATCAGCGAGGCCCCGCCGCGCGGGATCAGCACGTCGACCAGGCCGCGGGCGCGCATCAGCTCCTGCACCGAGTCCCGGCTCTCCCCCGGCACCAGCTGGATCACGTCGGCGGGCAGCCCGGCCGCGACGACGGCGTCCCGCAACACGGCGACCAGCGCGGTGTTGGAGCGGTAGGCGGAGGCGGAGCCGCGCAGCAGCACCGCGTTGCCGGACTTCAGGCAGAGCGCGGCGGCGTCCACCGTGACGTTCGGCCGGGCCTCGTAGATGATGCCGACCACACCGAGCGGCACCCGCACCTGGCGCACGTCCAGGCCGTTCGGCAGGGTGTAGCCGCGCACCACCTCGCCGACCGGGTCGGCCAGCCCGGCCACGTCGCGCACGTCGGCGGCGATCGCGGCGATCCGCTCGTCGGTCAGGCTCAGCCGGTCGATCACCGACTCGGCCGTCCCGGCCCCGCGGGCCCGGGCCACGTCCTCGGCGTTGGCCGCGACGATCTCGGCGCTGCGGGCCACCAGCGCGTCCGCGATCGCCAGCAGCGCGGCGTCCTTGGCCCGGCGCGGCAGCGGGGCCAGCGCGGCGGCGGCCTCCCGGGCTCGGCGCGCTACGGCGAGGACGGGGCTGTCGGCGGTGCTCAGGTCGCTGGTCATGCCGCAAGGGTAGCGACCGGGCCGTCCCACCGAGCCCTGTTTCCGCCCGGTGAGACGGCCCGTACGCGCTCAGTACCCGTGCCCGCTCAGTACGGGTGCACCCCGCTCAGTACGGGTGCACTCCGCCCAGGTGCGGCGGCGGATCTCCGAAGCCCTCCGCCACCCGCTTGTGGTACGTCGCCCGGTCGACCACCTCCAGCCCGACGATCTCCCACGGCGGCAGGCCGGCCGTCACCTTGTGCTCGCCCCACAGCCGCAGCGCTATCGCCGCCGCGTCGTGCAGGTCCCGGGCCTGCTCCCAGTACCGGATCTCGGCGTGGTCGGCCGCGTAGCGGGCGGTCAGGAAGAACGAGTGGTCGTGCGCCAGCTGCTCCAGCGAGGCCCGTAGCGAGGACAGCGGGGTGGTCTGCCCGGCCACGCTCAGCACCACGTGCCACAGCCGTGCCTGCTCCGGCACGTTGGGCGGGTCCGCGGCCTGCGCCCGCTGCGGCCGCAGTCTGCGCACCCCGCCGGGCCTCTGCGGCGGCGGACCGGCCGGCTCGGCGGGTCCGTCCCCGCGTCCGCCGTCGATACTGGTCAGCCGCCGGCCCGCCGTCCCTCCGGTCAGCGCTGCCTCGCGCCTGCGTTCCACCGGCGGCCTCCTGTTCGGCGATGTCGTGTCGTCCCCCACCGGACCCGTCGGCCCTCGGCCGACCGGTACGGCTGCGCCCCTCCTCGCCCGCGGCCGGGCCGCTCCCGGTACGGAGCGGCCCGCCGACCGCACTGCGCCGCACGACCGGTGCCGGCCGAACGGCCGGTCAGCCGTGCAGAACGACCAGGTCGTCGCGGTGGACGACCTCGCGCTCGTACCCGGCGCCGAACTCCTGGGCCAGGTCGCGGGTGGACCGGCCGAGCAGGCGGGGCAACTCCTTCGCATCAAAGTTGACCAGTCCGCGGGCCACGATGTGGCCGTTTTCGGCAAGAAGGTCCACCGGATCACCCGCGGTGAAGTCCCCGTCGACCTTGGTCACCCCGGCGGGCAGCAGCGAGGCGCCGCCGGAGACCACCGCCTCGACCGCACCGGCGTCCAGGTGCAGGGCGCCGCGCGGGCTGCTCGCGTGGGCCAGCCAGAGCATCCGGCCGGAGCTGCGGCTGCCGGTGCGCCGGAAGAGCGTGCCGGTGGGCCGCCCGGCCAGCGCGTCGGCGGCGTGGCTGGCGGCGGTGAGCACCACCGGGATGCCCGCGCCGGTCGCGATCCGGGCCGCCTCGACCTTGGTGACCATGCCGCCGGTGCCGACCCCCGCCTTGCCGGCGCTGCCGATCTGGATGCCGTCGAGGTCGTGCGGGCCGCTGACCTCGGCGATCCGGCTGGTGCCGGGCCGGGACGGGTCGCCGTCGTAGAGGCCGTCCACGTCGGAGAGCAGCACCAGCAGGTCGGCCCGGACCAGGTGGGCGACCAGCGCCGCCAGCCGGTCGTTGTCCCCGAACTTGATTTCGGCGGTGGCCACGGTGTCGTTCTCGTTGACGATCGGCATCGCGCCCATCGCCAGCAGCTGGTCCAGCGTCCGGTAGGCGTTGCGGTAGTGGGCGCGGCGGCTGGCGTCCTCGGCGGTGAGCAGCACCTGGCCGACCCGGATGCCGTACCGGGCGAAGGAGGCGGTGTACCGCGCGACCAGCAGTCCCTGGCCGACGCTGGCGGCGGCCTGCTGGCGGGCCAGGTCCTTGGGCCGCTTGTCCAGGCCGAGCGGGGCGAGTCCGGCGGCGATGGCTCCGGAGGAGACCAGGACGACCTCGGGCGCGTCCGGTCCGCTACGCACCTTGGCGAGCGCGTCCACCAGGGCGTCCACCCGGTCGGCGTCCAGGCCCCCGGCCGCCGTGGTGAGTGAGGAGGAGCCGACCTTGACCACGATCCGGCGTGCGGTCAGCACCTCCTCCCGCAGTGAGTCCTCGCTCATCTCGCTGTACGCCCTTCCGGTGTGGTGCGGCCGCGGCGGGTCCCGGCCGGGCCGTCGTCCCCGCAATCTACGCGATCCGCGCAGGTCACCCCCAGGGAGTTCCGACGGCTGGACCCGGGCCGACCGGCCCCCGCCGAAGTGCCCGGCCGCGCGGGCGGGGTGACGGTCCGTCAGGCCGGAAGGACGCGCACGGCCCCGCCACCTCGACGGGTGGCGGGGCCGTGCGCGTCATCGACCGCCGGACTCAGTGGTCCTCGTCGTCGTCCTCGATGGCCGCCTGCCGGCCGCTGGAGAGCGCCTCGAAGGCGAGGTACTCGGCCTCGGCCGCGTCCCGCCCCTTCTGCTTCTCGCGCCGGCGGTCGACCGCCGGGCGCTGGGTCTCCATGCGGTGGTCCTCACCGCGGCGGCCGAGCATCTCGGCACCGGCGGCCATGGTCGGCTCCCAGTCGAAGACGACGGCGTTCTCGTCCGGGCCGATGATGACGGTGTCGCCCTCGTGGGCGCCGACCTTCCACAGCCGGTCCTCGACGCCGAGGCGGGCCAGCCGGTCGGCCAGGTAGCCGACGGCCTCGTCGTTGCTGAAGTCGGTCTGGCGGACCCAGCGCTCCGGCTTGACGCCGCGGATGCGGTAGGCGCCGTCCTCCTCGGTGATGGTGAAGCCCTCGTCGTCCACGGCCTTGGGCCGCAGCACGATCCGGGTGGACTCCTGGACCGGCTTGGCGGCGCGCGCCTCGGTGACGATCTGCGCCAGCGCGAAGCTCAGCTCGCGCAGGCCCTTGCGGGAGGCGGCGGAGACCTCGAACACCCGGTAGCCGCGCTCCTCCAGGGAGGTGCGGGTGAGGTCGGCGATGTCCTGGCCGTCCGGGACGTCCACCTTGTTGAGCGCGACCAGACGCGGGCGGTCCTCCAGACCGCCGTACTGGGCGAGCTCGGCCTCGATGGTCTCCAGGTCGGTCAGCGGGTCGCGGCCGGGCTCCAGGGTGGCGCAGTCCAGCACGTGCACCAGCACCGAGCAGCGCTCGACGTGCCGCAGGAACTCCAGGCCCAGGCCGCGGCCCTGGCTGGCACCGGGGATCAGGCCGGGCACGTCGGCGATGGTGTAGACGCTCTCACCGGCGGTGACCACACCGAGGTTGGGGACCAGGGTGGTGAACGGGTAGTCCGCGATCTTCGGCTTGGCGGCGGAGAGCACCGAGATCAGCGAGGACTTGCCGGCGCTCGGGTAGCCGACCAGCGCCACGTCGGCGACGGACTTGAGCTCCATGACGATGTCACGGGCCTCACCGGGCTCGCCGAGCAGCGCGAAGCCGGGGGCCTTGCGGCGGGCCGAGGCCAGCGCCGCGTTGCCGAGGCCGCCGCGGCCGCCCTGGGCGGCGATGAAGCTGGTGCCGTGGCCGACCAGGTCGGCGAGCACGTTGCCCTGGCGGTCCAGCACCACGGTGCCGTCCGGCACCAGCAGGACGAGGTCGCCCCCGAGGGCGCCGGTGCGGTGGCCGCCGGCGCCGGGCTTGCCGTTGGCGGCCTTGCGCTTGGGCGAGTGGTGGTACTCCAGCAGGGTGGTGATCTGCGAGTCCACGGTGAGGATGACGCTGCCGCCCTCACCGCCGTTGCCGCCGTCCGGTCCGCCGAGCGGCTTGAACTTCTCGCGGTGCACGGAGGCGCAGCCGTGGCCTCCGTTACCCGCGGCGACGTGAAGTTCGACGCGGTCCACGAAGGTGGTCATGGGTGTGCCTCCAGTACGGATGAGTCTGCTTGCTTCTGCGTAAAGCGCGAAGGGTGGACCGGAACATTCCGGCCCACCCTTCGTTGTGAGTCGTCAGGCGACTCGTGAGTCCGCGGGGACTCAGGCCTCGACGGCCACGATGTTGACGACCTTGCGGCCGCGACGGTTGCCGAACTGCACCGCACCGGCGGTCAGCGCGAACAGGGTGTCGTCGCCACCACGGCCGACACCGGCACCCGGGTGGAAGTGGGTGCCGCGCTGGCGGACGAGGATCTCGCCGGCCGAGACGACCTGGCCACCGAAGCGCTTCACGCCAAGGCGCTGGGCGTTCGAGTCACGGCCGTTACGAGTAGAGCTTGCGCCCTTCTTGTGTGCCATTTTTCGCTATCCCCTTACTTGCTGACCGAGTCGATGCTGGTGATGCGCACCGCGGTGTGCTTCTGACGGTGACCCTGACGACGGCGGTAGCCGGTCTTGTTCTTGTAACGCAGGATGATGATCTTGTCACCCTTGGTCTGGTCGACCACCTCGGCGTGAGCCTTCACGCCGGCCAGGACCCACGGGTCGGAGGTGACGGCTTCACCGTCGACGACCAGGATGGTCGAGAGCTCCACCGAGTCACCCGGCTTGGCCTCGATACGGTCGATCTCCAGCACGTCGCCGACGGCGACCTTGTGCTGGCGGCCGCCTGCGCGAACGATCGCGTACATGCGGTACCTACTTTCCCAACTCGGTCGGAACTCCCGACGCCAGCCACCTGGGTACGGACACAGGAGCCTCTCCCCGTTCGCGCCGCGCAGGACGCGGAGTGCTCGGGAAGGTGATGTGCTCGGGAGCGCGGCGTAGACACGCCGATGGTCAAGAATACGGACCGGTCGCCCGTGGGGCAAACCGGCCCGTACGCCCCGGGGCGGGAGGACTCCCGCCCCGGGCGTGGGCACTACTCCGCCGCCGTATCACCCTCGGCGGCCGCGGCCTTCTTGGCCGCCGCGCTCGTCCGCTTGGTCGCGGTCTTGCGGGCGGTGGTCTTCTTGGCCGCCGTGGTCGTCTTCTTGGCGGCGGTCTTCTTCGCGGCGGTCTTGCGGGCCGCCCGCTTCTTGGGGGCCGGGGCCTCCTCGGCGGCGGCCTCCTCCGCGGCGGGGGTCTCCTCGGCGGGAGCCTCCTGCGCGTCCGGGGTCTGCGCGACGACGGCCTCGGGCGCCGCCTCAGCGACGACCTCGGCAGCGGCCTCGGCAACCGGCTCGACGGCCGGGGCGGCGGCCGCCAGGGCCGCCTCCAGGGCCGCGTCGGCCTTCGCCTGCAGCACCACGATCTCGGCGGCCTGCGGCGCACCCGCCGGAGCGGTCGCCTTGCGCACCGCCCGGCGACGCGGCCGACCGGCCGGAGCGGCGGCCACCGGGGCCACCGGGGCCTCCACAGCCACCGGCTCCACCGCCGGCACGGTCTCGACGACCGGCTCCTCGACGCCCGGGACCTCCAGGGCCAGCTGGCCCTCGATCTCCTCGCGCACCGGCTCGGCGGGCTCCGCGAACGCCTCGACGACGGCCTCGGCCACCGACGAACCGGCCTCGACGGCCTGCGGCTCCTCCTGGCCCGCACCGCCCTTGCCCCGGCGCCGGCGCTTGCCGCCGGCCGGGCCCGCCTCGACCGCGGCGGCCGCCGGGGCGTGGACGTGGGCGCTCGGCTGCTCCATGTGGACGATCACACCGCGGCCGTTGCAGTGCACGCAGGCCTCGGAGAAGGACTCCAGCAGGCCCTGGCCGACCCGCTTGCGGGTCATCTGGACCAGGCCCAGCGAGGTGACCTCGGCCACCTGGTGCTTGGTCCGGTCCCGGCCCAGGCACTCCAGCAGACGGCGCAGCACCAGGTCCCGGTTGGACTCCAGCACCATGTCGATGAAGTCGATCACGATGATGCCGCCGAGGTCGCGCAGCCGCAGCTGGCGCACGATCTCCTCGGCCGCCTCGATGTTGTTCCGGGTGACCGTCTCCTCCAGGTTTCCGCCCTGGCCGACGAACTTCCCGGTGTTGACGTCGATGACGACCATCGCCTCGGTGCGGTCGATCACCAGCGAACCGCCGCTGGGCAGCCAGACCTTGCGGTCCAGCGCCTTCATCAGCTGCTCGTCGATCCGGTAGGTGGCGAACACGTCCACCTCGGAGGTCCACCGCTGGAGCCGCTCGGCGAGGTCCGGGGCCACGTTGGAGACGTACTCGTGGATGGTCTTCCACGCCTCGTCGCCGGAGACGATGACCTTGGTGAAGTCCTCGTTGAAGATGTCGCGGACGACCCGGACGGTCATGTCCGGCTCGCCGTACAGCAGCGCCGGGGCGTTGCCGGTGGCGGCCTTCTTCTGGATGTCCTCCCACTGCTGCTGGAGGCGCTGGACGTCCCGGGTCAGCTCCTCCTCGGAGGCGCCCTCGGCGGCGGTGCGCACGATGACGCCCGCGTCGTCCGGGACGATCCGCTTGAGGATCTGCTTCAGGCGGGCGCGCTCGTTCTCGGGCAGCTTGCGCGAGATGCCGGTCATCGAGCCCTCGGGCACGTACACCAGGTAGCGGCCGGGCAGCGAGATCTGGCTGGTCAGGCGGGCGCCCTTGTGGCCGATCGGGTCCTTGGAGACCTGCACCAGCACGGACTGGCCGGACTTCAGCACCGACTCGATCCGGCGCGGGCCACCGTGGCCGAGCGCACCGAAGTTGACCTCACCGGCGTACAGCACCGCGTTGCGGCCCTTGCCGATGTCGACGAAGGCGGCCTCCATCGACGGCAGCACGTTCTGGACCTTGCCCAGGTACACGTTGCCGACGTACGAGGTGGCCTGCTCCTTGTTGACGTAGTGCTCGACCAGCACGCCGTCCTCAAGCACGCCGATCTGGGTGCGCTGACCGTTCTGGCGCACCACCATGACGCGCTCGACCGACTCCCGGCGGGCCAGGAACTCGGCCTCGGTGATGATCGGCACCCGGCGGCGGCCCAGCTCGCGGCCCTCGCGGCGACGCTGCTTCTTCGCCTCCAGACGGGTCGAGCCCTTGATGGACTGCACCTCGTCCGGGTCGAAGGACGGCTCGGTGGAGCGGCGGCGCGGCTCGCGCACCTTCACCACCGTGCGGACGCCGTCCTCGGTGGTCTCGGCGGTCTCGACGGCGCCGGCCTCACCGCTGCGGCGGCGACGGCGGCGACGACGGCGGGACGAGGACAGGCCGGAGGCCAGGTCGTCGTCGTCCTCCTCGTCGTCCTCCTCGACGGCGGCGACGACCCGGACCGGCTCCTCGGCGGGCTGCTCGACCTCGACGGCCTCGGCGGCCTCGAACTCCTCGGCCTCGCCACGGCGACGGCGACGGCCGCCCCGACGGCGACGACGGGACGGACGACCGTCCTCCCACTCGTCCTCGGTCTCCGGACCGGCGGCGGGGGCCTCCACGACGGGCGCCTCGACGGCCGGGGCCTCGACCACGACGGCCTTGGCGGGCGCCTTGGCGGCGGCCTTGGCCGCGGCCTTGCCCTTCACCGGCGCCTCGGCGACCGGCTTGCGGCGACCGGCCTCGACCCGGGCGCGGACCCGGCGACGGCGGCCGACACCGCTGTACTCGTACTCGTCCTCCTCCGTACGCTCGGCTGCGGCCGCGGCCACAGCCGGGACCGCAACCGGGGCCGGGGCCTCGACCGGCGCCGGGGCGGCGGCGGGCTGCTGCGGCGCGGGCGCGGACGGCGCGACGTAGGCGGCGGGCTCCTGGAACACCGGGGCCTGGAAGACCGCGGTGGCCGGGCGGACGGCGCGGCGGCGCACCCGGTGGTGCGGCTCGGCCTCGGCGACCGGCGCGGGGGCGGCAGCCGGGGCGGCGACCTCGACGGCCTCCTCCTCGGCGGGCTCCTCCTCGACGGGCTCCTCGGCCACCGGCTCCTCGACCGGGGCCTCGACCACCGGCGCGGCCTCGACCACGCGACGGCGGCGCGGGCGGCGGGCCGGGGCGGCCGGGGCCTCCTCGGCCACCGGCTCGGCGGCGGCGGGGGCCTCGACCGGAGCGGCGGCCTCGACCACCGGCTCCTCGACCGGGGCCTCGGCCTTCTTGCGGGTCCGACGGGCCCGGACGGGCTTCTCCGCCTTCTCCTCGGCCTTCGGCTCCTCGGCCTTGGGCTCCTCGGCCGCCGGCGCGGTGACCACGATCGCGGTCTCCTCCGGGGCACCGGCCGGGGCCTCGGCACGCTTGCGGGTCCGGCGGGCCCGGACCGGCTTCTCGGCCGCCGGGGCCGACTCGGCGGGCGCCTCGGCCGCGGCGGCCGGCGTCTCGACCGGGACGACCGTCTCGGCCGCCTCGACGGCCGCACCCTGCGGGGTGCCGGCCGGGCGGGACACCGCCCGGCGACGACGGCGCGGCGGCGCGGCGGACGCGCCCTCGCCACCGGTCACGGCGGTTCCGTTCTGTTCCGTGGCCGCAGTCTGCTGCGGATCGGTGTTATCGAGCATGCGGGTGGATCTCCCGTCAGGCCCCCGGGCTCCGCATCCGGGCACGGCACTGCGTCAGTGGACGGCCGGCATCGTGACGATGCGCGGGCCGGACCCTTTGACGGTGCCGCCGCGCGGACGCGAGGCCGCACAGGGGCTCGTAGTCTCGCTCGGCGCCCCGCGTTCGGCGGGGTGTCGAAAGTCTTCTGGTCTGACCAGTCTTCTGAGGTTTTCCCAAGCTGAGCCGTCCCCCAACCCCGGGTGGCTCCCGGAAGGGGTCCCGGGCCACCGACCGTCCTGGTCGGCGGGCCCCGAGTGGCGGGCCTGTGCTGCGACGACGCTCGCTCCCCTGGGGAGCCGCGGGAACCCTGGAGGACCGTCGGGTCCAGTGAGGCACTGGACCCGGCCTCCGCCCACTAGGCGGACGCGGTAGCGCGCGGTCCGGCAGCCGTTTCTCAGCCGGCCGGGGCCGCGGCGCGGTCGAGCGCCAGCGGGTCGGTCACCGTGCCGGACTCCTCGTCGAGCGGCCCCTGCGCCAGCCTGGTCACCTCTGCGGGGACCGGCGGCGCCAGGTCGGCCGTCGCACGGAGACCGGACAATACGTCGTCGGGTCGTACGGCGGGTGTGGCGTGTCGTACTACCAGGCGCAGTATCGCACAGGGACGGCCGGTCCGAACATCGCGGTCCGTTCCGGCCGCCGTGTCCGCACCGCCGTCGACCTGCGACTCGACGGCCTCCAGCGCCGCCACCGCACCGCGCGCGTCGAAGACCCGCACGCCGTTCTTGGTCAGGCGCTCGACCTCGACCGTCTCCTCGGCGAGGAACCTGCGGACCGCCTCGGCCGCCTCGACCGGCTCCACGCCGTCCAGGCGCAACAGCCACTCGGAGGCCTCCAGGCGCTCCACGAAGTTCGGGGTCCGGACCTCGACGGCGTCGATCACGTCCAGGCCCGCGGGCAGCGACTCGTCCAGCTGCGCCCGCAACTGCTCCGGGTCGCGCTCGGCGGCCAGGCCGATCTCCAGGTACTCCGCCTCGCTCGCCACCCCGGTCGGGGCCGCGTTGGCGTAGGACACCTTCGGGTGCGGGGTGAAGCCGGCCGAGTAGGCCATCGGAACGGCGGACCGGCGCAGGGCGCGCTCGAAGGCGCGCTGGAAGTCACGGTGGCTGGTGAAGCGGAGCCGGCCGCGCTTGGTGTAGCGGAGACGAATCCGCTGCACCGTCGGCGCGGGCGGCGGACCGTCGGGCGTACGGCGTGCCAGGGTCGCTCAGTCCTTAGTCAGTTCTTCCCGTCCGGCGTGGCGTGAACCCGCCACTGTCCGGACTCTGTCACCCCAAAGGGTACGCGCCCCGCCACCCCGCCCGCTCCGCCCCTGCTCAGCCCCGACGCCAGACCCCCGCCCGGAACGCTCCGGACGGGGGTCGAAGGCACCTGCGGCGCCGACTACTTGTTGACGACCGTCAACGGCAGCATCTTCTTGCCGGTCGGCCCGATCTGGATCTGGGTGTCCATCTGAGGGCACACCCCGCAGTCGAAGCACGGCGTCCAGCGGCAGTCGTCGACCTCGACCTCCTCCAGGGCGTCCTGCCAGTCCTCCCACAGCCAGTCCTTGTCGAGGCCGCTGTCCAGGTGGTCCCAGGGCAGCACCTCCTCGTAGGAGCGCTCGCGGGTGGTGTACCAGTCGACGTCGACGCCGGTGCCGGCCAGGCCCTTCTCGGCGGCGAGCATCCAGCGGTCGTACGAGAAGTACTCGCGCCAGCCGTCGAAGCGGCCGCCGTCCTCGTAGACGGCGCGGATGACGGCGCCGATCCGGCGGTCGCCGCGGGAGAGCAGGCCCTCGACGATGCCCGGCTTGCCGTCGTGGTAGCGGTAGCCGATGTTCTTGCCGTACTTGCGGTCGCCGCGGATGGAGTCGCGCAGCTTGGCCAGACGGGCGTCGGTGGCCTCGGCGGACAGCTGCGGGGCCCACTGGAACGGGGTGTGCGGCTTGGGCACGAACCCGCCGATGGAGACGGTGCAGCGGATGTCGTTCTGGCCGGTGACCTCGCGGCCCTTCTGGATGACGTTCTTCGCCATCTCGCCGATCTGGAGCACGTCCTCGTCGGTCTCGGTGGGCAGGCCGCACATGAAGTACAGCTTCACCTGGCGCCAGCCGTTGCCGTAGGCGGTGGCGACGGTGCGGATCAGGTCCTCCTCCGACACCATCTTGTTGATCACCTTGCGCATCCGCTCACTGCCGCCCTCGGGGGCGAAGGTGAGCCCGGAGCGGCGCCCGTTGCGGGACAGCTCGTTGGCGAGGTCGATGTTGAAGGCGTCGACGCGGGTGGACGGCAGCGACAGACCGATCTTGTCCTCGGTGTAGCGGTCGGCCAGCCCCTTGGCGATGTCGCCGATCTCGGTGTGGTCGGCGCTGGACAGCGACAGCAGGCCGACCTCCTCGAAGCCGGTCGCCTTGAGCCCGCGGTCGACCATCTCGCCGATGCCGGTGATGCTTCGCTCCCGCACGGGGCGCGTGATCATGCCGGCCTGGCAGAAGCGGCAGCCGCGGGTGCAGCCGCGGAAGATCTCCACGGACATCCGCTCGTGCACCGTCTCCGCCAGCGGGACCAGCGGCTGCTTGGGGTACGGCCACTCGTCGAGGTCCATCACGGTGTGCTTGGACACCCGCCACGGCACGCCCGGGGCGTTCGGCACGACGCGGGCGATCCGGCCGTCGGCCAGGTACTCCACGTCGTAGAACCTCGGGACGTACACCCCGCCGGTGCGCGCCAGCCGCAGCAGCAGCTCGTCGCGCCCGCCCGGGCGGCCCTCGGCCTTCCAGGCCCGGATGATCGTGGTGATGTCGAGGACGGCCTGCTCGCCGTCGCCGATCACCGCGCAGTCCAGGAAGTCCGCGATCGGCTCCGGGTTGAAGGCCGCGTGGCCGCCGGCCAGGACGATCGGGTCCTCGTCGGTGCGGTCCTTGGCCTCCAGCGGGATGCCGGCCAGTTCGAGCGCGGTCAGCATGTTGGTGTAGCCGAGCTCGGTGGAGAACGACAGGCCGAACACGTCGAAGGCCTTGACCGGGCGGTGGGCGTCCACGGTGAACTGCGGGACGTCGTGCTCGCGCATCAGCGCTTCGAGGTCCGGCCAGACGCTGTAGGTGCGCTCGGCCAGCACGCCCTCGCGCTCGTTCAGCACCTCGTACAGGATCATGACGCCCTGGTTCGGCAGGCCGACCTCGTAGGCGTCGGGGTACATCAGCGCCCAACGGACGTCGCAGGCGTCCCAGTCCTTGACGGTCGAGTTGAGCTCGCCGCCGACGTACTGGATCGGCTTCTGGACGTGCGGGAGGAGGGCCTCCAGGCGTGGGAAGACCGATTCGACAGTCATGTACTAGGAACCCTTACGACGTGATTCGGTGCCGCGAGTCGACACGGGAGGGGTGACCCTCAAGGGTAGCCCAATCCGCGGAACGGCCGGTCCGGGCACCGGCGCCCGCCCGCGCGCCCCGGGGCGTTCCGCCCCCGTCGGTGACCGCCCCGGCACGCGCGGTGCGCGCCCGCCGGCCGGGTCAGTCCGCCGTTGACACGCCCGGACGGCCCGTGCGGTACTGACAGGGCCCTGCCCAAGGCCCTGCACCCCTTCCGGAGACGGGAGTTGGGTCGTACGCTCGGCCAACGCCGATCCCCCGGCGGCCCGCTCGCCCCAGCACCACGCCACCCGTCCCCGCGCGGCCCCCTCACCCGGCCCCGCAGAGCCCGTCCCCGGCCCGCAGGCCGCGTCCGGCGTGCGGCCCGCCCGCGCCCCGTCGGCCGTGCGACCGGTCGCAAGGAGAACCATGACCGACACCGGTCGGCGGGTCCGGCCCCTGGCCCTGCGGCCCCCCGACGTCCGGCCGGCCCGCTACCCGACCCCGGCGCAGGCCGAGTCCGCGGCCCGCCGGCTCGCCCTGCGCCACCCGGACCGCTGCCGGCTGCGCGAGGTCGGCCGCTCCCGGGCCGGGCGCCCGCTGCTGCTGCTCTCGGTGGACCGCGGGCCGCGGGCCGCACTGGTGGTCGGCGGCCCCCACCCCAACGAGCCGATCGGCACCGCCGCCGCCGTCCGGCTGGCCGAGGTGCTGCTGGAGCGCCCGGCCCGGCCGGGGCTGTCCTGGCACCTGCTGCTCTGCCTGGACCCGGACGGCGCCGCGCTCAACGCGGGCTGGCTGGACGGCCCGCTCACCATGCGCCGCCACTACGAGCACTTCTTCCGCCCCGCCTTCGAGGAGCAGCCCGAACTGCTGCCCGGCCCCGGCTCGGCCCGCCCGCCGATGCCGGAGAGCCTGGCGCTGACCGGGCTGATCGACGAGCTGCGCCCGTTCCTGCAGTGCTCGTTGCACGGAGTGGACTTCGGCGGCGCCTTCGTCCAGTTGACCGGTCCGGTGCCGGGTCTGGCCGAGCGCTTCGCCCGCTCCGCCGACCGGGCCGGCATCCCGCTCGACGTGGACTCCTACGACGCCGTCGGCTGGACCAGCCCCGCGCCCGGTACGTACCTGATGCCGGCGCCGGGCAGCCCCGGCACCTCCCGGGCGCTGCCGGACGAGCCCGAGCTGTCCACCTGGTCGTACCCGGCCCGGTACGGCGCGGTGACCGCCGTCCTGGAGGTCCCGATGTGGGCGGTGGACGCGGTCGGCGACGCCCGCACCCATCCGTCCGGCCTGCGGGCGGTTGGCGCGGCCGCCCGCGACCTCACCGCCCGCACCGAGGAGCTCAGCACGCTGCTCGCCAGGGTCCCGGCGCAGGCCCGGGCGGAGCACGGCCCGCTGCTGCGCACCGCCGAGTTCAACCTGTCGGTGGCACCGCGGGTCGCCGCCGAGTGGCTGGAGCTGTGGTGCTCCGGGCCGCTGAGCGCCTCCCGGGCGACCACGGCCGGGCTGGTCGCCGCCCGGCTGCCGCTGCGGGTCGCCTCGATCCTGCTGCGGCTGCTCGCCGACGCCCGCGGTCCGGCCGCCGAGGCCGCCCGCGAGCGGGCCCGCACCGTCGTCGCGGACAGCCTGGACCGGCTGCGGCACCGCTTCGGCGCCCGCTGGGTGCCGGTCCAGGAGCAGCTGGCGCACCAGACCCGGGCGATCCTCACCGCCGCCGACTGCCTACTGCAGCCGGTCTGACGCACCGTCAACTCCCATGTGCGGCAAGGCAAAGGGCCGGTCCGGGGAACTCCCCCGAACCGGCCCTGGCCGTCGAACACTCAAGTCGGCAGTCGAACGCTCACGTCGCCCGTCGAACGCCCAGGCCGCCCGTCGAACGCTCAGGCCGCTATCGGCCGCTGGCTGCGCACCGCCTGGAGCAGCCCGATGCCGATCCAGACCGCGAACATCGAGGAGCCGCCGTAGGAGACGAACGGCAGCGGGATGCCCGCGACGGGCATGATGCCCAGGCACATCCCTATGTTCTCGAAGGCCTGGAAGGAGAACCAGGCGATCACCCCGGCCGCCACGATCGTCCCGTACAGGTCGGTCGCCTGGCGGGCGATCCGGCAGGCCCGCCAGAGGATCACGCCGACCAGCGCGATGATCGCCAGCGCCCCGACGAAGCCCAGTTCCTCACCGGCGACGGTGAACACGAAGTCGGTCTGCTGCTCCGGCACGAACTGCCCGACGGTCTGCGTCCCGTGGAACAGCCCCTTGCCGGTGAGTCCGCCCGAGCCGATCGCGATCCGGGCCTGGGCGGTGTTGTAGCCGACGCCGTTGGGGTCGAGCTGCGGGTTGGCGAAGGCGGCGAAGCGGTCGATCTGGTACTGGCTCAGCAGGCCGAGCTTCCAGATCGCGATGCTCCCGCCGACGCCGAGCGCCAGGATCCCGAGCACCCAGCGGTTGGCCGCGCCGGAGCCGAGCAGGATGCCCAGCACGATCGCGGACATCACCATGACCGACCCGGCGTCCGGCATCAGCAGCACCAGGCCCATCGGCAGGCCGGCCCAGAGCAGTCCCCGGAACACCGCCCGGTGCGAGGGGAACTCCCGCTCCCCCGCGTCCACCTGGTCCGAGAGCACGACCGCCATCGAGAGCAGGATGGCGATCTTCGCGAACTCGGCGGGCTGGACGGAGAAGCCGCCGCCGAGCTGGATCCACGAGTGGGCGCCGTTGACGGTCGAGCCGAGCGGGCTGAGCGTCGCCAGCAGCAGCAGGAGCACGCCGACGTAGACGAAGGGCACCAGGGTGCGGACCCGCCGGGCTCCTATCGCTATCACCACGGCGCACAGCACCAGGCCGATCACGAAGTTCGTCAGGTGCCGGTAGAGGAAGTACTGCGGGTCCCCGTGGGTGAGGTTGTCGCGCCCGCGGGTGGCCGACCAGACCAGCAGCGAGCTGCCGAGCGAGAGGGCCAGCCCGGCCAGCAGCAGTATCCAGTCCAGCCGCCAGATCGGGGAGTCCTTGGCCAGGGCCTTGGAGACCCCGCTGCGCTGCGGGCTGAGCCTCAGCTGCCGGTACGAGCCGTAGGAGGTCATGCCCGTCCCCTTCCCTGGCGGTTCGGTTCGAGCGCGGCGTCGACGGCGGTGTACCAGGCCGGGCTGTCGGTCGGTGGCGCCGGATCGAGGAAGGTCGGCGACGAGCCGAGCGCGGTCGGCACCGGGCCGGTGGGATCCGGTGCCGGGACGAGGGCGGTCGTCGCCGGTTCGCCGTCGGCCCGGAGGTCGACGGGCGTCTGCAGCGCCTGCGCGGAGGCGGCGTCCAGCAGCGCCGGGGCCGCGGTGGCCGGGGCCGCGGTGGAGGCGCCCTGCGCCGGGGCGGCGCCGTAGGAGGCCGGCTTGATGATCGCGGTGCCGTCCGGGTTGAACTTCGGCAGGTCGCCCTGCGGGGTGGGCAGCAGCGCCTTGCTGTTGTCGATGTTGCCCTTGTCGTCGACGCCGTACAGCGCCTGGTAGATCCGGCGGACGGCGTCGCCGGAGCCGCCGGAGCCGGTGCCGCCCTGGCTGATCGTCATGACGACGGCGTAGTCCTTGCTGTACGTGGTCAGCCAGGAGGTGGTCTGCTTGCCCTCGACCTCGGCGGTGCCGGTCTTGGCGTGCAGCTCGATCTTGTTCTGCGGCCAGCCGGCGCCGGAGAACTTCCAGGCGGCGGTGCCGCTGGTGATGACGCCGGCGGTGGCCTGGTCGATGTAGCTGAGCAGCTTCTGGCTGCCGGGGAACTTGGCGTCCTCGTGCGGGGCGATGTCGCGGACGAGGTCACCGCTGGGGCTTATCACGGCCTTGGCGATGGTCGGCCGGTAGAAGGTGCCGCCGTTGGCCAGCGCCGAGTAGATCCGGGCCATCTGGACCGGGGTGACCAGGGTGTCGCCCTGGCCGATCGCGAAGTTGACGGCGTCACCGGCGCGCATCTGGTAGCCGTCGACGCAGTTCTCCTTGGCGATCTGGTCGGAGAAGCTGTTGCCGCCCTTCTGCGCCTGCGCGCACCAGGCGTCCTTGTTGTTGTCGTAGAAGGACTGCTTCCACTGCCGGTCCGGCACCCGCCCGGGGACCTCGGCCGGCAGGTCGATGCCGGTCTTGGCGCCGAGGCCGAACTGGTGGGCGGTGTTGAAGAAGAAGTCGCCCGGGTCCTTCTTGGGCTTGATGCCGCCGTCCTTCATCCACTGGTCGTACGCCAGGCCGTAGAAGACGGTGTCGCAGGAGACCTCCAGCGCCTTCTCCAGGGAGATGGAGCCGAAGTTCTCGCTCTCGAAGTTCTTGAACTCGCGGCCGCCGATGGTCAGGCTCTTGGGGCACGGGTAGGTGCCGTCCAGCGAGTAGCCGGCCTCGACGGCGGCGGTGGTGGAGACGACCTTGAAGGTCGAGCCGGGGGCGGACTGACCCTGTATGGCCCGGTTGAGCAGCGGGAAGTTGGAGTCCTTGCTGGTCAGCGACTGGTAGTCCTTGCCGCTGATGCCGCCGACCCAGAGGTTGGGGTCGTAGGTCGGGGCGCTGGCCATCGCGACGATCCGGCCGGTGTGCACGTCCATCACGACGGCGGCGCCGGAGTCGGCCTCGTAGTTGCGGTTGGTGACCTTGTCGAAGGTGTTCCGGGCGTCGGCCATGGCCTGCGCCAGGTTGTCCTCGGTGACCTTCTGGACCCGGGCGTCGATGCTGGTGACCAGGTTGTTGCCGGTCTGCGGGGCGACCGTCCCGGCGGTGCCGATCACCCGGCCGAGGTTGTCCACCTCCAGCTTGGTGATGCCGGCGGTGCCGCGCAGGTCGCGGTCGTACACCGACTCCAGGCCGGCCCGGCCGATCTGGTCGGCCGGCAGGTAGCGGTCCAGGCCGCTCTTGTCGGCGGTCTTGCTGACCTCGTCGTCGGTGACCGGCGAGAGGTAGCCGAGCACCTGGGCCAGGTTGGCGCCCTCGGCGCCGGTGTAGCGGCGGACGGCGGTGGGCTGCGCGGTGACCCCGGGGAAGTCCTCGCGGCGCTCCATTATCTGCATCGCCTGCTGGGTGGTCGCCTCCTTGGTGACCGGGATCGGCTGGTACGGAGAACCGTTCCAGCAGGGCTGCGGGGTCTTGGCGTCGCAGAGCCGGACCTTCTCCTGCACGTCCTTGGCGGGCATCCCGAGGACGTCGGCCAGTCGGCCCAGCACCCCCTTGCCGCCGTCCTTCTGCTGGAGCAGCGAGGTGCGGCTGACGGAGACCACCAGCCGGGCCTCGTTGCCGGCCAGGATCCGCCCGGAGGCGTCCAGGATCTCGCCGCGGACGGCCGGTTCGACCACCTCGCGGATGTGGTTGCCGGTCGCCTTGGCGGTGTACTCCTTGGCGTTGCGGATCTGCAGGTACCACAGCCGTCCGCCGAGGGTGGCGAGCAGCGACAGCACCAGGATCTGCAGCACCACCAGACGGATCGTCACCCGCCGGGTACGGCCGGTCTCGGGGATGTTGCTCACGTCTCGTGCGCTCCAGGGGTGCGGGAGGGTCGGGAAGACTGGGGACCCGGGCGGGCCGACGGGCTACGGGCGCCGGGCGAAGCCGGGCACCCGCCGCTTCTTGTAGGACGGGCCGCTGGAGACGTCGCGCGTGGTGCGGTAGCGGGCCAGCGAGCCCAGCCCGGGGCCGCCCTCGTCGTCGTCGCTGGCGGCGGTGACCGGGTCGCGTCCGAAGCGGCGGCCGAGCAGCATCACCAGCGGCACCACGAACGGGGCCAGCAGCAGGTCGTAGAGCAGCGCACTGATCACCAGGCCGCCGAGGCCGACGTGCCGGGCCGCGGTGTCGCCGACCAGGGCGCCGACCATCGCGTACAGCAGGGTGGAGGCGATCGCCGCGGCGCCGACCACCAACAGTGCGCTGGAGACGGAGCGCTGGCGGCCGTGGTCGGGGCGCAGCAGTCCGGCGGCGTAGCCCATCAGGCAGAGCACCAGGGCGTAGCGGCCGATCGCGTGGTCGGAGGGCGGTGCGAGGTCGGCCAGCAGGCCGGCCGAGAAGCCGACCAGGCAGCCGCCGCTGGGCCCGTAGACCATGGCCAGGCCGACCACGACGAGCAGCAGTATGTCCGGGGTGGCTCCCGGGAGCTGGAGCCGGCCGAAGACGCTGACCTGGAGGATCAGGCCGAGCAGGATCAGGCCGGCGGAGACGGGGATGCGGGCGAGGCGCATGGCTCAGTTCCCCCCAGTGGGCTTGGCGGGCGGGGCGGCGGGCGCGGAGCCCTGCGGCTGGGCGGGGGCGGCCGGGGCCTGGCTCTGCCCCGGGGTGGGGGCGGGCGGCAGCACGGCGTCGCGCGGGTCGGTGCGCGGCGGCACGACCACCACGCCGACCAGGTCCAGCCGGGTGAACTGGACGAAGGGCTCGACCAGGACGGTCTTGGTCAGCTGGCCGGCGTTGGCCTGGACCTCGGTGACCTTGCCGACCGGGACGCCGGGGACGAAGGGGCGGCCGCTCTGCGAGCCGAAGGTGACCAGCCGGTCGCCGGCCTTGACCTGCGCCTTGCCGTTGAGCAGGGAGACCTTCATCGGGCTGTCGCCGCCCCCGGAGGCGAAGCCGATCTCGCCGCTGCCCTCCAGCCGGGTGCCGGCCGAGAAGCCGGGGTCGGAGGCGAGCAGCACGGTGGCGGTGGTCGGGGCGACGGTGGTGATCCGGCCGACCAGGCCCTGGCCGTTGATGACCGTCATGTCGCGGGTGAGGCCGTCGTCGCTGCCGGCGTCGATGGTGATGGTCCAGGAGAAGCCCTGGGCCGGGCCGATCGCGATGACCTGGGCGGCCTTGACGGTGTATCCGCCGGCGCCGGCCGTGCGCAGCAGGTCGTCCAGTTGCTTGGTGCGCCCGGCGGCCATGTCGGAGGCGGCCAGCTTCTGCCGCAGTTCGGTGTTCTCGCGGGCGAGTTGGTCGGTGCGGCCGTTGTCGGTGGCGGCGTCGCGGAAGGCGCGGACGGTGTTGGCGACCGGGTCGACGACGGTGGCCGCGCCGCGCTCGACCGGGCCGAGGGCGCTGGCCGCCGCGTGCCGGGCGGGGCCGAGCGGGGAGTCCTCACCGCCCTTGATGTCCACGGTGATCAGCGCGAAGGCGACGGCCACCAGCAGGATGAGCAGCAGCCGGCTCTCTCGTGTGTCCCTCACGGTGCTGGTACTGCCCCTTCGTACCTGGCGGCCGCCCGGGGCTGTGGGGCCCGGGCGGCGGCCCGTTCAGTTGACTGTCGGATTGTCGTCGTGGTGCTAACGGCGCGGTGAGGCGTCCAGTACCTGCTGGAGGGCCTCGAACTCCTCGACGCACTTGCCGGAGCCGAGCGCGACGGAGTCGAGCGGGTTCTCGGCGATGTGGATCGGCATGCCGGTCTCGCGGCGCAGCCGCTCGTCCAGGCCGCGCAGCAGGGCTCCGCCGCCGGTGAGCACGATGCCGCGGTCCATGACGTCGCCGGCCAGCTCGGGCGGGCACTGGTCGAGGGTGGTCTTGACCGCGTCGATGATCGAGTTGACCGGCTCGTCGATGGCGGCGCGGACCTCGGCGGCGGAGATCACCACGGTCTTGGGCAGGCCGCTGACCAGGTCGCGGCCGCGGATCTCGGCGTGCTCGTCCTTCTCGCCCTCCATGCCGTAGGCGCTGCCGATGCTCATCTTGATCTGCTCGGCGCTGCGCTCACCGAGGAGGAGGGAGTACTCCTTCTTGATGTGCTGGACGATCGCGTTGTCCAGCTCGTCGCCGGCCACCCGGATGGACTGGGCGGTGACGATGCCGCCGAGGGAGATGACGGCGACCTCGGTGGTGCCGCCGCCGATGTCGACGACCATGTTGCCGGTGGCCTCGTGGACGGGCAGTCCGGCGCCGATCGCGGCGGCCATCGGCTCCTCGATGATGTGCACCTGGCGCGCGCCGGCCTGCGAGGAGGCCTCGATGACGGCGCGGCGCTCGACCCCGGTGATGCCGGAGGGCACGCAGACCACGACCCGCGGGCGGGCGAGGTAGCGGCGGCGGTGGATCTTGAGGATGAAGTAGCGCAGCATCCGCTCGGTGATCTCGAAGTCGGCGATCACGCCGTCCTTGAGCGGGCGGATGGCGACGATGTTGCCGGGCGTACGGCCGATCATCTTCTTGGCCTCGGCGCCGACGGCGAGGATGCCGCCGGTGTTGGTGTTGACCGCGACGACGGACGGCTCGTTGAGGACGATCCCCTTGCCCCTGACGTACACCAGCGTGTTGGCTGTTCCGAGGTCGATCGCCAAGTCGCGGCCGATGAACGACAGGTTGCTCGCCATGGGGTGTGGGTGCCTTCCCGGGCTCGGAGTTCTTGGGGGTGGACGGATGCGCGCGCCCACGCTTGGGCGGAGACCAGCTGAGCTGCCTTACCGGGCCCTTGAGTCGCGTCCATCGTAGTCACGCCGCACCGCACGGACGTCGACGCGGGGCATACCGTCCATTGTCCGGAGCGTGATCGCTTCTCCGAGGATTGGGACGCCGTGTCGGCGTTCCCAGTTCCCTATTTCACGATAAGAATGCCCCGGCCGGGCCAATGGTCCCGACCGGGGCGGTACGAACGTCCTGCCGGGCGTGTCGCCCGTCGGGTCAGGCGTTCGCGGGGAAGAAGATCTTGATCTCGCGCTCGGCGGACTCCGGGGAGTCGGAGGCGTGGATCAGGTTCTCGCGGGTGATGGTCGCGTAGTCGCCGCGGATGGTGCCGGAGCCGGCCTCCAGCGGGTTGGTGGCGCCGGCCAGCATGCGGATGCCCTTCACGACCTCCTCGCCCTCGACGATCATCGCGATCGACGGGCCGGAGGTCATGAACTCCATCAGCGGCTCGTAGAACGGGCGGCCGACGTGCTCGGCGTAGTGGGTCTCCAGGGTCTCCCGGTCGAAGGTGCGCAGCTCGACGGCGGTCAGCCGCCAGCCGGCCTTGCGCTCGATGCGGCTGATGATCTCGCCCGCCAGGCCGCGGCGGACGGCGTCGGGCTTGAGCAGGACGAGAGTGCGCTGGGACACGGTGCGTCTCCTGGGGATTTGGTGCGGCATGCGGTATGGGGCAGAGGTTACCTTGCGTGAACGACCGGTCGGTTCCGCAGACCCCCGCCGTCAGACGGCCGGTGCCTCGGCGGCCGCGCGGGCGGCCTTGAACGCGTCCACCTTGCGGCCGTAGTGCACCGAGCACCACCACAGGCCGGCGAAGACCACGCCGAGGCCGAACATGGTCGGCAGGACGAAGCCGCTGGCGATCAGGCCGATCTGCAGCGCCCAGCCGATCTGCACCGCGCCGGGGCGGTTGATCATGCCGCAGAGCGCGATGCACAGCGCCATCGCGATGCCGCTGACGATCCACACCGTGGCCGTCGAGACGCTGGAGAGCTGCATCGCGACCAGCGCCGCGAAGAGCACCAGCAGCGCCTCGCCGATCAGCGTCGAGGAACAGAGCGTCCTCATGTCACTTCCTCCCGAGCAGCAGGCGGGCCTCGCCCACCGTGATGACCGAACCGGTGACCAGCACCCCGGCGCCGCCGAGGTCGCCCTCCTCCTCGGCCAGGGTGACGGCAGCGGCGATGGCGTCGTCGAGGCGGGGCTCGACCTGGACCCGGTCGTCGCCGAAGACCTCGACGGCGAGGGCCGCGAGCGCGTCCACGTCCATCGCGCGGTGGGTGGAGTTCTGGGTGATGACGACCTCGGCCAGGATCGGCTCGAAGGCCTCCAGCAGGCCGGCCACGTCCTTGTCCCCCGAGGTGCCGATCACGCCGACCAGCCGGGTGAAGCCGAAGGACTCGGAGAGCGCGGCGACGGTGGCCCGGGCGCCGTGCGGGTTGTGCGCGGCGTCCAGGATGATCGTGGGGCTGCGGCGGACGACCTCCAGGCGGCCCGGCGAGGAGACGCCGGAGAAGGCCTGGCGGATCTTGTCGGCGTCCAGCTGGCCGCCGCGGGCGCCGCCGACGCCGAAGAAGGCCTCGACCGCGGCCAGGGCGAGCGCCGCGTTGTGCGCCTGGTGCTCGCCGTGCAGCGGGATGAAGACGTCCTCGTACTCCTCGCCGCCGAGTCCGCGCAGCGTCACCAGCTGGCCGCCGATGGCGAGCTCACGGCGGATCACGCCGAACTCCATGCCCTCGCGGGCGACCGTGGCGTCCACCTCGACGGCCCGGCGCAGGATCACCTCGGCGGCGTCCAGCTGCTGCTGGGCGACCACGGCGACGGCGCCGGACTTGATGATCCCGGACTTCTCGACCGCGATCTCGCCGGTGGTCTCCCCCAGCTTGTCGGTGTGGTCCAGTCCGATCGGGGTGATCACGGCCACCGCGGAGTCGATGACGTTGGTGGCGTCCCAGGAGCCGCCCATGCCGACCTCGACCACCGCGACGTCCACCGGGGCGTCGGCGAAGGCGGCGTAGGCCATGCCGGTCAGCACCTCGAAGAAGGACATCGGGACGGGCTGCGCGGCGTCGACCATCTGCACGTAGGGCTCGATGTCGCGGTAGACCTCGACGAAGCGCTCCGGGCTGATCGGGGCGCCGTCCAGGCTGATCCGCTCGGTGACGGTCTCCACGTGCGGGCTGGTGTAGCGCCCGGTGCGCAGCTCGAAGGCGTTGAGCAGCTGCTCGATCATCCGGGCGGTGGAGGTCTTGCCGTTGGTGCCGGTGATGTGGATGGACGGGAAGGCCCGCTGGGGCTGGCCCAGGATGTCCATCAGCGCCTCGATCCGGTCGAGCGAGGGCTCCAGCTTGTTCTCCGGCCAGCGCTTGGCGAGCTCCAGCTCGACGTCGCGCAGGGTGTCGCCGGTGTCGCCGTCGGCGGGGCGGAGGGTGTACGGATTCGGGTCGGCCTTGTCGCTCACGACCACAGTCTACGGAGCGTCGGCGGTTCGTCCTCACGGGGTGACGGCGGGGGTGGCGGCCGGAGTGGCGGCCGGGTCGCCCCCGGAGTGAGAACGACCACTTTGCCCCGACTTTGCCATGATCACCTAGTTTTATCCCTTTACTATCTTTTCGGCGATCTGAACCGCAATGAAGCATCGATTCGCAACCAAAAGGAGCCAAACACCTTTGTTCACAAGGAGTGCTGCCCCATGCCCGACGCCCTGCACGACTGGTTCGTGCTCCGCCAGGACGCCGTCGTCTGGTTCGCCGGACTGATCTCCCTGGCACTCGTCGGCTACATGGCCTTCGTCTTCGGACGCTTCCTCGTGTACTGGGCCGGCTCCCGCCACGCCTTCCGGCACAACCGCCCCGCCCACCCCGGCGACCCCGCCGCCCTCCAGTGGCACCTGGTCATCCCCTGCCGCGACGAGGAGGCCGTGGTCACCCAGACCCTGGACGGCCTGCGCGCCGCCGCGCCCGAGGCCCACCTGTGGGTGATCGACGACGACAGCGAGGACGCCACCCGCGAGCTGGTCCTCGCCGCCGCGACCCGCGACCCCCGGGTCCACCTCGTCCAGCGCCGCCGCCCGCACGCCCGGATCGGCAAGGGCGCCGCGCTCAACGCCGCCTACCGGGAGATCTCCGCCTGGCTGCCCGAGTCCACCGACCGCTCCCGGGTGGTGATCGGCGTGGTCGACGCCGACGGGCAGCTCGACCCGGGCACCCTCGGCCAGGTCTGCAACCCCAAGGCGCTCGGCCGCCCCGACACCGGCGCCGTCCAGATCGGCGTCCGGATGCGCAACGCCGACGACGAGCGCCCGCTGCCCGGCCGCGGCCGCACCGCCAACGCCCTCGCCCGCGCCCTGGTCCGGATGCAGGACGTCGAGTTCCAGGCCAACAACGCCGGCATGCAGCTGCTGCGCCGCCGCACCGGCAGCGTCGGCCTCGGCGGCAACGGCCAGTTCATCCGGCTCACCGCCCTCGACTCGCTCACCGCCGAGGAGGGCCGGGCCGGCCGCCCCTGGCCCGAGCGCGCCCTGCTGGAGGACTACGAGTCCGGCCTCGACCTGCGACTGGCCGGCTGGCGGCTCACCCACGTCACCGAGACCAGCGTCTCCCAGGAGGGCCTGATCTCGCTGCGCCGCTTCCTCACCCAGCGCACCCGCTGGGCCCAGGGCAACATGCAGTGCCTGCGCTACACCGGCCGGGTGCTGCGCTCCCCGCACTACACGGCCGCAGGCAAGGCCGAGGTGATGTACACCTTCCTCCAGCCCGTGGTCTGCGTGCTGCTGGTGCTGCTCCTCCCGCTCTCGCTCGCCATCACCACCGCCGGGCTGGTGCTCTTCCCCGCCGAGACCGCCGAGTTCCAGCTCCGCTGGGGCCCGTGGATGCTGCTGGCCTTCGCGCTGGCCACGCTGCCGATGGTGTTCTGGGGCTTCGCCTACCGCAAGGCCGTCCACCCGGACCGCAGCCGGCTCACCGGGCTGCTCTGGGGCGTCCTGGTCTGGCTCTACGCCTACCACCTCTTCGTGGTCGCCACCCGGGCCGCCGTCCGGCTGGTGCTCGGACGCAACGGCTGGGCCAAGACCCGGCGCAACGCCGAGAAGGTCGCCGTCGGCGCCCCCACCGCGCTCGAATCCTGAACCGCCCCCGCCGCCGTCACCTTCCGCCGCCGCCCCACCGGAGCCTCCCCATGAGCATGTGCCTGCCCCCGAACAGCGTCGCCGTCGTCCTCGGCACCCGCCCCGAGCTGGTCAAGCTCGCCCCGCTGATCCACGAACTCGGCGACGCCACCCGGCTGGTGCACACCGGCCAGCACTGGGACGAGGCGATGTCGGGCCGCTTCCTGCGCGACCTCGACCTGCCGGAGCCCGAGCTGCTCACCGGCGTCGGCGGCCGCCCCCGGGCCGGCCAGATCGCCCAGTCCCTCGGCCAGCTGGACGCCGCCTTCGCGGAGGACCGCCCCGCCGCCGTCGTGGTCCAGGGCGACACCAACGCCACCCTCGCCGGGGCGCTGGCCGCCAACGCCCGGGAGATCCCGCTGGTGCACGTCGAGGCCGGGCTGCGCAGCTACGACCGGGCGATGCCCGAGGAGCACAACCGGGTGATGGTCGACCACGTCGCCGACCTGCTCTGCGCCGCCACCGAGGACAACGTCGCCAACCTGCGCGCCGAGTCCCTCGACGGCGACCGGATCGAGCTCACCGGCAACACCGTCGTCGAGGTGGTCCGCCGCCAGCTGCCGGACGCCTCCACCCGTGCCGCACTGCTCGCCGCGCACGGGCTGCGCCCGGACGGCTACGTGCTGGCCACCGTGCACCGCCCGGAGAACACCGACACCGCCGAGGCACTCGGTGCGGTGCTGGCCGAGCTGGACCGGATCGCCCGGGCCGGCACCCCGGTGCTGTTCCCGATGCACCCGCGCACCCGCGCCGCCGTCGGGCGCTTCGGGCTGGACGCCCTGCTGGAGCGCCTCGCCGTCACCGAGCCGGTCGGCTACGGCGACTTCCTGGGCCTGGCGAGCCACGCCGCGCTGCTGGTCTCCGACTCCGGCGGGGTGCAGGAGGAGTGCACCGTGCTCGGCCGCCCGCTGCTGGTGGTGCGCCGCTCCACCGAGCGCCCGGAGGCGGTGGACGCCGGCTTCGCCGCCCTGGTGCAGCCCGGCGAGGAGCTGGGCGCACTGGCCCGCGACTGGCTGTCCGACACCCCCGAGCGGCTGGCCCGGCTCGGCGCCACCCCGAGCCCGTACGGCGACGGCCTGGCCTCGGCCCGGATCGCCGGGCTGACCGCCGAGCTGACCGGGCGCGGCCCGGCCCAGGCGCTGCCGCAGGCCGCGTAGGGCCTCTTGACAGCCGGATTGGTCTACTCCACCTTGTGAGGCAAGTCCCCTTTCCCAGCAGGGACTTGAGTCGTCGGTAGCTCCCGTACGCGCACCATCGACACCCCGGACGGCACCACCCCCACCCCGTGCCGCCGGGCCTCCCCCACAGGAGCTGGAGTCATGCCACCTGCCCGCCACCGGCGCCCGCGCGCCGTCCACCCCGTGCTCGCCGGAGCGAGCGCGGTCGTCCTCGGCCTCGGCGCGCTCGCCGTGGCCGACGGCACCGGCGCGCACGCCGCCGACACCGAACTGATCACCAACGGCGGCTTCGAGACCGGGAACCTGTCCGGCTGGACCTGCTCGAACGGCACGGTCGAGAGCACCACCGTCCACTCCGGCGGCTACGCCCTGCAGTCCACCCCCGGCGGCTCCGACACCGGCGAGTGCACCCAGACCGTCGCCGTCCTGCCCTCCTCGACGTACACCCTGAGCTCCTGGGTGCAGGGCTCGTACGTCTACCTGGGTGCCCGGGGCACCGGCGGCACGGACCCGAGCACCTGGACCCCGGGCGGCAGCGGCTGGAGCCGGCTGAGCACCGGCTTCACCACCGGCCCGAACACCACCGGCGTCACCGTCTACCTGCACGGCTGGTACGGGCAGCCGGCCTTCCTCGCCGACGACGTCTCGCTGCTCGGGCCCGGCGGCCCACAGCCCTCGCAGAGCCCCAGCCCGACGGCCACCGACACCGGCAGCCCCTCGCCCACCGGCAGCCCCACCGGAAGCCCCACCGGCAGCCCCACCAGGCCGCCGGGCCTGCCCAAGCACGTCCTCACCGGCTACTGGCAGGACTTCGACAACGGCGCCACCCCGCAGCGGATCAGCGACGTCCCGGACGCCTACGACATCATCGCGGTCTCCTTCGCCGACGCCACCGCCACCCGCGGCGGCCTCTCCTTCACCCTCGACCCCGCGCTGTCCGCCAAGCTCGGCGGCTACACCGACGCCCGATTCAAGGCCGACATCGCGGCCAAGCGGGCGGCCGGAAAGCGCGTGGTGCTCTCGATCGGCGGCCAGAACGGCACGGTGTGGGTGGGCGATCCGGCCTCCGCCGCCGCCTTCACCGACACCGCCTGGGCACTGATGCAGAGTTACGGTTTCGACGGGATCGACATCGACCTGGAGAACGGCATCGACTCCACCTACATGGCGCAGGCGCTGCATTCCCTGGCCGCGAAGGCGGGCAGCGGATTCACCCTCACCATGGCGCCGCAGACCATCGACATGCAGTCGACCGGGATGGAGTACTTCAAACTGGCGCTGAACGTGCGGGACGTCCTCACCATCGTCAACATGCAGTACTACAACTCCGGCGCGATGAACGGCTGCGACGGCAACGTCTACGCGCAGGGCACCGAGAACTTCCTCACCGCGCTGGCCTGCATCCAGCTCAAGGGCGGGCTGCGGCCCGACCAGGTCGGCCTCGGGGTGCCGGCCTCCACCGCCGCGGCGGGCGGCGGCTACGTCGACCCGGGCACCGTGGACAACGCACTGGACTGCCTGGCCACCGGCACCAACTGCGGCAGTTACCGGCCGGACACCACCTGGCCCGGCATCGGCGGGGCGATGACCTGGTCCACCAACTGGGACGCCGCCGCGGGCAATCCGGTCGCGGGCACCATCGGCGCCCACCTGCACGCGATGAACTGAGCACGCCCCCGGGCCGGGGCGTCAGACCCCGGCCCGGGCCTCCGGGACGTGCGCGGCGCCACCGTGCCGACGGCGCAACTCGGCGGTGATCTCGGCCAGTTCGCCCTCGGGCAGCAGCGGCAGCATCATCGCGACGCCCTGCAGCAGCCCGCCCAGCAGGTAGGTGGTGTCCGCCGTCGCGGCGACCAGGCCGCGCACCTCCGCCACCCGGCCGTCGGCGACCGCCTCGATCAACTGGGCGGCGCCCGCGGTCTCCTCGTCCACCTCGACCGCCGCGGTGTCGTCCGGCGCCCGCCGGGCCATCGCCCGCAGCACCCGGTCGCCGACCTCGGGGGCGTACGCCTTGCGGACCGCCTCGGCGGCGATCCAGGTGAGCAGGGTGGCCACCTCCCGCTCGACGTTCTCCGCCAGCAGCAGGTCCAGCTCGTGGTCGAACGCGAGCTGGTTCCCGTGCCGGAAGGCGAGCAGCAGGGTCGCCGCCCTGGCCTTGGCCTCCTCAACCGCCTCGGCAGGCAGTTCCTGGGCCAACTCCTCGGTCACCACCACGCCATGCCCTCCCGTCCGTCGCTCAGCAGGAACGCTCAGCAGAAACACCTTCGGAAACTCCGTGCACACCGTACACATCCGACCTGGAAACTTCCGCGAACGCGCGCGGGCAAGACCGGAATCAATTCGCTCGGAATAGGACCTCACCCGGTCCAGGATGAATATTCGCCGGAAGGGAGCAATGTTGCTGCGCTATTAGGCGTAGCGGCTGGCGTATTAGCCGCCGAGAGCGAGCGCCGGGACCGGCGCGTGACAGGCCGGAGAACGCCGAGGGGCCGCACCCCGCGCGTCGCGGAGTACGGCCCCTCACGGGCCGGTGCGGGCTCAGCCCTGCGGCAGCGCCGCGAGCTGGGCGGTGATCCGGGCGATGTCGGCCTCGGCGGCCTCCTGGCGGCCCCGGATCTTGGCGACCACCTCGTCCGGCGCCTTGGCCAGGAAGGCCTCGTTGCCGAGCTTGGCGGTGGTCTGGGCCTTCTCCTTCTCGGCGGCCGCGAGGTCCTTGGCGAGGCGCTTGCGCTCCGCCGCGACGTCGATGGTGCCGGAGAGGTCCAGCGAGACGGTGGCGCCGGCCACCGGCAGCGAGGCGGTGGCCGCGAAGCCCTCCGCGGGAGCGGTCAGCCACAGCAGCGAGCGGATCGCGTCCTCGTGCGCGACCAGCGCGGTGCCGGCCAGCTCCAGGACGGCCGGGACGCGCTGGCGGTCCTGCAGCCCCTGGTCGATGCGGAACCGGCGGACCTCGGTGACCACCTGCTGGACCGTGGCGACCTCGGCCTCGGCCCCGGCGTCACGGAAGCCGCTGTCCTTCGGCCACTCGGTGACGACCAGCGACTCGGCACCGGTGAGCCGGGTCCACAGGGTCTCGGTGACGAACGGGACGACCGGGTGCAGCAGCCGCAGGGTGACGTCGAGGACCTCGCCGAGCACCCGGCGGGAGGCGTCCGCCTGCGGGCCGCCCTTGGCCAGGGTGGTCTTGGAGAGCTCGACGTACCAGTCGAAGACCTCGTCCCAGGCGAAGTGGAACAGCGCGTCCGAGAGCTTGGCGAACTCGTAGCCGTCGTACAGCGCGTCCACCTCGGCGACGGTGGCGTTCAGCCGCGACAGGATCCAGCGGTCGGCCGCCGTCAGCTCCTCCGGCGCGGGCAGCGGGCCCTCGACGGTGGCGCCGTTCATCAGCGCGAAGCGGGTCGCGTTCCAGATCTTGTTGCAGAAGTTGCGCGAGCCCTTGACCCAGTCCTCGCCGATCGGCACATCGGCGCCCGGGTTGGCGCCGCGGGCCAGGGTGAAGCGGACGGCGTCGGCGCCGTAGGCGTCCATCCAGTCCAGCGGGTCCACGGCGGTGCCGGAGGACTTGGACATCTTCTTGCCGAACTCGTCGCGCACCAGACCGGTCAGCGCGACGGTCTTGAACGGCGCCTCGCCGTCCATCGCGTACAGGCCGAACATCATCATCCGGGCGACCCAGAAGAAGATGATGTCGTGGCCCGTGACCAGGACGTCGGTCGGGTAGAACTTCTCCAGGTCGGCGGTCTTCTCCGGCCAGCCCAGCGTGGAGAACGGCCACAGGCCGGAGGAGAACCAGGTGTCCAGGACGTCCGGGTCCTGCACCCAGCCCTCGCCGGTCGGCGGCTGCTCGTCCGGTCCGACGCAGACGACCTCGCCGTTCGGGCCGTACCAGACCGGGATCCGGTGGCCCCACCAGAGCTGGCGCGAGATGCACCAGTCGTACATGTTGTCGACCCAGTCGAAGTAGCGGCGCTCCAGCGACTTCGGGTGGATCTCCACCTTGCCGTCGCGGACGGCGTCGCCGGCGGCCTTGGCCAGCGGCTCGACCCTGACCCACCACTGCAGCGACAGCCGCGGCTCGACCACCGTGTGGCAGCGCGAGCAGTGGCCGACGGCGTGCATGTACGGGCGCTTCTCGGCGACGATCCGGCCCTGCTCGCGCAGCGCGCCGACGACGGCCGAGCGGGCCTCCATCCGGTCCAGGCCGAGGAAGGGGCCGTGCACGGTGATCGCGCCGCGCTCGTCCATCACGGTCAGGTTCGGCAGGTCGTGGCGCTGGCCGATGGCGAAGTCGTTCGGGTCGTGCGCGGGCGTCACCTTGACGGCGCCGGTGCCGAACTCCGGGTCGACGTGCTCGTCCGCGACGACCGGGATCTCACGGTCGGTCAGCGGCAGCTTGATGGTCCGGCCGATCAGGTGCCGGTACCGCTCGTCGTCCGGGTGGACGGCCACGGCGGTGTCGCCCAGCATCGTCTCGGCCCGGGTGGTGGCGACGACGATGGAGTCCTCGCCGTCCCCGTAGCGGATCGAGACCAGCTCGCCCGGCGTGTCCTCGTGCTCCACCTCGATGTCGGACAGCGCGGTGAGGCAGCGCGGGCACCAGTTGATGATGCGCTCGGCGCGGTAGATCAGGCCGTCGTCGAACAGCCGCTTGAAGATGGTCTGGACGGCCTGCGACAGGCCCTCGTCCATGGTGAAGCGCTCGCGCGACCAGTCCACGCCGTCGCCGAGCCGGCGCATCTGGCCGAGGATCCGGCCGCCGTAGCTCTTCTTCCAGTCCCAGACCTTCTCGACGAAGGCCTCCCGGCCCAGGTCGTGCCGGGACAGCCCTGCCTCTGCGAGCTGCTGCTCGACCTTGTTCTGGGTGGCGATGCCGGCGTGGTCCATGCCGGGCAGCCAGAGCGTCTCGAAGCCCTGCATGCGCTTGCGGCGGGTCAGCGCGTCCATCAGCGTGTGCTGGAAGGCGTGTCCCAGGTGCAGGACGCCGGTGACGTTCGGCGGGGGGATGACGATCGTGTACGCGGGCTTGTCGCTCTTCGCGTCCGCGGTGAAGTAACCACGCTCCACCCAGCGCTCGTACAGCTCGCCCTCTACGTCCGCCGGGGTGTAGGTCGTGGGGAGGGTTGCCGCATCGTCCCCGGCAAAGGTGCTCACGGGGCGCTGGTTCGTCGTGTCGGTCACGACGCACAGTTTACGTACCGCGGGCGCTGGTCACGAACCGCTTTCGGTCCGCGCGCTCGGCCCCTCCGGGCCCTCCCCCGGACGGCGCCGTGCGGTAGCGTGCCCGGGCACTCGTCCGGGTGACCGGACGTACACGGACATACCCAACCGAAGATCGGCCGCAGGTGCGGCGGGGGAGCACGAGGACACATGTACGGCCAGGGACAGGGACAGCAGTATCCGCAACCGCAGGGCCAGCCCTACGGGGGACAGCCGTACGGCGGGCCCCCGCCGCAGCAGCCGCCCTACGGCGCCCCCCAGCCCCAGTACGGCTACCCGCCCCAGCAGCCCTACGGCCCGCCGCAGCCCCCCTACGGCCAGCCCGGCTACCCGCCGCAGGCGCCGTACGGCCAGCCCGGCTACCCCCCGGCGCCGCCGCGCAAGGGCAAGGGCGGCCTGGTCATCGGCCTGGTCGTCGGCGCCCTGGTGCTCGGCGGCGGCGGCTTCGCCGCGTGGAAGTTCCTCGGCGGCGGCAACGACTCCGGCGGCCAGTACAAGCTCAGCGCACCGCAGACGCTGCTGGACGGCTACGTCCAGAAGTCGGCGAAGGAGGAGGCCGTCGACATGAGCAAGCCCGACGTCGCCAAGATCGGCTCGGACCTGCACGGCCTGGGTGCCAGCTACAGCAAGGGCGCCGACATCAAGAACATGGACTCGCTGTCGGTCCTCGGCGTCTACGGGACCCTCAACGACCCGGCCCAGATCATCGCCGACTCCAAGAAGGAGAGCGGCGGCCTGACCTGGTCCACCCCGATGACCGACTTCCCCGCCAAGGACAGCCACGCCTCCGGCGGCAAGCTCAGCTGCGGCGTCGCCAGCATCATCGGCAAGCCCGGCCCGACGGTCTGCGTGTGGGCGGACAAGTCCACCTACGGCCGGGTCACCTTCAGCCACCTCAGCCTGGGCAGCGCGGGCGGCTCGGGCAGCAGCGACCCGGGCATCACCCCGGACCAGGCCGCCGAGAAGACCCGCGCCATCCGGGACGCCATGAAGGTCGCCAAGTAGTCCGGGCCCCGCCCGGAACCATCCCCGACAGCAGCAGCACTCCACCGCCGGAGTCCCCGGCGGCGTTCACGCGTGACGTCCAGAAAGGGCCCCGCATGTCCGACCAGAACCCCTACGGGCCCCCGCAGCCGGGCTACCCGGCGACCCCGCCGCCGGCCGGCCCCGGCTACGGCGGCGTCCCGCCGCAGGCCCCGCCGCCCGGGTACCCCGCCCCCGGCGCCCCGGAGGCCGGCGGCTACCCGGGGTACGCGGACGGCACGCCCGGGGCCCACCCCGGCTACGGCTACGCCGGATACGCGCCGGTCCCGCCGCGCAAGTCCCGCAAGACGCTGTGGATCGTGCTCGGCACCATCGGCGCCGTCGTGGTGCTGGTCGTCGGCGCCCTGGCCTACCTCGGCTGGAGCATGACCAACGACGCGGGCACCCAGAAGATCGTCATGCCGGCGGCCTTCAAGGACCTCAAGGCCAACAACGACCCGGCGGTGACCGGCAAGCTGCAGGACGAGCTCACCTCCAAGATCGGCCAGGGCGACGGCAACTGGAAGCCCACCGGCGTCGCCGGGGTGTACGAGGACTCGGACTCCAACGTCCAGCTGGTCGCGGTCGGCGTCTACGGCAAGGTGCTGCTGCCGAAGCAGGAGCTGGACCAGATGTTCAGCGGCTTCGCCGGCGCCGGCGGGACGCTCAGCGGCCGGCACTCGGTGGACCCCGGCCCCAAGGGCGGCCAGATGGACTGCGCCACCTCCCAGGACGGCGAGACCAAGCTGGCCCTCTGCGCCTGGGCCGACAAGAGCAGCGTCGTCATGGTGCTGAAGGGCGCCGAGGACGGCACCCAGCCCGACATGGACAAGCTCGCCGCAGACACCCGCGACCTGCGCGCGGCGGCCGAGGTGGCCAAGTAGCCCGCGCCGTGGGCGATCCGCGGTGAACGCGAGGGGCCCCGCACCGGATCTCCGGTGCGGGGCCCCTCGCGTACGGCCGTCGGGTCAGGCGCTCTTGTCGCGCCGCTCGCGCTTGATCATGTCGCGCGGGACCAGGGTGGGGATGGCGTGCTTGGAGACCACGTCCCCGGTCACCACCACGCGGGCGACGTCCTGGCGCGAGGGGACCTCGTACATCACGGACATCAGCACCTCCTCCATGATGGCCCGCAGCCCGCGCGCGCCGGTGCCGCGCAGGATCGCCTGGTCGGCGATCGCCTCCAGCGCGTCCCGGGAGAACTCCAGCTCCACGCCGTCCAGTTCGAACAGCTTGCGGTACTGCTTGACCAGCGCGTTCTTCGGCTCGGTGAGGATCTGCAGCAGCGCCTCGCGGTCGAGGTTGTGCACGCTGGTGATCACCGGCAGCCGGCCGATGAACTCGGGGATCATGCCGAACTTCACCAGGTCCTCGGGCATCACCTGGCGGAAGTGGTCGCTGGCGTCCGACTCGCGCTTGGAACGGATGTTGGCGCCGAAGCCGATGCCCTTGGCACCCGCGCGGCCCTCGATGATCCGCTCCAGGCCGGCGAACGCGCCACCGACGATGAACAGCACGTTGGTGGTGTCGATCTGGATGAACTCCTGGTGCGGGTGCTTGCGGCCCCCCTGCGGCGGCACCGAGGCGGTGGTGCCCTCCAGGATCTTCAGCAGCGCCTGCTGCACGCCCTCGCCGGAGACATCGCGGGTGATCGACGGGTTCTCGCTCTTGCGCGCGACCTTGTCGATCTCGTCGATGTAGATGATCCCGGTCTCGGCCTTCTTGACGTCGTAGTCGGCCGCCTGGATCAGCTTGAGCAGGATGTTCTCGACGTCCTCGCCGACGTACCCGGCCTCGGTCAGCGCGGTGGCGTCCGCGATCGCGAACGGCACGTTCAGCATCCGGGCCAGGGTCTGCGCCAGCAGCGTCTTGCCGGAACCGGTGGGGCCCAGCAGCAGGATGTTCGACTTGGCGAGCTCGATCGCGTCCTCGCGGCCGTTGCCGCCGCTGCGCCCCGCCTCGCCCGCCTGGACACGCTTGTAGTGGTTGTAGACCGCGACCGACAGCGCCTTCTTGGCGAGGTCCTGACCGACCACGTACTGGTCCAGGAACTCGTAGATCTCACGCGGCTTCGGGAGCTCCTCGAAGCGGACCTCGGAGGTCTCGGCGAGTTCCTCCTCGATGATCTCGTTGCACAGGTCGATGCACTCGTCGCAGATGTACACGCCTGGGCCGGCGATCAGCTTCTTCACCTGCTTCTGCGACTTGCCGCAGAACGAGCACTTGAGCAGGTCGCCACCGTCTCCGATGCGTGCCACGAGGTGCTTCCCCTTCGCCAGGGGCCCCGCAGGGGTTCCGGGGCCTGGTGCTGTGGACCGTCCGCGCCGACGGCGCTCGGTCTCGCTATCCGACGGTACTCTGCCGGGCCCTTGATTCCGTCCTCTTCGCCGGGTCTGCCCTACGCCCTGGGCGAATTGATACCGAACAGATGCCGTGGCAGACCCCGCCGACGGGCCGGGGCGGGGCGCGCCGTGGTTCGCGCGCCCCGCCCCGGGGGTGCCGGCCTCAGGAGGTCAGCGAGGTCTTGCGGGTCGAGATGATCTGGTCGATCAGGCCGTACTCCTTGGCCTCCTCGGCGGTCAGGATCTTGTCGCGCTCGATGTCGTCGCGCACCTGCTCCACCGACTTGTTGGAGTGCTTGGAGAGCATCTCCTCCAGCTGCTCGCGCATCCGGAAGATCTCCTTGGCCTGGATCTCCAGGTCGGACACCTGGCCGCGGCCGGTCTCGGTGTACGGCTGGTGGATCAGGATCCGGGCGTTCGGCAGCGCCATCCGCTTGCCGGGGGTGCCGGCGGCGAGCAGCACGGCCGCGGCGGAGGCCGCCTGACCCATGCAGACCGTGGTGATGTCCGGCTTGACGTACTGCATGGTGTCGTAGATGGCCGTCAGGGCCGTGAACGAGCCACCGGGCGAGTTGATGTACATCTGGATCTCGCGGTCCGGGTCCATCGACTCCAGGCACAGCAGCTGCGCCATGATGTCGTTCGCCGAGACGTCGTCCACCTGGGAGCCGAGGAAGATGATGCGCTCCTCGAACAGCTTGGCGTACGGGTCGTACTCGCGGATGCCCTGGGTGGTGCGCTCGACGAAGCGCGGGACGATGTAGCGGCCCTCGGCGCGCATGTCCTCGACGCGGGCCTGGGCGGCCGACAGGCTGGGGATGTTCATGGGGATTCTGGTCCTCCGGGGCGTTGTGGCTGTGGTCTCGTGGGCCGGGCCGAGGCTCAGGCGCCCGTGCCGCCGCCGCCGGGGACGTCCGCGGCGCTGTGCATGATCGCGTCGATGAGGCCGTACTCCAGGGCCTCCTCCGGGGTGAACCAGCGGTCACGGTCGGAGTCCGAGGTGATCTGCTCGAAGGACTGGCCGCTGTGGAACGCGATCAGCTCGGACATCCGCTTCTTGGTGCGGAGCAGCTGCTCGGCCTGGATGCGGATGTCGGTGGCGGAACCGCCGAGGCCCGCGGAGGGCTGGTGCATCAGGATGTTGGCGTTCGGCAGCGAGAAGCGCTTGCCCTTGGCACCGGCGGTCAGCAGGAACTGGCCCATCGAGGCGGCCATGCCCATCGCGATGGTGACGACGTCGTTCTTGATGTACTGCATGGTGTCGTAGATCGCCATGCCGGCCGAGATCGAGCCGCCCGGGGAGTTGATGTAGAGGAAGATGTCCTTCTCGGGGTCCGCGGCCAGCAGCAGCAGCTGCGCGGTGATCTTGTTGGCGATGTCGTCGTCGACCTGCTGGCCGAGGAAGATGATCCGCTCGTTGAGCAGCCGGTTGTAGACCTGGTCGCCAAGGCCGCCGAGCACGTCACCAGCGGCGGCGTGCGGCGCCATCGGGCCAGGCATCTGCATCTGCGGGAACGTCACTTAGCCACCTGCTCAGTCGATTTGGACGGTCGCTCCACGGCCGTCACGATGTCGCACAGCTTCCGGGTATCACGTCGTGATTGGTGCTGTCCAAGGACCCTAACGCGCAGGCCCGGCCGCAGAATCCCTCACGCAGAACTGTTCGCTGTGAGCGCAGGGTCGCGGGGTGCACGAGGGGACGACAACGGGCCCGGACACCGTACGGCGTCCGGGCCCGTTGCAGCACCTCAGGGGGCTACCGGGGCACTCAGGCCTCGGTGCCCTCCTCGGCCTTGTCCTCGGCGGCCTCGGCGACGGCGGCCTCGACGGTCTCGCCCGTCTCGTCCTCGTCGTCGAAGTTGATCTCGTTGCCCTCGGTGTCGACGACCTTGGCGGCCTCGACCACGGTGGCCAGCGCCTTGCCGCGGGCGACCTCGCCGACCAGCAGCGGAACCTGGCCGCCCTGGACGACCTGCTGGGCGAACTGGTCCGGGGTGAGGCCGGAGCCGGCCGCACGGCGGATGAGGTGCTCGGTGAGCTCCTCCTGGTTAACACCCAGCTCCTCGTTGGCGACGATCTGGTCCAGGACGAACTGGGTCTTGATGCCCTTCTTCGCCTGCTCCTCGATCTCCGCGTCCCACTCCTCGCGGGTCTTGCCCTGGGTCTCCAGGTAGGTGTCGATGTCGAGACCCATCGGCTCCAGCTGGTGGTGCTCGACGTTGTGCTTGCGGGTCTCGATCTCGTCCTTCAGGAGCTTCTCGGGGTACTCGATCTCAACCAGCGTGAGCAGCGCGTCGAGGACCTTCTCCTGGGCCTGGGTGGCCTGGTCGTACTCCTTCATGCGCTCCAGGCGCTTGCGGGAGTCGGCGCGCAGCTCCTCCAGGGTGTCGAACTCGCTGGCCAGCTGGGCGAACTCGTCGTCCAGCTCCGGCAGCTCCTTCTCCTGGACGGCGGTGACGGTGACGGAGACCTCGGAGGTCTTGCCCGCCTGGGTGCCACCCTTGAGCTCGGTCTCGAAGGTCTTCTCCTCGCCGGCCGACAGGCCGACGACGGCGTCGTCGATGCCGTCGATGAGACGGCCGGAGCCGATCTCGTAGCTGACACCGGTGGCGGTGCCGTCCTCCGGCACCTCACCGTCGACCTTGGCGATCAGGTCGACGACCACGATGTCGCCGGCGGCCGCGGCGCGCTCGACGTCCTTGACGGAGGAGAAGCGCTCGCGCAGCTGCTCCAGCGACTTCTCGATGTCCTCGTCGGAGACGGCGATCGGGTCGACGGTCACCTCGATGGAGGAGAACTCCGGGAGGGTGATCTCGGGACGGATGTCCACCTCGGCGGTGAACTTCAGGTCGCCGCCATCGGCGATCTTCTCGACACCCTCGATGTTGGTGATGTCGGGCTGGCCGAGGACCTCGATCTTGCCCTCGTCGACGGCCTGCGTGTAGAAGCGCGGCAGGGCGTCGTTGACGGCCTCCTCCAGCACGGCACCACGGCCGAAGCGCTGGTCGATGACGCGAGCCGGGATCTTGCCCTTGCGGAAGCCCGGAACCGTGACCTGCTGGTTGATCTTCTTGTACGCCGCGTCGAGGCTGGGCTTGAGCTCCTCGAAGGGCACCTCGACGGTGAGTCGAACCCGGGTCGGGTTCAGAGTCTCGACGGCGCTCTTCACGGTTAGGTCTCCTAGGGGCTTGCGGTCAGGTTGTCTCCGCCCGTCCCTCACGTCCGGCCGGAGCCGGTACGGGTGGGGCGGACGAGACGGGCGATGGGCGGTTGGAGCTGCATCTCCCGTGTGGGTGGACGGTGAGCTTGACTCCTCGCCCTCGTGCGGTTGACCTGGGTGGACGCCACAGGGACTACCGCCAGCGCCCCATCCTACCGGTACCACGAAAGGCGGACGCCAGACGCCACCGTACCGCCGTCCCGGGGCCGTCACACAGACGGCACAGAAGGCCGTGACACAGAACAGGGCCCCGCCCCGGTGGGCGAGACCCTGCCGCACTGTCGGGGTGACCGGATTCGAACCGACGGCCTTCCGCTCCCAAAGCGGACGCGCTACCAAACTGCGCCACACCCCGTGGTGCCGAGAGGAAGCGTACACGCCGGGCCTGTACGGCTCGTCGACTTATTCGGGGCCCGACGGGAGCACGTCGGAAGGGGGTGCGCGGGGAACGCGGTGTGCACGGGAGGGACCGGACCAGGTACGCTGTGTCCCGAACTTCCGGCCGGCAACGGTCGGCGGCTTCGCGCGGGTGTAGCTCAATGGTAGAGCCCTAGTCTTCCAAACTAGTCACGCGAGTTCGATTCTCGTCACCCGCTCTTCCGGCCCGGCCCCGGTGCGCCCAGCGCACCGGGGCCGTCGGCGTTCCCGGGCTGCCTGCGTCCCCGGGACCGGGCGGGCCTCAGAGGCCCAGCCGGGCGGCCCGGGCGGCGGCCCGGTCCAGCAACCGGTGCACGTCGCCCTCCCGGGTGGTGGGGCGGTCGTTGTACTCGTCCGGGGAGCGCGCCGGGCGGCCGGTGGCGTGCAGCACCTCCATCAGCTGGACCCGGCCGGTGCGCACGGTCGCCGGGGTGCCGTAGCCGTACGCCAGCACGGCCGCCTGGGCGCCGAGCAGGCAGACCCGGCCGGCCTGGTCCCACATCGCGCCCTGCAGCCAGCCGTGGGCGCCGATGTAGCGGGAGGCCAGCCGCAGGTGCTCGGCGGCGGTGACCGGGACCGGCCGGGCGGGCCGGCGCAGCGCCCGGTCGAGCAGGGTGGCCCGGGGCTCCGGGTGGCCGGCCTGCCAGGGGCGCAGGGTGCTCCCGTACCGGCAGACGTACGGCCCGGGGGCGGACGCGGGGGCGGGCAGCGAGGCGAGGTAGGCCTCGATCTCGGCGACCAGGCCGGAGCCGTCCCAGTGCGGCGGGTAGGGCGGAGCGGGCGTCAGGGCGGTGCGGGGCATGCGGGCTCTCCAGGCGGGCGGCCTTCAGGTTCCGCTCCCCAAAGTGGGGCATTCATGACATTCCCGCGACCGGAGGGCAAGGCCGTGCGAACGGTTTCCCGCACGGCGGTCGGGCCGATAGCCTCGGCGGCGTTCGAGCGCAGTTCGAGCGCTACCCAGGCGCCGCGCTCCCGAGGTGGAGGAGTCCCGGTGCGTCCGCAGGAGCGACTGGCCGTCATACAGCGCTGCGTGGTCCTGGAGATGGCACGGCTGGGCCAGGACTTCCATCCGGACGGCGAGGTGGTGCGCGGGCCGGGCACCACCGCGGTGGCGGTGCGCGAGCACCCCGGGGACGACGGCGGCGCCGGGCACGTGGACCTCGGCTTCGTGCTGCAGCTGGGCCGGGCGGACGGACCGGTGGTGTGGGACTGCGCGGCCGGCCTCGGCAAGACCGAGGAGGAGAAGCTCGCGAACGCCGTGAAGATGTGGGCGACCACCACCGCCTCGGTGCTGGTCGAGCTGGCGGACGGGCGGGGCATCCACGCCGACCGCCCGGACCTGCCCGAACTCCCGGGCTGGCGGGCGGTGCAGGGGCCGGCGGCGGTGTTCGGCTTCGGCAACGAGCACCTGGCGGCCTGGCTCGCCGAGCACCGGGTGCTGCCGGCACTGGCTCCGGCGCTGCGTCAGGAGCTGGCCGGGCCGGGGCCGGTCGGGGTGAAGCTCTTCCTGGGCGGGAAGGCCGGGGACGACGTCGCCGAGGTCCGGGTGGGCGGCGAGGTGTCGGAGGCGGCCTCCGCGGCGCTGCGCGCGCTGGACTGGCCGCGCGGCGAACGACTGTGCTGGGCGCGGCTGTTCGTGCTGCTGACGGCGGAGCGGGCAGCACCGGTCACGGCCGCACCGGCGGGTGCCGCGGCACCCGCGCCGGTACGTGCCCCGGCCCCGGCGGCGGCACGCCCCCGGGGTCTGTTCGCCCGCTGGCGGGAGGCCCGACGAGCCGGCCGGTAGCTGTAGCTGCTACTCGCCCGCTCGCCTCCGGGGCGCTCTGATCCGGTGCCGACGGTCGGCGCTCCCTCGCTCCTTCGTCGCTCCCTCGCTTCTCCCTTTCGGCACCGGCGCGCCCCTTCGGCTCGGGGCGTGCTTCGGCACCGGCGCGCCCCTTCGGCTCGGGACGTGCTTCGGCTCGGGGCGTGCGGGAGCCGTCCGGTCAGCCGCCGGTGATGCTGGAGATGCTGTGCGCCAGGTTGGCCAGCATGGAGTTGATCGAGGTCGCCATCGTGGTCTCGTGCAGCATGAAGCCGAACAGGGCGGCGACGATCGCGTGCGGGATCTTCAGCTGCTTGTTCCGGATGAAGATGATGCACAGGATCGCGAACAGAACCAGCGCGGAGACGGAGAGTGCCACCCGGACTCACTTCCTCGTTTCATACCGTGGTGCCGCCGCCCGGCGACACCTGCGAAGCCGGACCCCGGCCTGTCCGACGGTCCCGAGGCGGAATCGCGGACCGTCCGGCGCAGCGCCGGCGAGGGGGCCCGCACCGAACCGCTGTCTGCTGTGCCGCACGTGTCGCCCCCAATCCCCCGAATCCTGAACAGTCCCGCCCGGACTCAGTGTGGTCGACCGTGCCGATTGCGTAAAGGTCTGACAGTCAGCCCAGTGCTGACATCCTGTGGTGCGGGACGAGTTTCCGCCGACCGGGACGATAGCGGAGCCGTTCTGACGAATCGTCGGCGGGGCGGTGCTGAGCGGCGGGGGAACGCCCGGGGGCGGGGAACGGAAGCCGCTGATCCGGTCCGCCGACGGGTCGTCCGATATGGCCGAAGATCAGCTGCCAGGCTTGACAGGGCCGCCCTCACCTGCCGGGGGCATGTGCCGACCGTCGGTGCCGGACCGGAGTCGGCGGACGACCCTCAGTCGCGCCAGAGCAGCAGGACGGCGCGGTCGTCGTTGATGTCCCGGGCCACCGTCTCGATCAGTGCGGACGCCGCGCCCGCGCCGGAGCCCGGGCCGCCGCCGGGGACCAGCCGGTCGGCCTCCCCCATCAGCCGGTCCATGCCCTCGGTGAGGTCCCGGCCGGGCGCCTCGACCATGCCGTCGGTGCACAGCATCAGCACGTCGCCCCGGTTCAGCCGGCCGCGCACGCCGTCGAACTTGGCGCCGTCGTAGATCCCGAGCAGCGGACCGTCGGCCTCCTTGACCTCCCAGCGCCCCTCGCCGGCCAGCCGCTGCATCCCCGGCAGGTGCCCGGCCGAGAGCAGTTCGTACTCACCGGTGTCCAGGTCCAGCACCAGGTGGACGGCGGTGGCGAAGCCCTCCTCCCAGGACTGGCGCAGCAGGTAGCCGTTGGCGGCGGGCAGGAAGTCGTGCGCGGGCAGCGAGCCGACCAGGCCGCCGAAGGCGCCGGAGAGCAGCAGCGCCCGGGAGCCCGCGTCCATGCCCTTGCCGGAGACGTCCGCGAGGACCACCTCCAGCAACCGCTGGCCGGGGCCGGTGCGGGCGGCCACCACGAAGTCGCCGGAGAAGGACTGCCCGCCGGCCGGGCGCAGCGCCATGTCGGCGTGCCAGCCGGCCGGCAGGTCGGGCACCCGGCTCTGCACCCGCAGCCGCTCGCGCAGGTCGAACAGCATGGTGGAGCCGCCCCACCAGGGGACGCCGACCCGGGCCCGGAACTGGGCCAGCAGCAGGCCGCCCACCCCGGCGGCGCCGACCACCAGGGCCGCGCCGGGGGTCACGCCGTAGACGTAGGCCTCCGGGTTCTCGCTGGCGACCCGCTGGCCGGTGTGGATCACGGACTCGGCGGACAGCCCGAGGGCGGCCAGCGCGTACAGCACCACCAGGGAGCCGGGGCGCAGCAGCAGCGCGCCGGCCAGGATCGGCAGGACCAGGGCGGTGGGCGGGGCCCAGTCCGGGATCCAGATGTTCAGCAGGATCATCAGCGGGACGAGCAGGGCCAGCGCGCAGAGCACCGGCCAGTCGGCGGCACCGCCGCGGAAGTAGTCGACCCCGGCCGTGCGCAGCCTTCGGCGGACCCGGCGGAGCCTCTTGCGCAGCCGGGCCGTCACGGGCTCGGCGGCCTGGGCGGCGCCGGGCCTCGTCGCAGTCGTCTGGGGCGGTGCGCCCGGCGGTCTGCCAGCCATGGGGCCCGACCCTATCCACGGGTGCGGCCCGGCGTCGACGGCCCGGGGGCGGGCGGCGGCGCGGGCGCGCGGGCCGCTCAGCGCGTTTCGGCCGAACGGCGCGGTGGCGGGCACGCCGTCAGGAGGCGTGCGCCGGTTGGACGTACGGAGCCTGCGGGCCGCGCGTGCGCCCCGCGTACGGGGTTGTGCGTACGCCGGGTCCTGTGGCCGATCCCACAGGCGCGGACGGGGCGGGAACGACGACGGCCGGCCGCACGGGAGGGTGCGGCCGGCCGTCGGGGCGGGTGGGTGGCGGGATCAGCCCTGGGGGTGGTGGGCCGGGATCGGCGGGAGCTCGCCGGTGGTCTCGTACTCGCTCAGCATCTCGATCCGGCGGGTGTGCCGGGCCTCGCCGCTGTAGGGGGTGGCGAGGAAGACCTCGACGAACTCGGTGGCCTCCTCGACGGTGTGCATCCGGCCGCCGATGGAGATCACGTTGGCGTCGTTGTGCTGACGGCCGAGCTCGGCGGTCTGCACGCTCCAGGCCAGCGCCGCGCGGACGCCCTTGACCTTGTTGGCGGCGATCGCCTCGCCGTTGCCCGAGCCGCCGATCACGATGCCCAGGGCGTCCTGGTCGGCGGCGGTGCGCTCGGCGGCGCGCAGGCAGAACGGCGGGTAGTCGTCCTCGGCGTCGTAGATGTGCGGCCCGCAGTCGACCGGCTCGTGGCCGGCCCCCTTGAGCCACTCCACCAGGTGGTTCTTCAGTTCGTAGCCGGCATGGTCGGAGCCCAGGTACACGCGCATGCCCATGAGTGTGGCATGCGGGTGCGCCCGGGCCCGACAACGGGGGCCGGGTGGGTCAGCGTCGGCCGAGCAGCTTCCAGGCGAGCGGCAGGGCGCCGGCCGCGAAGGCGGCCTTGAGCGCGTCGCCCACCAGGTACGGGTAGAGGCCCAGCTCGGCGGCACGGGCCAGCGGGACGTGCAGGGTCAGGGCCAGGTAGGGGACGCCGACGGCGTAGATGGCGAGGCTGCCGAGGACCATGGTGACGGCCGTAGGCACCGGGGTGCGGTCGGCGCCGCGGCGGGCCAGCGCGCCGGTCAGGGCGGCGGCGAGGACGAAGCCGAGCACATAGCCGAAGGAGGGCATGGCCCAGCCGGAGGTGCCCTCGGCGAACCAGGGCAGGCCGGCCATGCCGGCCAGCAGGTAGAGCGCCATCGAGGCGACGCCGCGGCGGGCGCCGAGCGCGGTGCCGACCAGCAGGGCGGCGAAGGTCTGGCCGGTGACCGGCACCGGCGAGCCGGGGACGTTCACCGACAGCTGGGCGGCCACACCGGTCAGCGCGGCGCCGCCGACCACCAGGGCCAGGTCGCGGGCCTGGGCGCCGAGGCGGGTGGAGGCGGTGGGCAGCAGGTCGGCGAGGACGGCGCGGCGCGCTATCGGGGTGGTGGCAGTGGCCATCGGGGGGCTCCTCCGTGAGGGTCCAGGTGAGTGAACACCTGTGAACCTACGCGGTGATCCACTCCGACACCGGCACGGTTTCGGACAAAGCCCCGCCCTCGGACGTTGTCGGAACCGGCCGCACGCGACGATGTGCTGTCATTGGGTCACGCACGGCGACCGGCTGGTCCGCATGGTGGGCCCGGACCGGACATTCTTGGCATGGACAGCGGCGTCGCCGGATATTGGACAGCTCATGCCGCATTCCGCAAAGTCTGGATCCACCCCTATGGCCCCCACCTCCGCGCCCCCGGCGCCCGGGAACGGTGACGCCGCTCCCCCGCCGCCCGGCGGCCAGCAGCTCAGCCACGGGCTCAAGCAGCGCCACCTGTCGATGATCGCCCTCGGCGGCGTGATCGGCGCGGGCCTCTTCGTGGGCTCCGGCGCCGGCATCGCGGCCGCCGGGCCGGCGATCATCCTCGCCTTCACCCTCTCCGGCCTGCTGGTCATGCTGATCATGCGGATGCTCGGGGAGATGTCCGCCGCCCGCCCGGCCTCCGGCTCCTTCTCGGTGCACGCCGAGAAGGAGGTCGGCCCCTGGGCCGGGATCACGGCCGGCTGGATGTACTGGGTGATGCTCTGCTGCGGCGTCGCCGCCGAGGCCACCGCCGCCGGGAAGATCGTCAACGGCTGGATCCCCGGAGTCTCCTCCTGGGTCTGGGTCGCCCTGTTCATGGTCTTCTTCTGCGTCAGCAACCTCACCGCGGTGAAGAACTTCGGCGAGTTCGAGTTCTGGTTCGCCACCATCAAGGTCGCCGCGATCATCACCTTCCTGGTCCTCGGCGGGCTCGGCATCGCCGGCGTGATCGGCCCCGGCTCCCCCGGCACGGACAACCTCACCGGCCAGGGCGGCTTCCTGCCGACCGGCGTCAGCGGGCTGATCGTCGGCCTGCTCGCCTCGGTCTTCGCCTACGGCGGCCTGGAGACGGTGACCATCGCCGCGGCCGAGTCCGACGACCCCAGGAAGAACGTCGCCAACGCGGTGCGCACCGCGGTGTGGCGGATCGCGATCTTCTACATCGGCTCGATGGCCCTGGTGGTCACCCTGGTCTCCTGGAAGGACCCGGCGGTCGTCGCCGACGGCCCGTACGTCACCGTGCTGCGCCACCTCGGGGTGCCCGGGGCCGGGACGATCATGGAGGTGGTGGTGCTGATCGCGCTGCTGTCCGCGATGAACGCCAACATCTACGGCGCCTCCCGGATGGCGTACTCGCTGGTCGGCCGCGGCCAGGGCCCCAAGGCGCTGGCCAAGGTCAGCGGCGGGGTGCCGCGGCGGGCCGTGCTGGCCTCCTGCCTGTTCGGCTTCGGCGCCGTGCTGGCCTCCAAGTTCTGGCCGGACACCGTGTTCACCTGGCTGATGAACACCACCGGCGTCGCGATCCTGGTGGTCTGGCTGTTCATCTGCATCGTCCAGCTGCGGATGCGCCGCCGGCTGGAGCGCGAGGCACCCGAGCTGCTCACCGTGAAGATGTGGGGCTACCCGTACCTGACCTGGATCGCGATGGCCGCCGTGGCGGGCATCCTCGCCCTGATGACCACCACCGAGGGCAACCGCCAGCAGCTGTACGCGGCCGGGGTGCTGGTCGCGCTGCTCAGCGTCGCCGGACTGGTCAAGCAGCGCCGGGACGCGGCCGCGCGCCCCTGACGCACGGCGAAGGGCCCGGTACCGAGGTACCGGGCCCTTCGCCGTGTCCGCGGGAGCCTCACTCGAAGGACGGACCCGCCGTCCGGGTGCGCTTGATCTCGTAGAAGCCCGGGGTGGAGGCCACCAGCAGGGTGCCGTCCCACAGCCGGGCCGCCGCCTCGCCCTTGGGGGCCGGGGTGACCACCGGGCCGAAGAAGGCGACCCGCTCGCCGTCCGCGCCCTCGACCGCGATCACCGGGGTGCCGACGTCCTCGCCGACCAGGGTGATGCCCTCCTTGTGGGAGGCGCGCAGGGCCTCGTCGTACGCGTCGGTGTCCGCCGCGTCCGCCAGCTCGGCGGGCAGGCCCGCGGCCACCAGGGCCGCCTGGATCGTCTCCCGGTTCTGCGGCAGGCCCTGGTTGTGGAAGCGCAGGCCCAGCTCGGTGTAGAGGCGGCCCAGCACCCCGTCGCCGTGCTGCTGGGCGGCCGCGATGCACACCCGGACCGCGCCCCAGGCGTTGTCCAGCAGCTCGCGGTAGTTCTGCGGCAGGTCGCGGTGCTCGTTGAGCACCGACAGGCTCATCACGTGCCAGTTCACGTCGACCGGACGCAGCTGCTGGACCTCGATCAGCCAGCGGGAGGTCATCCACGCCCAGGGGCAGGCCGGGTCGAACCAGAAGTCGGCGGTCTTGCGCTCAGCGGCAGTCGTCACTGGGTCTCGTCCTTCGTGAGTGTTCCGAGGCGGCGCGCCCCACGAGGAATCCCAACACCCGCCGGGCGCCGCTGATTCCGGCCCCCGCCCACGGGCTGTGCAATGGTACCGATCGGGGCGGGCGTGAAAGGATGCCCCCGCGTGCGCGATGCACACCGCGCACGGACCCGCACCACCCACGCAAGCACCACCGTGCGAGCCGGACAAAGGAGTACCGCCGTGCCGGGCAAGAACCTCAGCCGCGAGGAAGCGCAGCAGCGAGCCGGCATCCTGGCCGTCGACGGCTACCGGATCCGGCTGGACCTCACCTCGGCCCCCGACCCGTCGGCCGCCACCTTCCGCTCCACCACCACCATCGCCTTCCGCTGCTCCGAGCCCGGCGCCGCCACCTTCCTCGACCTGCTGGCCCCGGCCGTCCGCTCGATCACCCTCAACGGCCGCGCCCTCGACCCGGCCACCGCCTACGACGGCGCCCGGGTGCACGTCGACGGCCTGGCCGCCGAGAACGTCCTCACCGTCGAGGCGGACTGCGCCTACAGCCGCACCGGCGAGGGCATGCACCGCTTCGTCGACCCGGCCGACGGCGAGACCTACCTCTACACCCACTACGAGCCGGCCGACGCCCGCCGGGTGTTCGCGAACTTCGAACAGCCCGACCTGAAGGCCCCGTTCACCTTCACGGTGACCGCCCCGGCCGTCTGGGACGTGCGCTCCAACGCCGCCCACGAGAGCACCACCGTCGAAGGCGACGCCCGCACCTGGGAGTTCGCGCCGACCAAGCCGATCTCCACCTACCTCACCGCGGTGGTGGCCGGCCCGTACCACGTGGTCACCGACCACTACAGCCGCGAGCTCGCCGACGGCAGCACCCTGGACATCCCGCTCGCCGCGCTGTGCCGCCGCTCGCTCGCCCCGCACTTCGACGCGGAGGAGATCCTCGGCGTCACCAAGCTCGGACTGGACTTCTTCCACGAGGAGTTCGACTTCCCGTACCCCTTCGGCAAGTACGACCAGTCCTTCGTCCCCGAGTACAACATCGGCGCGATGGAGAACCCCGGCTGCGTGACCTTCAAGGAGGAGTTCGTCTTCCGCTCGAAGGTCACCGACGCCGCCTACGAGTCCCGCGCGAACGTCGTGCTGCACGAGATGGCGCACATGTGGTTCGGCGACCTGGTCACCCCGCGCTGGTGGGACGACCTGTGGCTGAAGGAGTCCTTCGCCGACTTCATGGGCTCCTACGCCCTGATCGGCGCCCGCACCCGCTACTCCTCCGCCTGGGTCACCTTCGCCAACCAGCGCAAGGCCTGGGCCTACCGGCAGGACCAGTTCCCCACCACCCACCCGATCACCGCCGACATCCGCGACCTGGAGGACGCCAAGCTCAACTTCGACGGCATCACCTACGCCAAGGGCGCCTCCGTCCTCAAGCAGCTGGTCGCGTACGTCGGTTCGGAGGCCTTCTTCGAGGGCGCCCGCCGCTACTTCCAGCGGCACGCCTACGGCAACACCGAACTGGGCGACCTGCTCGGTGTTCTGGAGGAGACCAGCGGCCGCGACCTGAAGAGCTGGGCCGCCGCCTGGCTGCAGACCGCCGGCGTCGACGCGCTCACCCCGCAGGTCACCACCGACGCCGAGGGCCGGATCACCGAACTGGCCGTCCTCCAGGACGGCGACGTGCTGCGCCCGCACCGGATCGCGGTCGGCCTCTACGACCGGGACCCGGACGGCGCCCTGGTGCGCACCGAGCGGATCGAGCTGGACGTCACCGGCGCCCGCACCGTCGTCGCCGAGGCCGCCGGCCGCCCCCGCCCGGCCCTGGTGCTGCTCAACGACGAGGACCTCACCTACTGCAAGATCCGCTTCGACGACGGCTCGTTGGAGACCCTGCGCACCGGCCTCGGCGACATCCGCGACGAACTGGCCCGGGCGCTCGCCTGGTCCGCGGTCTGGAACCTCACCCGGGACGGCCTGATGCCGGCCCGCGACTACGTCGCCCTGGTGCTGCGCTTCGCCGGCCAGGAGGGCAACATCGGCGTGCTGCAGTCGCTGCACGCCCAGGCCAAGACCGCCGTCGACCTGTACGCCGCCCCCGAGTGGCGCGCCGAGGGCGCCCGGCAGCTCGCCGACGGCGCCCTGCGCGAGCTGCGCGACGCCGTCCCCGGCAGCGACCACCAGCTCGCCTGGGCCCGCTTCCTGGCCCAGACCGCGGGCGGCGCCGAGCACCTCGGCCTGGTCCGCGGCCTGCTCGCGGGCAGCGCCCGGATCGACGGCCTGGAGGTCGACCAGGAACTGCGCTGGTCGCTGTGGCTGGCGCTGGCCGCCGCCGGACAGGCCGGCGACGAGGAGCTGGCCGGGGAACTGGCCGCCGACAACACCGCGGGCGGCAAGCGCCAGTACACCCAGTGCCTGGCCGCCCGGCCCACCGCGGAGGCCAAGGCCGCCGCCTGGTCCGCCGTGGTCGACTCGGACGAGCTGCCGAGCGCCCTGGTCGAGGCCAACAGCGCGGGCTTCGCCGTCCCCGCCCAGCGCGACCTGACCGCCCTCTACGCGGCGCCGTACTTCAAGCTGCTGGAGAAGGTCTGGGCCGAGCGGACCATCGAGATCGCGATGCGGATCGTCGGCGGCTTCTTCCCGATCGCCCAGACCGACGCGCAGACCCTGGCCGAGGCGGACGCCTGGCTGGACGGCCACCCGCAGGCCGCGCCGGCGCTGCGCCGCCTGGTGCTGGAGCGCCGCGACGACCTGGCCCGCGCGCTGCGCGCGCAGGCCTGCGACCGGGCCTGAGGCCGTGGAGCCGTAAAGCCGTAGAGCCGGAGGGGCCCGCCGACCGCGTGTCGGCGGGCCCCTCCGTCGTTGCCGGGGGTCAGTCCCGGCGCAGACCGCGGTCCAGGGCGGCGATCGCGCTGCCCCGGGCGTCGTCGCCGTCCAGCGACCAGACCATCACCCCGGCCAGGTCGTTCCAGCGCGCGTAACGGGCCTTCTCGGTGAGCACCTCGGCGGTGTCGTAGCTGTAGAAGGTGGAGCCGTCGTACTTCCAGGACGCGCCGTGGTCGCGGTCCAGGTACACCTTGCCGGGCAGCGCGTTGAGCTCCTGGTAGGAGTGGTCGGGGGCGGTCGCCCCGGCCCCCTGGTACAGGCCGCCGCGCGGGCCGGGGGCGACGCCGGTCCAGCCGTGGCCGTACAGCGGGGCGCCGAGGACGAGCTGCTCGGCGGGCAGGCCGCGCTCCTGGTAGTGGGTGACGGCGCCGTCCGCGCTGCGGCCGCGGGCGTCCGGGTCGGCCGGGTCGGCGTAGAGGTTGGCCTGGTGGTTGGTGGGGCCCTTGCCCTCCCAGGGGCCGTGCAGGTCGTAGGTCATCAGGTTCAACCAGTCCACCGAGCGGCTCAGTTCGGGCAGTTCGAGCCGGTCGGCGACGGTCTCGTTGGCGGCGACGGCGGCGGTGAGCAGGGGGCGCCCGCCCTTGCGGCCGCCGAGCGCGTCGAGCTGGGTGCGGAACTCCCGCATCAGCAGGGTGTAGTTGCGCCCGTCCTCGGGGCGGACCACGTTGCCGGCGTCACCGCCGCCGCCCGGGTACTCCCAGTCGATGTCGATGCCGTCGAAGACCCCGGCGGCCGCGCCCGGGCCGCCCTCCGGGGAGCCGGCCAGGACCGGCAGGTTGCCCTTGAGGTAGAGGTCGATGCAGGAGGAGACGAACTTCTTCCGGGAGGCGTCGGTGGCGGCGGCGTCCGAGAAGTACTTGGACCAGCTCCAGCCGCCCAGCGAGATGACCGTGCGCAGCTGGGGGTTCTTCGCCTTGAGCTTGCGCAGCTGGTTGAAGTGGCCCTTGAGCCGCTGGTCCGGGGTGTCGGCGACGCCGTCGACGGACTCGGCGGCGGAGAAGGGGCGCTGGTAGTCGTCGCGGGCGTCGCCCTGCCCGGCGTCGTTGCCCTCGAAGCAGGTGCCGTCGGCGGAGACGTTGCCGAAGGCGTAGTTGACGACGGTGAGCTTGGCGGCCTGACCGGAGTCCTGGACCCGCTTGGCGGAGCTGTCGGCGCCCCACTGGGTGAAGTAGCCGACCCGCTGGCCCTTCAGCTTCGGGCCGTGCCCGTGGTGGCCGTCGGCGGCGGAGGCGGTGGCGGGGGCCGCTATCAGGGCTGCGGCGGTGGCGGCGGCGAGCAGGGCTGAGGCGCGAGTGGGCATACCGGAGCCGTTCTCTGAGGCATCGTCAAATGGTCTGGACCAGATTGCACAGAGGTTTAGTCCATCGACGGCCGCCCGCACAAGGGGGCGGGGCGGAACGGCGCAGCATGCAGAAGGGGCCGGACCGCGCGGTGCGGTCCGGCCCCCTCGGGCGCTAGCTCGGAGCTCAGCCGATCAGCGAGCGCAGCACGTACTGCAGGATGCCGCCGTTGCGGTAGTAGTCCGCCTCACCGGGGGTGTCGATGCGGACGACCGCGTCGAACTCCTTGTCACCCGCCTTGACCTTGACGGTCTTCGGGGTGCGGCCCTCGTTGAGCTCGGTCACGCCGGTGAAGGAGAAGGTCTCCTCGCCGGTCAGGCCGAGGGACTCGGCGTTCTCGCCCTCCGGGAACTGCAGCGGCAGGACGCCCATGCCGATCAGGTTCGAGCGGTGGATGCGCTCGTAGGACTCGGCGATGACGGCCTTGACGCCGAGCAGCGCGGTGCCCTTGGCGGCCCAGTCGCGGGACGAGCCGGAGCCGTACTCCTTGCCCGCCAGGACGACCAGCGGGACGCCGGCGGCCTGGTAGTTCTGCGAGGCGTCGTAGATGAACGACACCGGGGCGTCGGCCTGGGTGAAGTCGCGGGTGTAGCCGCCCTCGGTGCCCGGCGCGATCTGGTTGCGCAGACGGATGTTGGCGAAGGTGCCGCGGATCATGACCTCGTGGTTGCCACGGCGCGAGCCGTAGGAGTTGAAGTCACGCTTCTCGACGCCGTTGGCGGTCAGGTACTGCGCCGCCGGGGTGCCCGGCTTGATGTTGCCGGCCGGGGAGATGTGGTCGGTGGTGACCGAGTCGCCCAGCTTGGCCAGGACGCGGGCGCCGGCGATGTCGGTCACCGGGCTCGGGGTCTTGGCCATGCCCTCGAAGTACGGGGGCTTGCGGACGTAGGTGGACTCGGTGTCCCACTCGAAGGTGTTGCCGGTCGGGACCGGGAGCGACTGCCAGCGGTGGTCACCGGCGAAGACGTCCTGGTAGCCCTTGTCGAACATGGCCTCGTCGATGGAGCCGGCGACGGTGTCGGCGACCTCCTGCTCGGTCGGCCAGATGTCGGCGAGGAAGACGTCGTTGCCGTCGGCGTCCTGGCCCAGGGCGTCCCGGGTGATGTCGATGTTCATGTTGCCCGCGAGGGCGTAGGCGACCACCAGCGGCGGGGAGGCCAGGTAGTTCATCTTGACGTCGGGGTTGATCCGGCCCTCGAAGTTGCGGTTGCCGGAGAGCACCGAGACGACCGCGAGGTCGGCCTCGTTGACGGCGGCCGAGACCTCCTCGGGCAGCGGGCCCGAGTTGCCGATGCAGGTGACGCAGCCGTAGCCGACCAGGTTGAAGCCCAGCTTCTCCATGTACGGGAGCAGGCCGGCCTTCTCGTAGTAGTCCATGACGACCTTGGAGCCGGGCGCCAGGGTGGTCTTGACCCAGGGCTTGACGTGCAGGCCCTTCTCCACGGCCTTCTTCGCCAGCAGGGCGGCGCCCAGCATGACGGAGGGGTTGGAGGTGTTGGTGCAGGAGGTGATCGAGGCGATCACGACCGCGCCGTTGTCGATCTCGTAGGTCGAGCCGTCGGGGGCGGTGACGGCGGTCGGCTTCGAGGCCTCGGCGGAGTAGGTCGGCAGCGCCTCGGCGAACCGCTCGGCGGCCTCGGCCAGGATCACGCGGTCCTGCGGGCGCTTCGGGCCGGAGATCGACGGGACGACGGTGGAGACGTCCAGCTCCAGGTACTCCGAGTAGACCGGCTCGTGCGCCGGGTTGTGCCAGAGGCCCTGCTCCTTGGCGTAGGCCTCGACCAGGGCGAGCTGCTGCTCGTCACGGCCGGTCAGGCGCAGGTAGTTGATGGTCTCGGCGTCGATCGGGAAGATCGCGCAGGTCGAACCGAACTCCGGCGACATGTTGCCGATGGTGGCGCGGTTGGCCAGCGGGATGGAGCCGATGCCGTCGCCGTAGAACTCGACGAACTTGCCGACCACACCGTGCTTGCGCAGCATCTCGGTGATGGTGAGCACCAGGTCGGTGGCAGTGGTGCCGGCCGGCAGCTCGCCGGTCAGCTTGAAGCCGACGACGCGCGGGATCAGCATGGAGACCGGCTGGCCGAGCATGGCGGCCTCGGCCTCGATGCCGCCGACGCCCCAGCCCAGCACGCCCAGGCCGTTGACCATGGTGGTGTGCGAGTCGGTGCCGACGCAGGTGTCCGGGTACGCCTGGCCGCCGCGGACCATGACGGTGCGGGCCAGGTGCTCGATGTTCACCTGGTGGACGATGCCGGTGCCCGGCGGGACGACCTTGAACTCGTCGAAGGCGGTCTGGCCCCAGCGCAGGAACTGGTAGCGCTCCTTGTTGCGGCCGTACTCGATCTCGACGTTCTGGGTGAACGCGTCCTTGGTGCCGAACTTGTCGGCGATGACGGAGTGGTCGATGACCAGCTCGGCCGGGGCCAGCGGGTTGATCTTGGCCGGGTCGCCGCCCAGCTCCTTGACCGCCTCGCGCATGGTGGCCAGGTCGACCACGCACGGCACGCCGGTGAAGTCCTGCATGATCACGCGGGCCGGCGTGAACTGGATCTCCTGGCTCGGCTGGGCGTTCTCGTCCCAGCCGCCGAGGGCGCGGATGTGGTCGGCGGTGATGTTCGCGCCGTCCTCCGTGCGGAGCAGGTTCTCCAGCAGCACCTTGAGGCTGTAGGGCAGCCGCTCGGAACCCTCGACGGCGGAGAGCTTGAAGATCTCGTACGACTCGTCGCCCACCTGCAGCGAGCTGCGGGCGTCGAAGCTGTTCGCGGACACGACTGACTCCTTCTGGGTGCTTCGTGCGGTATCCGGCCGCCACGCGGTGGTAAGGTCAGCCTTAGTTAGGCTTGCCTAACCCGCATCGCCGGTGAGCGCCTCTCGGCAAGTATCTTGATGTCGAGATATATCGTAAGGGGCAGTTATCTCGATGTCGAGATAAACCATAGTGCATGCCGCCGCCATCACCACCGCAGGCATGCCCCGGCGGGCGACCAGTGTCCGGTGGCCGGTGCGGGCGTTGAGCAGGGTGACCGTCGCCCTGACCGTGGAAGGCCCGAACCGATGCCCGCTCCGCTCGCCACCGCCCTGCTGCCGCTGGCCCTGCTCGTCCCCGCCGCCTCGCCGGTCTCCGTCCTGGAGGCGCACTTCGACCCGGCGACCGCCTTCGTCCCGCCGGCCGCGATCAGCTACGCCGAGGACCTGGTGCCGTACGGCTCGCACGCCCGGGTCGTCACCGACCGCTCGGAGCCCGGGCGGACGGTGCTCACCCTGACGGTGGCCGGGCTCGCCCCCGACCACGAGTTCCCGGTGCACCTGCACACCGGCGACTGCGGGGCCGACCCGGCCGCCTCCGGGCCGCACTACCAGGACGTGGTCGACCCGGTGCAGCCGTCCACCGACCCGGCGTACGCCAACGACCGCAACGAACTGCGGCTGGTGCTGCGCACCGACGCGGACGGCGGCAGCACCGCCCGGGCCGCGGTGGACTGGCAGCCGCGGCCCGGGGAGGCGCGCTCGCTGGTGGTGCACGCGGGCACCCCGGCCGCGCCGCACGCGGCGGGCGACCGGGTGGCCTGCATCAAACTGGCGCGCTGACCGGCCGGGGTCCGGGGCCGGGCCGGTCGGACTGGCCGGACAGGCTGGGCCTGCCGGTTCGGCTCAGGAGCCGAGGGTGGCGACCAGGACCGCCTTGATGGTGTGCAGGCGGTTCTCGGCCTGGTCGAACACGATGGAGTGCGCCGACTCGAACAGCTCGTCGGTGCACTCCAGCTCGGTCATGCCGGTCGCCTCGTGCATCTGCCGCCCGACCACCGTGCCGAGGTCATGGAAGGCCGGCAGGCAGTGCAGGAACTTCACGTTCGGGTTGCCGGTGGCCCGGACGGTGTCCATCGACACCTGGTACGGCTTGAGCAGCTCGATCCGCTCGGCCCACACCTCCTTGGGCTCGCCCATCGAGACCCAGACGTCGGTGTAGAGGAAGTCGGCGGCGGCCACGCCCTCGGCCACGTCCTCGGTCAGGGTGATCCGGGCGCCGGTCCGCTCGGCCAGCACCTGCGCCGCTTTGCGCACCTCGTCGGCCGGCCAGAGCGCGCGCGGGGCGACGATCCGGATGTCCATGCCGAGCAGGGCGCCGGTGACCAGCAGCGAGTTGCCCATGTTGGAGCGGGCGTCGCCGAGGTAGGCGAGGGCGACCTCGGTGAGCGGCTTGGCGGTGTGCTCGGTGACGGTGAGCACGTCGGCCAGCATCTGGGTGGGGTGCCACTCGTCGGTCAGGCCGTTCCAGACCGGGACGCCGGCGTACTGGGCCAGCTCCTCGACGATCTCCTGGCCGTGGCCGCGGTACTCGATGCCGTCGAACATCCGGCCGAGCACCCGGGCGGTGTCCTTCACCGACTCCTTGTGGCCCATCTGCGAGCCGGACGGGTCCAGGTAGGTGGTGCTGGCGCCCTGGTCGTGCGCGGCGACCTCGAAGGCGCAGCGGGTGCGGGTGGAGGTCTTCTCGAAGATCAGCGCGATGTTCTTGCCGCGCAGCCGGGGCTGCTCGGTGCCCGCATACTTGGCCGCCTTGAGTCCGGCGGCGAGGTCCACCAGGAAGCGGAACTCCTGGGGCGTGAAGTCGAGCTCCTTGAGGAAGTGCCTGTTCCGGAGGTTGAAGGCCATACCGGGCTCCTGGGGTGACGGGAGTTGCGGGAAAGCGGCAAGTGTATACGACTAGCGGAATTTCTATACAGCGCGAGGTCGAAGGGAGGGGAGTCCCGGGCGGAACTCCCCTCCTTCGCCGCCTTCCGCAAGTCTCCGCCGGTCTCCGCCGCCGTCCGCCGCGCCTCCTACAGCCGCGGGTCGACCGGCTCGGACTCCAGCGCCAGCACCGCGAACACCGGCTCGTGCACCCGCCACAGCGGCTCCCCCGCCGCCAGCCGGTCCAGCGCCTCCAGACCCAGCGCGTACTCGCGCAGCGCCAGCGAGCGCTTGTGGCCCAGCGAGCGCATCCGCAGCCGCTCCAGGTGCTCGGTGTAGTCCGGGCCGTAGACGATCCGCAGGTACTCCCGGCCGCGGACCTTCACCCCCGGCTGCACCAGGCCGCCCGGCCGGCCCTCGCCGCGGACCGTCCGCACCACCGAGGCCAGCGGCTTGACCACCATGCCCTCGCCGCCCGCCGCCGTCAGGTCCTCCCACCAGGCGGTGGCGGCGGCCACCGAGACCTCGTCCTCGACGTCCACCAGCATCCGGCCGGTGCGGTGCAGCACCGGGGCCGTCGGATCGTCGGCCGCCACCAGACGGTCGATCCACGCCAGGTGCGCGTCGTGCGGGCGCACCGCGAGGTTCGCCCCCTCGGCGGCCAGCAGCTGGAACGGCGCCAGCCGGATGCCCGACAGGCCCTCGGTCGGCCAGCAGTAGCGCCGGTACGCCTCGGTGAAGGCCCGGGCGTCGGCCGCCCGGCGACGCTGGCGGGAGGCCAGCTCCCCCAGCTCCAGCCCGCGCGCGGCCGCCTGCTCCAGCGCCGACAGCACCTCGGGCAGGGCGGCCCCGGCCGCCGCGCCGACCGCGGCGTACTGGCGGCGCAACAGCTCCGCCGCCTTCAGCGACCACGGCATCAGCTCGGCGTCCAGCAGCAACCAGTCGGTGCCCAACTCCTCGAACAGGCCCGCCCGTTCGGCTGCCGAACGGACCCGGCCGAGGACCGCCGCGGTCAGCTCCTCGTCGTCCAGGAAGGCCCGGCCGGTCCGGGTCCAGATCGCGCCCGGCCCGGCCACCCCGAACCGCCGCTCCAGCGCGGCACCGTCCCGGGCGACCAGCAGCACCGCGCGCGAACCCATGTGCTTCTCCTCGCACACCAGCTGCCGGACGCCGTCCGCGCGGTAGGCGAGGAAGGCCTCCTCCGGGTGTTCCAGGTAGCCCTCCCGGCGGGAGGTCGGGCTCGGCGCCATGGTCGGCGGCAGGTAGGCGAGCAGCCGCGGGTCCAGCGCGAAGCGGCTCATCACCTCCAGGGCCGCCGCGGCGTTCTCCTCCCGGACGGCGACCCGGCCGTGCAGGGCGGTCTCCACCACCCGCCGCCCGGCCACGTCGGCGAGGTCCAGCGGGCGGCCCTCCCGGGCGCCCGGCGCGTCGCTGAGCAGCGGACGCACCGGGGCGTACCACTCCCACTCGGCCTCGACGCCCACCAGCTCGCGCTCCGGGTAGCGCAGCGCGGTCAGGCTGCCGCCGAACACGCAGCCGGTGTCCAGGCAGATGGTGTTGTTGAGGAAGCTCGCGGTCGGCACCGGGGTGTGGCCGTAGACCACCAGGGCCCGGCCGCGGTACTCCTCCGCCCACGGGTAGCGCACCGGCAGGCCGTACTCGTCGGTCTCGCCGGTGGTCTCCCCGTACAGCGCGTGCGAGCGCACCCGGCCGGAGGCACGGCCGTGGTACCGCTCCGGCAGACCGGCGTGGCAGACCACCAGGGCGCCGCCGTCCAGCAGGTAGTGGCTCACCAGGCCGCGCATGAAGGCCCGCACCTCGGCCTTGAACTCCTCGGACTCACCGGCCAGTTGGTCCAGCGACTCGCGCAGGCCGTGCGAGACGGTGACCTTCTTGCCGTCCATCGCCCGGCCGAGCTTGTTCTCGTGGTTGCCCGGCACGCAGAGCGCGTGGCCGGCCGCCACCATGCCCATCACCAGGCGCAGCACGCCCGGGGTGTCCGGGCCGCGGTCGACCAGGTCGCCGACGAACACGGCGGTGCGGCCCGCGGGGTGGACGGCGTCCACCGGGCGGCCCTCGGCATCCCGGGCGAGGACGTAGCCGAGCCGGGTCAGCAGCGTCTCCAGCTCGGAGCGGCAGCCGTGGATGTCGCCGACGATGTCGAACGGGCCGGTGAGGTGGCGCAGGTCGTTGTACCGCTTCTCCAGCTCGATCCCGGCGGCCGCCACCTCCGCCTCGCCGCGCAGGACGTGCACCTTGCGGAAGCCCTCCCGCTCCAGACCGCGCAGCGAACGCCGCAGCTCGCGGTGCTGGCGCGGGACGACGTGCGCGGGCAGCCGGCGGTCCGGGCGGGAGCGGTTGCGCTCGGCGCACACCCCGGGCGGGACGTCCAGCACGATCGCGATCGGCAGCACGTCGTGCGCGCGGGCGATCGCGACCAGCTGGCGGCGGGCCTCCGGCTGGACGTTGGTGGCGTCCACGACCGTCAGGCGGCCGGCCGCCAGCCGCTTGCCGACGATGTAGTGCAGGACGTCGAAGGCCTCGGCGGAGGCGGACTGGTCGTTCTCGTCGTCGGCCACCAGGCCGCGGCAGAAGTCGGAGGAGACCACCTGGGTGGGGAGGAAGTGGCGGCGGGCGAAGGTGGACTTGCCGGCGCCGCTGGTACCGATCAGGACGACGAGGGAGACGTCGGTGACCGGGAGACGGCGGGGGGCGGTGCTGCCGGTTTCTTCGTCGGTCATCGGGGGTCGCCTCCTTCGGTGACGGTGGTGTCGGTGTTGGTGTTGGTGGTGTTGGTGGTGTTGGTGGTGTTGGTGGTGTCGGTGTCGTCGTCGCCCTCGACACGGAACAGGGCGAGCTGGGTCGGCGGGCCGACCTCCGGGTCCCGCGGGCCGACCGGGCGCAGCTCCACCGTGTAGCCGTACGCCGCCGCGACCTTCTCCGCCCAGGCGGCGAACTCGGCCCGGGACCACTCGAAGCGGTGGTCGGCGTGCCGCGCCCGGCCCGCCGGCAGACTCTCCCAGCGGACGTTGTACTCGACGTTGGGCGTGGTGACGACGACCGCCCGCGGACGGGCCGCGCCGAACACCGCGTACTCCAGGGCGGGCAGCCGCGGCAGGTCCAGGTGCTCGATCACCTCGCACAGCACCGCCGCGTCGTAGCCCTTCAGCCGGGCGTCGGTGTACGTCAGCGCGCCCTGCGCCAGCGTCACCCGCGCCGCCTGCCGCTCGGGCAGGCGCTCCAGCCGCAGCTTGCGCTTCGCGACCTGGAGCGCCCGGGCGGACACGTCCACGCCGAGGATGCCGGTGAACCGGGCGTCCTTCAGCAGCTCACCGATCAACTCGCCCTGGCCGCAGCCGAGATCGGCGACCCGGGCGGCGCCGGTGTCGCGCAGGGCGGTGAGGATCGCGGTGCGGCGCTGCTCGGCGAGGGAGGGCGGGCGGGGCTGCTCGATCTGCTCGGGGGTGCCGGGCGTTTCGGGGGCGCTGCGGGTCTCGGGCGCTTCGGGGGTGTCGGGGGTGTCGGGGGTGTCGTCGTCCGGGCGGTCGTCGACCGCGTTGTCGACCTCCTCGACCTCGCGGTCGTCCGCCTCGGCCAGCCGGGCCAGCTCCAGGCGCTCCATCGCGACCCGGGTCAGCGACCAGCGCCGGGACAGGTAGCGCCGGGTGATCAGGGCGCGCTCCGGGTGGGCGGCCAGCCAGCCCTCACCGGCGGCGAGCAGCTTGTCCACCTCGTCCGGGGCCACCCAGTAGTGCTTGGCGCCGTCCAGCACCGGCAGCAGCACGTACAACTGCTGGAGCGCGTCGGCGAGCCGCACCGTGTCGGAGGACAGCACGAGCCGCACGTAGCGGGACTCGCCCCACTCCGGGAAGGCCTCGTCCAACGGGACCGCCGTCGCCTCCACCCGCCAGCCCAGCGGCTCGAACAGCCGGGCCGTCATCGCCGGGCCGCCGCTCCCGGGTACGCCGTCGGCGGGCGTGCCGCTCGCGGCTACGCCGTTCGCGGGTACCGCGGGCAGCTCGATCCGCAGCGGGCGGACCTGCCCCGGCAGTTCCGGGCGGAGCGGGCAGTCGCCCTTCATCGCCGAGCGGAACACCGTGCGCAGCGCCACCGCGAGCAGCGAGGACGCGGCGTACGGGCGGTCGTTGACGTACTGGGAGAGCGCGAAGTCGGGCGAGCCGCCGCGTCCCCTGCCGTTGCCCCGGCCCTTGCGGACCAGGTCGATCGGGTCGATGTCCAGCAGCAGCGCCGCCGTGCAGACCTCGTCGTCCGCCCGAGGGTAGAAGACGTGGGCCTCACCGTGCGACGTCGTGAAGCGCTGGACCTTGCCGGGATGCTTGTGCAGCAGGAACCCGAGATCCGTCGCCGGGCTCTCGGCGCTGCCGGTAGTGGAAATCGACATGAACACCCGGCCGAGTATTGCCCAGCGGACGGCGTCCGAGCACCGGGTTTTCCCGCCCCGCGGGCCGCTGGCCTGCGGCTCCGGCAGGCACGTCCGGACCCTGGGCGTGTTCGGCAGCGGAGCCCCGCATTGGTTAACGTGCACGGTGTGACTGCTGAATCCACCTCCCTCCCGAACGGCGCCGTGGCCACCGGTCTGGCCACCATCGCCGCCGACGGCACCGTCCTCGACACCTGGTACCCCGCCCCCGCGCTGGCCGCCGAGCCCGGCCCGGCCGGCACCGTGCGCCTGACCGCCGAGCAGGCCGAGGCCGAGCTCGGCGCCGGCGCGGCCGCCGCCCTGCGCACCGACGCCCGCCGCGGCGTCGAGGTGGTCGCCGTACGCACCACCATCGCCTCGCTGGACGAGAAGCCGCTCGACACCCACGACGTGTACCTGCGCCTGCACCTGCTCAGCCACCGCCTGGTCCAGCCGCACGGCCAGAACCTGGACGGCATCTTCGGTCTGCTCGCCAACGTCGCGTGGACCAGCATCGGCCCCGTCCCGGTGGACGGCGTCGAGCGGGCCCGCCTCGCCGTCCGCGCCGAGGGCGGCCAGCTCGCCGTGTACGGGATCGACAAGTTCCCGCGGATGACCGACTACGTCGCCCCGAGCGGCGTGCGCATCGCCCACGCCGACCGCGTCCGGCTCGGCGCGCACCTGGCAGCCGGCACCACCGTGATGCACGAGGGCTTCGTCAACTTCAACGCCGGCACCCTCGGCACCTCGATGGTCGAGGGCCGGATCAGCGCGGGCGTCGTGGTCGGCGACCACAGCGACATCGGCGGCGGCGCCTCGATCATGGGCACCCTGTCCGGCGGCGGCAAGCAGGTCGTCTCGGTCGGCGAGCGCTGCCTGCTCGGCGCCAACGCGGGCATCGGCATCTCGCTCGGCAACGACTGCGTGGTCGAGGCCGGCCTGTACGTCACCGCCGGCACCCGGGTCACCGCCCCGAACGGCGAGGTGGCCAAGGCCGTCGAGCTGTCCGGCCAGGACAACCTGCTGTTCCGCCGCAACTCGCAGACCGGCGCGGTCGAGGTCATCGCCCGCTCCGGCTCCTGGGGCGGCCTGAACGCGGACCTGCACGCCCACAACTGACCTGCGGGCCAAGGCCCTTGGGGGCCGAAGGCCGCTGGGGACAGCGGATCGGAGGGGCCCGGCGCCGGATGCGCCGGGCCCCTCCGGCCAGCCCCGTCACTCGCCCGGCGCCCGCCCCGCCCGTGCCGCCGTCAGCGGCTGCGCAGGACCACCAGCTGCCGGGTCGCCCTGGTCATCGCGACGTAGCGGTCGACCGCGCCCTCGACGCCGTCGCCGAAGGCCTCCGGGTCGACCAGGACGACCAGGTCGAACTCCAGCCCCTTGGCCAGCTCCGGGGTCAGCGAACGGACCCGCGCCCGCTCCCGGAAGCCCGGATCGCCGATGACGCAGGCCGTGCCCTCGTCGTGCTCCGCGAGCCAGCCGTCCAGGAGCGCCGCCAGCTCCGCCACCGACCCGTGCCGGACCGGGACGCCGCTGCTGCGCACCGAGGTCGGCACGTTGGCGTCCGGCAGCGCGGCCCGGATGGCGGGCTCGGCCTCCGCCATCACCTCCTCCGGCGTGCGGTAGTTGATGCTCAGCGAGGCCATCGTGGTGCGGTCGAGGCCGACCCGTTCGAGCCGCTCCTGCCAGGACTCGGTGAAGCCGTGCCGGGCCTGGGCGCGGTCCCCGACGATGGTGAAGCTCCGGGACGGGCAGCGCTGCAGCAGCATCTGCCACTGGGCGTCGGTCAGTTCCTGGGCCTCGTCCACCACGATGTGGGCGAACGGGCCGTCCAACGGCTCCGCGCCGGTGTCGGACAGCGCGTCCTCGTCGACCAGGGTGTCCTGGAGGTCCCGGCCGCGCAGCATCGTCACCACGCCCTCGCCGTCGTCGTCGGCCTGGATCAGGTCACCGATCACCTCCGCCATCCGCTCGCGCTCGGCCGCCACCGAGATCCGGTGGCGCTGCCGGCGCAGCGTCGCCTCACGGTCCCCCAGCCGCTGCCGGGCGGCGTCCAGCAGCGGCAGGTCGGAGACCGTCCAGGCCTGCGGGGCGTGCTTGCGCTGGAGCGTGCGGACCTCCTCCGGGGCCAGCTGGGGCGCGCACATCCGCAGGTAGGCGGGCACCGACCAGAGGTCGCCGACCAGGTCGGTCGCGTCCAGCAGCGGCCAGGCCCGGTTGAGCGTCTCCACCAGCTCCCGGTCCTGCCGCAGCGACCGTTCGAACTGCTCGGGCGTGACCTCCTCGTCCTCGTCCTGCTCCAGCTTGTCCAGCAGGATCGTGACCAGCTCGTCCCAGATCTGCTCGCGGGCCTCGTTGTGCGGGGTGCCCGGGTCCGGGGCGTCGAAGGCCTCGGACCACTCCTCGGCGCTCAGCCAGAGGTCCGCCCAGTGGGTGCTGACCTGCAGCCCCTCGGTCGGCGGCTCCTCGTAGAAGCGCACGGCCCGGTCGATCGCCCGCACCAGCCCCACCGAGGACTTCAGCCGCGCCACCTCCGGGTCGGCCTCCTCCGCCGCGCCCGCGCCCTCGGGCACCAGGTCCCGCAGGGTGCAGGTGCGCACCCCCTCCTCGCCCAGGCTGGGCAGCACGTCGGCGACGTAGTTCAGGTACGGCTGGTGCGGGCCGACGAACAGCACGCCACCGCTCCTGCCGCCGGCCCGGTGGCCGAGCCGGGGGTCGGAGTACAGCAGGTAGGCGGAGCGGTGCAGGGCGACCACGGTCTTGCCGGTGCCGGGACCGCCGTCGACCACCAGGGCGCCGCGCGAACCGGCCCGGATGATCGCGTCCTGGTCGGACTGGATGGTGGCGAGCACGTCCCGCATCCGGGCCGACCGGCTGCCGCCCAGACTGGCGATGAACGCCGACTGGTCGTCCAGCGCGACGTGCCCCGCCAGGCCCTCGGCGGTGAACACCTCGTCCCAGTAGTCGGTGATCCGGCCGCGGGTCCAGCGGTACCGGCGGCGGCTCGTCAGACCCAGCGGGTCGGCGTGGGTGGCCGCGAAGAACGGCTCGGCCGCGGGCGAACGCCAGTCGACCAGCAGCCGCCGACCCTCACTGTCGGTGAGCCCGAGCCGGCCGACGTACAGCGGCTCGGCGTCGTCCGCGGCCACGATCCGCCCCAGGCACAGGTCCAACCCGTAACGGCGCAGCGCGCGCAGCCGGCCGCTCAGCCGGTACACCTCGATGTCCCGGTCCATCGCCGCCTGCCCCGCCCCACCCGGGGCACGGCGTACGGCGTCGAGCTGGTCGGAGAGCTCGGCGATCGCCCGCTCCAGGCTCTCCGCGATGGCCGCGAAGTGCCGCTCGTCGCCCGCGACGAGGGCGGGGGCGGCCTTCGCGGACAGGCGCTCGGGGAGGTCGAAAGCGCTGGTGGTCAGGGGGTTCATGGCATCAGCTCCGATCTGAGGCCTGCGATTGTGCGCCACCAGGGGGGCCTTGCCGCAAGGCCCCCCACCCGCTATAGATTGATAGTGGCGGGAGGAGTGTTTCCCCTCCGTTCCCCGCCCTCCTCCCCCGCCCTCCTCCCCTCGTGGGCCTCCCCGGAGCTCCGGCGCTCAGTCGGCGGTACCCAGGTGCTCCGCGGCCATCTCGTCCAGTACCGCGCGGATCGGCGTGGACGTCAGATTCAGGACCGCCGACGTGTTCGCCGCGTCGAGGAGGTTGGGGCGGTCGTACAGGTACAGCATCTCCGGGAATTCGGCCATGACGGAATCCTTCCGGCCGATCTCCTCCAGTTCGGCCCTGGTCATGTGGGCCAGCTCGGGAGCAGGCACACCGGCCGCCAGCGCCAGGGACGCGGCCAGCTCACGGACCGGGGCCTGAGAGGTGGACGGCGTGTGCCAGGCCCGGCCCCACGACTCCTCGCTCCGGGCCGCGGCGATCAGCGTGCGCGCGGCGTCACCGGTGTAGGTCCAGCTGTGCGGGGCGTCGAGTTGCCCCGGGTAGGCGACGGGCGCGCCGCTCAACACCTGCGCCCCCACCATGATGGTGAACGGCGAGTAGGCGCCGGCACCGAGGTAGTCGCTCGCCCGGACCTCCGTCACCCGCACCCGGCCGGCCTCGTACGCGGCGAGCGCGTCGTGCCACATCTGCGCCCTGACGCGGCCCTTGACGCTGCTGGGTGCCATCGGAAGGTCCTCCGTGACGGGTCCGTCGACCGGCCCGTAACCATAGGTGTTGCCGAGCATCACGTAGTCCGACCCACCGCGTTCCGCAGCCACCAGCAACGAGGCGGCCAGCGGCGGGAATTGGGACGGCCACCGGTCGTAGGCCGGCATGGCGCAGTTGAACAGGACCGCCGCCCCGCGGGCCAGCTCGACCAGCCGGCCGGTGTCGGTGGCATCCACGGCCACTCGCTCGATCCGCTCGTGCAACGGCCCACCGCCCCGGCGGGTGACCAGCCGGACCTGCTCACCGGTGTCCGCCAACAGCCGCGCCGCAGCAGCGCCGGTGGCTCCGGCTCCCACGATGACGTACATGGACACGCTCGTACTCCCTGGTTGATGGTTCACGAGAAGGGGCAGGCCGCCCCGACTGCTCCACCCTCCGCCGCGGGCGGCTCGTACAGTAGTGGCCCGAATGCCAAACATCCGGAGGTTCGGGCCATGCACCGCGTCGCCGTCGTCGCCGTCCCCCCTGCCACCACCTTCGACCTGTCCATCCCCGAGTTGGTCCTCGGCGAGACGGTCGTCGACGGCCGCCCCGGCTACCGGGTCCGCGTCTGCACCGCACGCCCCGGTTTCGTCGCCACCAGCGGCAGTCTGGAGGTCACCGTTCCCCACGGGTTGGAGGCCGTCAACGACGCCGACACCGTCATCGTGACCGGGACCGGGGCCCGCGAGGACGTCGACCCGCAGGTCCTCACGGCCCTGCGCCGCGCCGCGACCGCGGGCAAACGCGTCGCCTCCATCTGCACCGGAGCATTCGTCCTCGCCCAAGCCGGACTGCTCGACGGGCGCAGCGCCACCACCTACTGGGCCAAGACCGCGGAGTTCTCCACCCGCTTCCCGTCGGTCCGGCTGCAACCCGACGTCCTGTACGTCGAGGACGGCAACGTGCTGACCTCCGCCGGGCTGTCCGCCGGCATCGACCTGTGCCTGCACCTGGTGCGTACCGACTACGGTGCGGCGACGGCCAACGCGGTCGCCAGGTTGGTGGTGGCGGCGCCGGTGCGGCCCGGCGGGCAGACACAGTTCATCGCGACACCGCTGCCACCCGAGACGGGAACCTCGCTGGCCGCGACCCGGGCCTGGGCGCTCGACCGCCTGCACGAACCGCTCACTCGCACCGACCTCGCCACCCACGCGGCGAGCAGCGTCCGCACCCTGACCCGCAGGTTCCACGAGGAGACCGGACTGAGCCCGCTGCAGTGGCTGCTCCACCAGCGCGTGATCCGGGCCCAGGAACTCCTGGAGACGACCGACCTGCCGATGGACCAGGTCGCCCGGCTCAGCGGCCTCGCCACCCCCGACTCCCTGCGTCACCACGTGTCCCGACACACCGGCCTGACTCCCACGGCCTACCGCACCGCCTTCACCCACGCCCCCCGCCGAGAAGACACCCCGAGCCCAGGCTGAGCCCCGATCCCAACCGCGTCCGACAACGGGGCCGGACCACGCCGAGAGCCCGGACCGCACGGGGCGGTCCGGGCCTTCGATCAGGACAGGGGATACGAGATTCGAACTCGTGAGGGTTGCCCCCAACACGCTTTCCAATTCTCTCGAACGCCGTCCGCCGAGGTTCACACCCGTTCTGACCTGCGTCGGAGCGAACCGCTAGGCAGCCGCCGAACCCGGCCGGACGGGGGTGAACGAGACCAGAACTGAGACCAGGAGGCTCCTCAAGCTCGACAGCATGTCCACGATGGTGGATTGACTCACGAGGAACTGTCACACCTGCCGGTCACACTTCAGGCCATGGGTGTCAGATCAGACTTCTCACTGGACCTGCAGCTCAAGTACGTTCACGAGCAGACGGCGAACGCCGAGGTGAAGCGAGCGCTCTCCTCCGTGCTCCAGCACATGAGAACCGGACGAGGTGGCCACCGCAGAGGCGGGAAACCGCTCGTGCAACTCTTGGTGGCGGCGCGCGGACACGCAGCCTCGGTGGGTGAGTGGGATGTTGTGCGTCTACTGCAGGACTCCATCGATTACGCCGAGGAACGAATCCTGCAGCCAGAGTTCGACGAGAGATATCGACTCTTTCAAGACGGCATCCGCAACCAGCGACTGCGGAGGTTTGTGGCGGGCACGCTTGAGATCAACTTCAAGTACGTCGCCGAGGCGGGGCGCGAGTATCTGGAGCAACACCCCGGTGCAGGTGTGGATGATCTGCTGGCCCACATCGACTCACTAAGCCATGACGCACGGTACCTCGTAGCACCGGAAGACCGGCCAGGACGCTACTCACTCCTTCGTGGTCGGGCGGAGAAGATGGTGTGGCTGGAACGTGTGCTCCAAGAACGGATCGATATCGAAGACCCGGGTGAAGCAGCTCAGCGGATTGCTGCGACACCGGAGGCATGGGCCCTCCTGGCCGCTGACCCAGATGGCCAGATGATCCTCCGGGCAGCCCAGCTTCAGCGGCGCTCGGCCCGTCTGGCCAGCTTGCGCATGGTGGCGGAGGACAGAACAGCCACGGAGCTGGACCTGCAACGGGCGCTGGAGGGGCAGTATTGGATCTTCGGTGGGCGTTTCGTTGGGGAAGCCGCCCAGCGCAGGTTGGTATCCGGTGACGAGGTCGACATTCCTCTGATCCGCGGTGACGGAAGCCTTCACATAGTCGAGTTGAAGCGGGCCATGAGCATGAAGGGGCCGCTGGTGAAGCAACATCGCGGAGCATGGGTGCCTACTGCTGAGGTGCACGATGCCGTAGGGCAAGCAGTCAACTACCTTGTCGGGCTGGATGAGAACCGTCAGCAGATTTTCGAAGAATTCGGCATCGAGACACGCCGAGCAAGCGCCATCGTCCTGATTGGCCATCCAGCCGTCCAGCCGAGCGTTCCGGAGCGGGAGATCAACGAAGCGCTTCGGACGTTCAACACGCACGTGAATCGTGTAGAGGTCATCACGTACAAGGAACTCATTGACAACGCCGACCGCTCTCTCGGGGATCCCTCCGGGACATAGTGACTGCACTGATGGAAGACGGCGGATGGCACGAGATTCAAACTCGTGATGGATTGCTCCCAACATGCTTTCTAAGCGTGTTGAACAGTGCCCGAGCTCATGGACGCTTCGTGCTCGTGAGCCAGCACTCCTCCTGATGGTGCTTTTCTGGGCCTCGGCGCCGCGCGATCGCGCGGCGCCGGGGCCCAACTTCTGGATTCCGTCGCTTCCTTAGGCCTCTCCTCCCCCTCCGCCCACCCTCCTCCGCTCCACCCCGGTGGATCCGGTCCCTAGCCGAGGGTGTGTCGCAGCGGCAACCTCGGATCACCCGGGAGGCTTACGGCGTACCGGGGTTGGACCACATCGGGTGGTGCGCGGTGACCGGCGGCCGGAACGGTTCGTTGGTCGCTGCGGCACACCGCACCACCGATCCGAAGAGGTCCCCGTCATGTCCGAACCCTCTGCCACGCCGCAGTTCACGAGCGGCCCGGCCGGGCCCGCGACCCCCAAGACCCTGCTTGAGCAGATGCAGGAACTGCTCGCCTCGGTGACCGCGGACCTCGCCGCGCTGCAGTCCGACACCCAGGACATCACCCCGGACCACGCCTACCCGGCCGACACGGACACCTCCGACACCGCCGGCGCCTCGGCCGCGCCGGTCACCCGGTAGTCGCTCGGGCCGTCCTCGCCCGGCGGGCCGAGCCGGACCACCAGTAACGGCGCACTCCGACCGTCCGGTTCCGGCTCCGCGCCGCCGAGCACCGTACGCTCCGCTCCGCCACCCCGATCGGCCGCCTCGATCAAGCGCGCGGTCACGTCCTTGCACTCCGACACCGCGTCGACCCCGTCGATGCACGCCCAGTAGAGGCTCTCGCTGTCGGCCCCGCAGGCCAGCACCACGAGCGTCTCCCCGACCTCCCGCAGCAGGTCGTCCAGCGCCTCCAACGCCACCGCCGGTTCGCCGAGTTCGGTGATCCGGCCGACCCGGCCGCCGTGCACCAGGGCGTTCGTGGCGACGGACCTGCCCAGGCAGATCGCGGCATGCGCGCCCGCCTCGGAGAGCTGCTGGCCGAGCCCGGGGAGGTCGTCGTCCTCCTCCGACTCCGTCAGCAGGGCGCCCACCGCCTCAGTGAGCAGCGCCGCCTGCCGTGCCTCGGCCAACACATCCGGCACGTGCCTGGCCTCGGCCAGGGCGTGCCGGGCCGTCTTGATCAGTCGCAGCGCCTCCATGGCCCCGTTCCTTCCGCTCGTCGTCGCCGTCGACCAGCTCCGCCGCCGGGGCGGTGAGTGGTCACGGGGAGAGCGTGCGGGGAGGGCGGGGTGGGGCGCATCCACCATTGTGAAAGCTGTGGACAACCCAGGGGCTGTGGATAACTTCCGTCCCTCACACGGGTGGTCAGCCCACGTCCGGGTTGACGTCGGCCGCCTCGTCCGGCACCGGAAAGCGGTGTTCGTTGCGCTCGATCTTGGCCGCGAGCGCTTCCAGGGGGTCGACCCCGACCGCCGTGCAGAACTGCACCAGGTACGCGAGCACGTCCGCGACCTCGTCGCGGACCCGGTGGGCCCGCTCCGGGTCGGACATCACCGCGGCCGCCTGCTCGGGCGTGAGCCACTGGAAGATCTCCAGCAGCTCCCCGGCCTCGACGCTCAGCGCCGCCGCCAGGTTCTTCGGCGTGTGGAACGGCTCCCAGCGCCGGGCCGCCGCGAACTCCACCAGCCGTTGCCGCAGCCCCTCCAGGCTCGGCTCCCCGGGCGTCACCACCGGCTCCACCGGCCCCGACCCGGGCCCCGACTCCGACCCCGACACCGACCTCGTCACTCGCTCGTTCACGCCCCCAGGTCTACCGCATCACCGCCCCCCGGCCGAAGCCGAGCCCTCCTCCCCCCGCCCGCACTGGACCGGCACCCGGCTCGCCTCCGCCCTCAGCACCGTCAGCCCCGTCCCCGGATCCCGCCGGCACTCCACCATTGCCACCTCCCCCGACCGCCCCTCGCCCGCCCCGAACGCCTCCCGGGCCGCCGCCGGCCCCTGCAGCGCGGCCACCACCCGCAGCTGGTTGCGCCCGGCCATGTCCCGCGCCAGCCGCAGCAGCGAGGCGGCCTGCTCGGTGGCCAGCCCCGCCCCGAGGTCCTCGGCGAGCACGGTGAGCTGCCGGTGCGCCCACGGCACCTCGGCGGCCACGTCGAGGTCGAGCACCCCGGCACCGGTCAGCAGCACCGCCGCGAAGGCGAGGTGGCGCAGCATCCCGTCGGAGGCCTGGTCGGCCCCGGTGCGGCCGAGCACGCCCTCGTCGAAGACGGCCAGCACCCGCCGCGCCGCCCCGCGCTCACCCTCGCGTTCGGCGAGGGTGAGCCCGAGCAGCGGGTGCGGCGCGGCCGTCTGGACGGCCCGCAGCAGTTGCCCGTAGCGGCGCGGGCACTCGTGGGCGAGCCGGTGGATGACGGCCGAGATGTTGGCGGCGTTGCTGCGCAACCGGGCCTGCGGGTCGGCTGCGGCCCAGCCGCGCATCAGCGCGGGGACCGGGTGCAGCGGGAAGACCTCGCGCAGCGCGGTGAGGAGGTCCTCGGTGGCGGCGAGGACGAGTCGTTCGCCGGTGGACGAGCCGGCCACCCGCAGCGGCAGCTGCGCGGTGATCATGGTGCCGCTGGGGAACGGCGCCCGGATGTCGCCCTGACGGGTGTCGTTGTGCCAGCAGACGTTGACGCGCCCGTTCCGGACGTCCTGTTCGCCGGTGTCCACCAGGGTGCGTCCGTCGAGGCTGAGCGACTCCCGGGCGATCCGGACCGCTCCGTCGGTGCGGATGACCAGGTCGAGCCGGATCCGGCCGCGCGGCGAGCGGACGGTGCAGCCCAGGATGACGGCGTCCCGTCCGTGCGGGACGCAGCCGGCCAGGCCGCCGCGCACGGGGGTGGCGAGCGGGCCGGTGCGGGCCGGCAGTCCGTCCAGGGAGCCGGCGATCTCCTCGCCGAGGGCGAGCCGGGCGAGTACGGCCAGCGCGTCCAGGGCGTTGGACTTGCCGACCCCGGCCGGCCCGTGCAGCACGGTGAGCGGCGCGAGCGGCAGGACGGCCCGCCGGTAGGACTTGAAGGAGGTGAGCCGCAGCTCCTCGACGGTGGGGCGTGGCACGGGCGGCCGGTCGGGCCCCGGGGCGCCCGGGCGCAGTTGGGCCGGCCCGACGGGCGCGGCGACGTCGCGGTTCACCCGTCGGACGTTAGCCGCAGCCGGGCGGGGCGAAACGTGTCTGCGCGCCAGATTCATCCCAACGTGGCGAACCTGCCGCACACCGCTGACCGGGGCCGCCCCGGCGCCCACCGTCGAGCCCGCGGCCGCGCGGGTAGCAGCCGGACAAACCGGAGCGGAGGGCCTACACCGACCGCCGGTACCCGGCCACCGTCACCGAAGCGGTCACCTCGACCGGTTCCGGCAGCTCCGCGAGGGCGGCGGCGAGCCGGTCGGGGTCGGTGTGCCAGGCGCTCGGCCCCATGCCGACGACGGTGCGGACGTCCTGCGCGGAGAGCCGCAGGGTGAACTCGACCGACCGCTGGTCGACCGGCGTCAGGTAGGGGCCGAGCTTCTCGTCGATCCGCCGCTGCTTGTCCTCGTCGACCGACAACAGGCCGAGGGCGGAGACGAGTTCGCGCAGGTGGCGGGCGGTGGGCGAGACCAGCAGCAGGGTGCCACCGGGGCGCAGCACGCGGCGGATCTCGGGGCCGTTGCGCGGGGCGAAGACGTTGAGCATCAGGTCGGTGGAGGCGTCGCGCAGCGGCAGTGGGCGCCAGGCGTCGCAGACCACGGCGCCGATCCGGGGGTGGGCCTTGGCGGCGCGGCGCAGCGCGTACTTGGAGATGTCGAGGGCGGCGCCGACCCGGCCGGGCAGGGCCTCCAGGACGTGGGCCAGGTAGTGGCCGGTGCCGGCGCCGAGGTCGGCGACCAGGCCCTCCGGGTCGGCGCCGGCCGCCGCGGCGGCCTCGGCGAGGGCGTCGGCGATCGGCCGGTAGTGGCCGGCGGCGAGGAAGTCGGCCCGGGCGGCGACCATCTCGGCGGTGTCCCCGGTGCCGGTGTGGGCGTCGCCGGCGAGGAGGCTGACATAGCCCTGCTTGGCGAGGTCGAAGCTGTGCCCGGCGGGGCAGCGCAGGCTGCGCTCGTGCCGGGTGAGGTCCTGCGCGCAGTGGGGGCAGGCCAGGTAGGGCTCGATGTCCTGCAGCAACGTTCCGTCTTCTCTCGCCGTTCGGCCCCGACCGGTCGGGGGCGTCAGCCAGCCTAACCACCCGTGCCGGCGACGGCCGCCCGCGCTGCGCCGGCACCGACCGGCCGCCCGCCGTCGCGCAGACGCCGCCGGTACGCCAGCGACGCGGCGCCGACACGGCGCCGACGCGCCGCGAGCACGCTAGCGAGACCCGGTGGCCCGCTCCCCCGCCACCCGCAGGGCGAGCCCGGCGACGGCCTCGGGCGCACCGGGCCGCCCGCGGATGCCGGGGAAGGCGTTGACGTCCACGATCACCGGCTCGGCGGCCCCGTCCAGCAGGTCGACCCCGTACACCTGCAGCCCGAACACCTCGCCGACCCGCAGCGCCAGCGCGGCCTGTCCGGCGGACGGCTCCCATTCCTCCGCGGCCACCGACTCCTCGCCCTCCGGGGCGAGTTCGGAGCGCCGCCGGGCGGCGAACAGCTGCCCGTCGACCACCCACAGCTTCTGGTCCCAGCCGTTCCCCCGGACATACGGCTGGATGACGACCTCCTCCGCCGGCCAGCGTCCGACCAGCTCCCGCAGCCGGTCCGGACCGTCGACCAGCGCGACCAGGTCGTGGCGCCGGCTGTGTCGGCTCTTCACCACGAACGGGTGGGCGGGGCAGGCGAGTCGGGCCAGCACCCCGGCCGCGAGCGTCGGCGCGAACGGCAGTCCGGCGCCGCGGGCGAGCTCCGCCATCCGCACCCGGTCCTGGCACCGTCCGGTCGCCGCCGCCGAGTTGACCACGACTGCCCCGCGCCGCTCCAAATCCCTTGCCAGTGAAAGTGCTTGAGGTGTTCGCGCTTTGAGCAGGTAGACGTCGGCGAGGGCCCCCGCTCCGACGCCGCCGTCCGGCCCGACATACTCCACCCCGCATCCCCGTCGCGCCAGCACCCCGGCGGCGGCCGCGAGCACCGGATGCCCCGGGTCGCGCGCGATCAGTCCGACCCTCATCCCAGCCCACCCTCCGCCGGGCCGAGCCGGCCACCGTCGCCGCCACCCGCCGACACCAGCGCGGGCACCGACACCGAAGGCACCGAGGACACCGCACTCACCGCCGACACCGAAGGCGCTGAAGGCGCTGAAGGCACCGACGCCGCCGTCCCGCTGCGCGCGAGCCGCAGCACCGCCCGGGCGACCCGGGCCACCGCGTCCGGCACTTGCCGGAAGCTCGGGAAGTCGTTGACGTCCACCACCACCGGCCCGTCCGGCCCGAGCAGCACGTCGACCCCGTACAGATCCAGCCCGAACACCTCGCCCACCTGCGCCGCGATCCGCGCGACGCTCCCCGGCAGCGGCACCGGCCGCTCGCGCACGGCGTGCCCGGGGTGCAGCGGGGAGGACCGTTCCGTCGCGAAGAGCTCGCCGTCGACGCAGTACACCTTGAGGTCCGTGCCGCCGTTGGGGACGTAGGGCTGCGCGATCAGCAGCCCCTCCCGCGCGAGTTCGGGCCCGAGCGCGGTCAGGTCGTCGGGCCCGGCGACCAGCCGCACGCCCCGCCCGGAGCTGCCGTCCGCCGGTTTGACCACCAGCGGGTACTCGGCGGCCGGGATGTCGGCGAGGCGCTCCCAGCGGGCGGCGGCGTAGGTGACCGGGGCGGGCAGGCCGCGGGTGCGGGCGATGACGGCGGCGAGTGCCTTGTCCCGGACGCCCCGGATCGAGCGGACGTCGTTGACGGTGGTGAGGCCCACCGCCGCGGCCGCCTCCAGCAGAGTGAGCCCGGGGCCGCCGGAGACGGTCTTGAGCACCCAGGCGTCGTGGCTGCCGGCCCGGACCGCCTCGGAGATCGCCAGCAGCGAGTCACCGGGGCGCAGCACGTCCACCCGATGCCCCCACGCGGCGAGTTGACGCACGACGTCCAGCGGCATGCCGTCCCGCCGGTAGTGCTCCTCCACCAGAAAGCAGAGCCTCATGGGCCTGACTTCCCCCCTTGCCTCGCCGAGTGCGGACGTCCGCCGTCCCCCTCGGCAGAGCTGTGAAGGCCTCAGCATGCCCGGCGCAGACGCACAAGATCGCCGCGAGCGGGTCATCGTTCGGCAACAATCGTTCGGCAACGACCTTCCGGCAACGACCGTTCGGCAGCCACCGCTCGACGAAGGCCGTGCGACGGAGGCCGTTCGTCGGAGGCCGTTCGACGAAGACGGTCCCGCCGGAATTCGGTGGCGCCCCACCGGCGCTCCTGCTTGGATGCACGCCGTGACTTCAGCTGATCATGCTCCGGACCCCGCCCTGCTCCAGGCGATCGAGTGCTACTACGACGCCGTGCCGCGCAGCGCCGCCGTCGCCGAGGACTTCGGCCCGCTGACCCTGTTCGTCCGCAAGGGCAGCACCGGCTGGCACTACTACGCCCGCCCCACCCCCGGCCACGACGGCCCGGCCGCCACCGCCGAGGACGTCCGCCGGGTGCTGGAGCGGCAGCGGGAGTTGGGCCTGCCGGAGGCCTTCGAGTGGGTCGCCGAGCAGAACCCGGAGCTGCGCGCGGCGGTGGAGGCGGCCGGGCTGGCCGTGCACGAGCACCCGCTGCTGGTGCTCGGCCCGGAGGACGGGGCGGCCCCGGCGCCGGCCCTCCCGGAGCGGGTGACGGTGCGGGTGCTGGGCGCGGACGCCCCCGAGCTGGCCGCCGCGGTCGCCGTCCCGCACCTGGCCTTCGGCGACCCGGGCACCGCGATCGGTGCCGCCGGAGCGGCCGAACTGGCCACGGCCGCCGCCAGGTTGACGGACGAGGGCGCGGTGGCGCGGATCGCCGGGCGGATCACCGACGGTGTCTCCGCGCTGGCCGCCGTCCTGGACGGCGACGAGGTGCTGTGCGCTGGCCAGCACAACCCGGTGGGCCCGGTCACCGAGGTGGTCGGGGTCGGGACGCTCCCGTCCGCCCGTCGGCGCGGGCTGGGTCTGGCGGTGACCGCGGCCCTGGTGGCGCACGCCCGCGCGAACGGCGTACGGACGGTGTTCCTGTCCGCCGCGGACGAGGACGTGGCCCGGATCTACCGCCGGGCCGGCTTCCGCCCGTTCGCGACGGCCCTCATCGCCGAACCCGCGTAGGACTCACGGGGCCCGGGGCCCGTGCAGGGACCCGCACGACCCGCCCGGCCCAGGCCCCGACCCCGGACGGGGACGGCACTCAGTCGTCGTCCCCGTCCTCGTCCTCCGCCCCCGTGACGCCCTCCCCCTCCGCCTCGTCGACCACCCAGGCCGCCAGCCGTTCGGCGACCCCGGACACCCCGAGCCGCCCCTCCCGGATGGCCCGGGAGAGGCTGCGCACCTCACGGGCGGTGGTGGCGACGGTGCAGCCGCTGGCGACGAGGTAGGCGTAGGCGACGGCGGTCGCGAAGAGCTCGTTGGTCTTCTCCAGCGCGGGCACCCGGATCAGCTGGTGCATCAGCGCCGCCGCGCGGTCCGGCGGTTCGGGGTAGACGGAGATGTCGAAGATCTCGGCCTGGTGCCGGGTGACCGCCGCGAGCAGCGAGCCGTAGTCAGTGACCTGCGGGTCACCGGGCGTGTACTGCTCGGCGGTCATGAGCAGCCACGAGAGGTCGACCTCCAGCTTCAACGGCGCACGTCCTGGAGCTCGCCCGACTCCCCGAACTCGGCGAGGAAGGCCGTCTCGTACTCCTTCATGAACTGTGCGGCGGCGTCGATGAAGGCCTGTCCCGACTCACCCATGTCCTGCTGGACCAGGCGTTCGATGTACTGGTTCATGCTGATCCCCTGCTGCTCCGCCCGTTCCCGGGCCATCTCCGCGGTCGTGGCGTCCACTCGGACGTTCAGCTGCTTCTTGCCCATGCCGTTCAAGCTAGCGCCGAAGTGCTAGCACAACAAGGGCGCACGCACACCGCCCGCACACCTGCCGCACGCCCCCGCGCAACCTGTCCGTCACCGAACCGCGGCCCGGACCCCCACCCCACCCCGGAAACCGAACGGGAAACCGGACGCGAGGCCGGACGGAGCACCGGACGGGAAGCCGAACCGGAAGCCCCCGGCCCCACACCGGTACCCGACCGGACCTACCCTGAACCTGACCGGACCCGACTTGAACAGTCCTGCACCATCCGGGACTCTGAACTCTCCCGAGCGTTCCCCGAGCGGCACCGACCGGTTTTCTGGAGGCCGGCAATGACAGCCATGTTCGACCAGGAGCTGCGCGAGCAGCTCGCCCAGGCCCGGCGGGACCTCGCGACGGCCCGAGCCGAAGGGGACGCCGACGGCGTCCAGGCGTACGAGGGCCGGGTCGCCTCACTCATCAGGCTCGCCGCCCAGCACGGCATCGACCTCCCGCACACCGCCGACGAGGAGGAGCACAACGAGTAGCGGCCCGCGAACGCCGAGGAGGCGGCCCCCGTGTGCCACGGGTGCCGCCTCCTCGGCGTCTGCTCGCCGTCTCCTCGCCGTCTCCGGGGTCGTCCCCCGGTCACCGCGCCTCCGGGATCACTTCCCGGCCGGCTCCAGGATCGCCACGCACTCGAAGTGGTGCGTCATCGGGAACAGGTCGAAGGCCCGCAGCGAGACCGGCCGGTAGCCGCCCTCGCGGAAGAACGCCAGGTCCCGGGCGAGCGCCGCCGGGTCGCAGGCCACGTACGCGATCCGACGCGCCTCCAGGCCGACCAGGTGCGCGACGGTCTCGCGCCCGGCGCCCGCCCGCGGCGGGTCCAGCACGATCAGGTCGGTGGCGGTGATGCCGGTGCGCGGCAACAGCGTCTCGACCCGGTCGCACTCGATCTGCACGTTGTCCAGCGCGGCCAGGTTGTGCCGGGCGTCGACCACGGCCTGCTTGGACGACTCGATGCCGAGCACCGCACCGTCCTCGCCGACCCGGTCGGCCAGCGCGCCGGCGAACAGGCCGACCCCGCAGTACAGGTCCAGCGCGTTCTCGCCCCACTGCGGGTCCAGGCCGTCCAGCACCGCGTCGACCAGGGTGTCCGGCGCCTCCGGGTGGATCTGCCAGAAGCCGCCGTTGCTGACCCGCCAGGTCCGCCCGGCCGCCCGCTCGCGCACGAACGAGCGCCCGTGCACCTTGTGCAGGTCGCCCTGCGCGTCGACGCGGGCGATCGACACCGGCTTGTCCAGCTCGACCAGCGGCAGCTGGGCGCCGTCCCGCGGGGTCAGCACCACCTGACGGTCCGAGGAGCCGCTGGCGGCGAACGCCTCGACGCTCGCCACGCCCGGCCAGTCCCGGGACTCGATGCCCAGCTCGGTGACGCCCTCGGCGGCGATCAGGCAGCGGTCGATCACCTGCACCTCGTGCGAGCGGTACTTGCGCAGGCCGACCTTGCCGGACTCCGCGTCCACCGCGTACTGCACCCGGGTGCGCCAGGCCGGCACCTGCCCGGGCTGCAGCTTGCCGCCGACCGGCTCGACGCTGCCGTCCCAGCCCGCCTCGGCCGGGGTCAGCCCGGCCAGCTTCGCGAGCTGCTCGGTCAGCACCGACGCCTTGAGCTTGCGCTGCCCGCCCGGGGTGACGTGCTGCCAGTCGCAGCCGCCGCACTTGCCCGGTCCGGAGAACGGGCAGGGCGCCTCGATCCGCTCCTTGGCGGGTTCCAGCACCTCCACCGCGTCCGCGCGCAGGAACCGCGAGGTGGTGGTGCCCTCGGTCACCAGGGCGACCACCTTCTCACCGGGCAGCGCGTGCCGGACGAACAGCACCCGACCCTCGTGCCGGGCCACGCAGTGCCCGCCGCCGTGCGCGACCGGGCCGACCTCGACCTCGTAGCGCAGGCCCACCAGCGGATCCCCGGACGGCGTCTCCGGCCGCGCCGGCCGCGCCGGCCGCGCCCCCGCGCCGCGCAGCGCCTTCGGCGGCCGCACCGCCTGCTTGCGCGGCGCCTTCCCGGCAGCCCCCGCGGCACCCTTCTCGGTCCGAGCACCCTTCTCGCCCTGGGCGCCCTTCTGGGCCCGGACCGGCTTCTCGGCCCGCGCCGGCTTCTCGGCCCGGACCGGCTGCTCGACGGACGGCTCGGCCGGCACGACCGGCGCCGTGCGCGCCGTCAGTCCGTCACGGTCGGTGGCCTCCGGGCGCTGCGGCTTGCCCCAGCGCGGCCGGGCCACCTTTCCGGGCTGGGAGCCGCCCCGACGGGCGCCCTTGCCCTTGCCGGAGGCGCCGGAGGAGCCCGAGGAGCGGGGCGGAGTGTTGCGCGTCACTGGGAGGATTCCTTGCTGCGGTCGGAGGTGGCACCGGCGTTCTCACCGGCACGGACGGAATCCTTCGACTTTACGGCCTTCGGCGCCCGCGGCTCGCCACGGCGGACGGAGCCGGGCGGCGACCAGGCCTTCAGCGGCCTGCGCCGCTCCGAGGACTCCAGCTGCCAGGGCACCGAGGTGACCATCACCCCGGGCTTGAACAGCAGCCGCCCCTTGAGCCGCAGCGCGCTCTGGTTGTGCAGCAGGTGCTCGTACCAGTGCCCGACCACGTACTCCGGGATGTAGACCGCGACCACGTCGCGCGGGCTGCTGCGCCGCAGGTTCTTCACGTAGTCGAGGATCGGGCCGGTGATCTCCCGGTACGGCGAGTCCAGCACCTTGAGCGGCACCTCGATGCCGCGCTCGTCCCACTCCCGCCGCAGCGCCGCGGTGTCGGCCGGGTCGACGTTGACGGTGACGGCCTCCAGGGTGTGGGCGTGCGCCAGCCGGGCGTAGGCGAGGGCGCGCAGCGCCGGCTTGTGCAGCTTGGAGACCAGCACGATGGCGTGCACCCGGGTCGGCGGCACCGCGTCGTCCGGCTCCTCGGCGGCGGTGAGCTCCTCGGAGACCCGGTCGTAGTGGCGGCGGATCCCCTTCATCATCACGAACAGCACGACCATCGCGGCGATCGCGATCCAGGCGTGGCCGATCTTGGTGACCAGGACGACGACCAGCACGGCCATGGTCATCACCAGGCCGAAGCCGTTGATGGCCCGGCTGCGCTGCATGTGGCGCCGCGCGGCCGGATCGGTCTCGGTGCGCAGCAGCCGGGTCCAGTGCCGGATCATGCCGGACTGGCTCATGTTGAAGGAGACGAAGACGCCGACGATGTAGAGCTGGATCAGCCGGGTCGGGTCCGCGTCGAAGGCGATGATCAGCAGGATCGCGGCGATGGCCAGCAGGATGATGCCGTTGGAGAAGGCCAGCCGGTCACCGCGGGTGTGCAGCTGGCGCGGCAGGTAGCGGTCCTGGGCGAGGATCGAGCCGAGCACCGGGAAGCCGTTGAAGGCGGTGTTGGCGGCCAGCACCAGGATCAGTCCGGTGACGGCGGCGACGAAGTAGAAGCCGGGCGTGAAGTTGTTGAAGACGGCCTCGCTGATCTGTGCCAGCGCGGTCTTCTGGTGGTAGCCGGAGCCGGCGCCGACCAGCTGCTCGGACGGGTTCTCGGCCATCTGCACGCCGGTCAGCCGGGCCAGCCAGATGATGCCCATGAACATCACCACGGCGACGCTCGCCATCATCAGCAGCGTGGTGGCCGCGTTCTTGCTCTTCGGCTTGCGGAAGGCCGGGACGCCGTTGGAGATCGCCTCCACGCCGGTGAGCGCGGCGCAGCCGGAGGAGAAGGACTTCAGCAGCAGGAACACCATCGCGAAGCCGGCCAGCGATTCGTTGCCCGGGGTGGCGGCGAGGTGGAAGCCGGAGCTCTCGGCGGGCATGGACTGGCCGAGCACGAAGTGCCGCAGGAAGCCGTAGCCGACCATGCCCATCACGCCGATCATGAAGGCGTAGGTGGGGACGGCGAAGGCGGTACCGGACTCGCGCACCCCGCGCAGGTTCATGCCCATCAGCAGGACCACCACGACAACCGACACGATCGTCTCGTGCCCGCGCAGCGCCGGGACGGCGGAGACCACGTTGGCGACGCCCGAGGTGGTGGACACCGCGACGGTCAGCACGTAGTCGACCATCAGGGCCGCGGCGACCACCAGCCCGGCGGCCGGGCCGTGGTTGACGGTCGCCACCTCGTAGTCGCCGCCGCCGCTGGGGTAGGCGTGCACGTTCTGCCGGTACGAGGCGACGACGGCGAGCATCACGATCGCCACCACGACGCCGATCTGCCAGGAGAAGTGGATCGCCGAGGCGCCCGCGACGGAGAGCGTGAGCAGGATCTCCTCGGGGGCGTACGCGACCGAGGAGAGCGCGTCCGAGGCGAAGACGGGCAGCGCGATCCGCTTGGGGAGGAGCGTCTCCCCGAGTTTGTCGCTGCGCAGGGCGCGCCCGATCAAGAGGCGTTTCGGAAGGTCAGTCGGCATAGGCACGTTAAGGAATCGTAGGGGTTTCCCGGCGGGGCTTGCGCCGTTTATCCCCCCCTTCGTCGCGACTGCGTTCGGTGGACCGGCTAGCGTGTCGGATACGAGTCGGTGGGCAACACTCTGGTTGTCGAGCACAGTCCGGCCGACGCCCCACGAGGACCCTCGCCCCGGCGTACCCGGGCGGGAAACGGAGATGAACGGTGTTTGCGCAGGTCAAGAACCCTTCGGGACGGGTGAGGTAGCGCCGGTGCACATCGTCATCATGGGCTGCGGCCGCGTGGGCTCCGCCCTCGCGAGAACGCTGGAGAAACAGGGTCACTCGGTGGCCGTGGTGGACCAGGACCCGACCGCCTTCCGTCGGCTCGGCGCCGGGTTCAACGGGCGCCGGGTGACCGGGGTCGGCTTCGACCAGGACACCCTGCGCGAGGCGGGCATCGAGGAGGCCGGGGCCTTCGCCGCCGTCTCCAGCGGCGACAACTCCAACATCATCGCCGCCCGGGTCGCCCGGGAGACCTTCGGCGTGGAGAACGTCGCGGCCCGGATCTACGACCCGCGCCGAGCCGAGGTGTACCAGCGCCTGGGCATCCCGACCGTGGCGACGGTCCGCTGGACCGCCGACCAGATGCTGCGCCGGCTGCTGCCGAGCGGCGCCGAGCCGCTGTGGAACGACCCGAGCGGCAGCGTCCAGCTGGCCGAGGTGGCGTACCACCCGGCCTGGGTCGGTCAGCGGATCAGCAGCCTGGAGGAGGTCTCCGGCGCCCGGGTGTCGTTCGTCACCCGGCTCGGCGAAGGGGTGCTCCCCTCGCCGCAGATGGTGGTGCAGGAAGGCGACCTGGTGCACGTGATGCTGCGCCGGGCCGACCTGACGGCCGTGGAGGCCGCGTTCGCGCAGGGGCCGAAGGAGGAGGGTCACTGATGCGGGTCGCCATTGCCGGGGCCGGTGCCGTGGGCCGCTCGATCGCGGGCGAGCTGCTGGAGAACGGTCACGAGGTCCTGCTGATCGACAAGAACCCCAACTCCATCTCGGTGGAGCGGGTGCCCATGGCGGAGTGGCTGCTGGCCGACGCCTGCGAGATCACCTCGCTGGACGAGGCGGCGCTGCAGCGCTGCCACGTGGTGATCGCCGCGACCGGTGACGACAAGGTCAACCTGGTCGTCTCGCTGCTCGCCAAGACCGAGTACGCGGTGCCGCGGGTGGTCGCCCGGGTGAACAACCCGAAGAACGAGTGGCTCTTCAACGAGTCCTGGGGCGTGGACGTCGCCGTCTCCACCCCGCGGCTGATGTCCGCGCTGGTCGAGGAGGCGGTCAGCGTCGGCGACCTGGTCCGCCTGATGCGCTTCAGCCAGGGCAACGCCAACCTGGTCGAGCTGACCCTGGCCGGCGAGGCCGAGCTGGTCGGCACCCGGGTCGGCGACGTCACCTGGCCGCAGGACACCGCGCTGGTCAGCATCATCCGCGGCGGCCGGGTGCTGGTGCCGAGCAAGGACGACACCCTGGACGGCGGCGACGAGCTGCTGTTCGTGGCCGCGCAGGAGCGCGAGGAGGAGCTGGAGGAGCTGCTGTCCGCCACCTCCGGCGCCCAGTAGGACCGCCCGGCAGGACCGCCCGGCAGGACCGCACGCGCGTACGGCCGAGGGCCCGCATCCCCGATGGGATGCGGGCCCTCGGCCGTACCGGGGCGGAGAGCGGCTACTTGGCCGCCGGCTCCTCCTCGTCGTCCAGCTGCGCCTTGATCGGCGGCGGCGCCTTCAGCAGGATCTGCCAGGTCACGTACATCGCCAGCAGCAGCGGCGGGATGCCGAGGGCGACCTTCAGCCAGCCGAGCAGGTTGACGTTGTGGGTGAAGTACAGCGGGAAGAGGATCACCGGCTTGAGGCCCATGATCACCACCCAGGCCCAGGTCGCCTTGGTGTAGGCGGCCAGCCGGCCGGGGTTCTCCTTGCGCCAGGTGAACATCTCGCCGGTGATCGGGCCGAGCATCACCCCGATCATCGGCCAGCGGACCACGGCGGAGACCGCCATGGCGGCGCAGTAGCCGACGCTCCACAGCAGGCCGGGCAGGTAGAAGTCCTCGGCCTTGCCGCTCTTCATGGCGATCCAGGCGCCGAGGGCGACGCCGAACACGCCGCTGAAGGCGTGCTGGATGGTCTCCCGCCGGGCCAGCCGGGCCACCACGAACAGGGCGCTGAGGCCGAGCGCGGCCCAGGCCGCGGCGCTGACCTGGTGGGTGACGTTGTAGGTGACGATGAAGACCAGGCCGGGCAGCGTCATGTCGATCATGCCGCGCACGCCGCCGAAGGCCTGGAGGACGGTGTCGGCGGCCTCCTTGGAGGCGGCCTGCCGGGCGGCTTCGGCGGCCGCCGGGTCGAGCGGCCGGTCGGCGGCCGGGCCGGTGCCGTCGATCGACCGGGCCAGTCCGTCCACCGCCTCCGCGGCGGCGGCGTCCTGCCAGGCGGCCACGTCGGTGGCGTCCAGGTCGATCCGGGCGGCGTCTCCGCCGGGGTGGTTGCTCACGCTCATTCGCTCCCGTGTCCGACCGGACGCAGTTCGTAGCGGGGGTTGAACAGCACGCGGCGCCCGCGTGCGTGGCTGATCCGGCCGCTGGCGACGAGCCGGCGGCCCGGCTCTATGCCGGCGATCGAGCGGCGACCCAGCCAGACGACCTCCAGCGCCTCGGTGCCGTCGAAGAGCTCGGCCTCCAGGGCCGGCACCCCGGCCCGCGGGCGGAGCGTCACCGTGCGCAGGGTGCCCGCGACGGTGACCAGCTGACGGTCGGCACAGCCGGCGATCGGCGTGCAGCCCGACTCGGCGGCGCTCTCCTGGCGCAGGTCCTCGGCGTCCAGTTCCTCGGCCGAGGAGGTCAGCCGGTTGAGCATGCGGCGGAACCGCCCCTGCGGCTGGCCCCTGCTGATGTCACCACTCATGTCGGCAGGGTACCGGGTTCGGGGGCCCCGGCGGCAGGCGTCGCCGCCGCCGGGGGCCGTCCCGGTCAGCTCTCGAAGCGGTAGCCCATGCCCGGTTCGGTGATGAAGTGGCGCGGGTGCGAAGGGTCGCGCTCCAGCTTGCGGCGCAGCTGGGCGAGGTAGACCCGCAGGTAGTTGGTCTCGGTGCGGTAGGCCGGGCCCCACACCTCCTGCAGCAGCTGGGTCTGGCTGACCAGCCGGCCGGCGTTGCGGACCAGGACCTCCAGCAGGTGCCATTCGGTGGGTGTGAGGCGTACGTCGGTGCCGTCCCGGTTGACCTTCTTGGCGGCGAGGTCGACGGTGAAGCTCTCGGTGACGACCAGCGAGTCGTCCTCCCCGGCGACCGGCTCGGCCCGGCGCACGGCGGCCCGCATCCGGGCGAGCAGCTCGTCCATGCCGAAGGGCTTGGTGACGTAGTCGTCGGCGCCGGCGTCCAGGGCCTCGACCTTCTCGTCGGAGGCGTGCCGGGCCGACAGCACGATGATCGGCACCCGGGTCCAGCCGCGCAGGCCGCGGATCACCTCGACGCCGTCCATGTCGGGCAGGCCCAGGTCGAGGACGACGACGTCCGGATGGCGGGCGGCGGCCAGTTCCAGCGCGCTCGCCCCGTCATGGGCCGCGTCGACCTCGTACTTGCGGGCCTTGAGGTTGATCACCAGTGCGCGGACGATCTGCGGTTCGTCGTCCACGACGAGGACCCGGGTCATTTACGGGCTCCGCCTTTCGGGCTGTCGGATCTAACGGACTGTGTCTGTGCTGTTCGTACGGCTGCGGCGCGGGCCGCCGGGGACCGGCGGCCGGTGCCCGGCTGGCCGGTGCGCGGTCGGGCCGGCCGCTCCCGCCCGACCGGCCGGACCTCAGCCGCGGGGCCCGGCTCTCACGTGATCAGCTCCGAGAGCGGGTCGCTGCCCTCCCCGGGCGGCCCGTCCGGTTCGGGCGGCCGCTCGGCGGCGGGCAGGCTGACGACCATGGTGAGGCCGCCGCCGGGGGTGTCCTCGGCGGTGACGGTACCGTCCATCGCCTCGACGAACCCACGCGCCACCGCGAGGCCGAGGCCGACCCCGGCGCCGCGCGGTGCGTCCCCGTACCGCTGGAACGGTGCGAAGATCCGTTCCTTGGCGTCCTCGGGCACGCCCGGGCCGCGGTCCACGATCCGCAGCTCGACCCGGCCCGGCCCGCCCGGCGGCTCCAGGGCGTCGGCCTTGACCAGCACCTTGACGCCCTCCGGGCTGTACTTGACGGCGTTCTCGACCAGGTTGGCCAGCGAGCGCTCCAGCAGGCCGCCGTCGGCCTGGATCATCGGCAACGTCTCGGGCACGTCCAGCCGGACGGACTCCGGCGGCACGCCGCCGAGCGCGTACGGGACCACCTCGTCCAGGTCGGTCTCCTGGATCAGCGGGGTGACGGTGCCGGTCTGCAGCCGGCTCATGTCGAGCAGGTTGTTGATCAGGTGGTCGAGCCGGTCGGCCCCGGCCTCGATGCCGGCCAGCAGCTCGGCCTCGTCCTCCGGGTCCCACTGCACGTCGGCCGAGCGCAGCGAACTCACCGAGGCCTTGATCCCGGCCAGCGGGGTGCGCAGGTCGTGCGAGACGGCGGCCAGCAGGGCGGTGCGGATCCGGTTGCCCTCGGCTTCCCGGCGGGCGGCGGCGGCCTCCCGGGCCAGCCGGCGGCGCTCCAGCACCACGGCGGCCTGGGCGGCGAAGGCGCCCAGCAGCCGCCGGTCCGCGCCGGGCAGCACCCGGCCGCGCAGCACCAGCGCCAGGCTCTCGCCGACCGGCACGTCCACGTCGGCCTCCTCGGGCCGCTCCGGCGGGCGCGGTCCCGCGGTGGCGACCGCCACCCAGCCGCCGGTCGGCTCCGGGCGTTCCAGCAGCGCGGCGCTCTCCTGCGCGAAGGTCTCCCGGACCTGTTCCATCAGCGCGGTCAGCACGCCGTCCCCGTTCGGGGCGCCGCGCAGCACGGTGCCGGCCAGCGCGCTGAGGGTCTGCGCCTCGGCCTGGGCGCGGGCCGCCTGGTGGGTGCGCCGGGCCGCCAGGTCCACCACGGAGGCGACCGAGCAGCCGACGACGGTGAATATCGCCACCGCCATGATGTTCTGCGGCTCGTTGATGGAGAAGGTGTGCAGCGGCGGGGTGAAGTAGAAGTTCAGCACCGAGGAGCCGACCAGCGCCGAACCGATCGACGGCAGCAGCCCGCCGACCAGCGCCGCCAGCACCGTCAGCGACAGGAACAGCAGCATGTCGGTGGACAGGCCCAGCCCGCCGATCGCGGTCAGCACGAGTGCCAGCAGCGGTGGGCCGGCCAGCCCGATCAGCCAGCCGGCGACGGTCCGGGTCCGGCCGAGGTCGGTGGTCCGCCGCACGGGTATCTTGCCGCGGCGCCCGTGCCCGGCGTGCTCGTGGGTGACCATGTGGACGTCGATGTCCCCGGCCTTCTGGGTGACCAGGGTGCCGACGCCCGGCCCGTACAGGTACTGCCAGCCGGGCCGGCGGCTGGTGCCGAGCACGATCTGGGTGGCGTTCACGCCGCGGGCGAAGTCCAGCAGCCCCTCGGCCGGGTCGTCGCCCAGGACGTTGTGGAAGGAGCCGCCGAGGCTCTCCACCAGCGCGCGCTGTTCGATCAGGGTCTGCGGCGAGCCGGTGCCGGCCAGCCCGTCCGAGCGGGAGATGTGCACGGCCAGCAGCTCGCCGCCGGAGACCCGGGCCGCGATCCGGGCCGCCCGGCGGATCAGGGTGGCCCCCTCCGGGCCGCCGGTCAGGCCGACCACGATCCGTTCCCGGGCCTGCCAGGTGCCGACGATGCCCTGCTCGGCGCGGTACTTCTGCAGGTACTCGTCCACCCGGTCCGCGGTCCACAGCAGCGCCAGCTCGCGCAGCGCGGTCAGGTTGCCCGGGCGGAAGTAGTTGGCGAGCGCGGCGTCGATCTTCTCCGGCATGTAGACGTTGCCGTGCGCCAGCCGTCGCCGCAGCGCCTGCGGGGACATGTCCACCAGCTCGATCTGGTCCGCCCGGCGGACCACCTCGTCCGGGACGGTCTCCCGCTGGCGCACCCCGGTGATGCCCTCGACGGCGTCCCCGAGCGACTCCAGGTGCTGCACGTTCACGGTGGAGATCACGTCGATCCCGGCCGCGAGCAGCTCCTCGACGTCCTGCCAGCGCTTCTCGTTGCGGCAGCCCGGCACGTTCGTGTGGGCCAGCTCGTCCACCAGCGCCACCTGCGGGCGGCGCGCCAGCACGGCGTCCAGGTCCATCTCGGAGAACCGGGCACCCCGGTGCACCACCTGCTGCCGCAGCACGACCTCCAGCCCGGCGACGAGGTCCGCGGTCCGTCGCCGGCCGTGGTCCTCCACGAACGCCACCACGACGTCCGTGCCACGCTCCTGCCGCCGGTGTGCCTCGGCGAGCATGGCGTACGTCTTGCCGACCCCGGGGGCCGCCCCGAGGTAGATGCGCAGCCTGCCTCGTCCCATGAGCACCATTCTTGATCCGGCTCTGCCCGGGAGCCACCCCCGGACACCTGTTCCCCCTGCCTTCGAGACTACGGCGTGAGCAGCGATTTTCCGCTGATCAGTCCGCTGATCAGGCGGTTTTAGCGGCATATTGACGAAGAAGCAGCCACTCGGCGGGGGTCGCCCCGGGCCCTTCCGCCCGTTTTCATCCGATTTCCGATGAACGCGAAAAGGCCCACCCGATAACCCGGGTGGGCCTTTTCTGAATGATTGTTCGGCGGCGTCCTACTCTCCCACAGGGTCCCCCCTGCAGTACCATCGGCGCTGTGAGGCTTAGCTTCCGGGTTCGGAATGTAACCGGGCG